>NZ_JAMOKJ010000005.1:0-155426 GCF_023656595.1 Coprococcus intestinalis | reverse complement strand
AATGCCTTAATTATAGCATGATATTTGAATTTGAACATCCATTATTAGGGCTTTATTTGACCTCAGAACAGAATTTTGATTATTAGACGTATTTTCAGTTGGGTTTTAGTTTTTCATTCAAGGTAGATATAAAAGAGAAAACAGGGGATTATGGCATACATCTCTAATATATGTGCTATACTGGATTTAACTAAGAAGAAGGAGAAGTTCTATGCAGGTATCGGACAAATTAATCAGGCCACTGACAGAAGCAAAATATTTGAATGCTGACAATGTAAGCAGATACCGTTGTATCATGCGTATATTTTTTGAGCATTATGAAAAACTGAAGTACTGGTTGTATCAGGAAGAAGTCTATGAAGAGATGATACAGGATCCATTTTTTGCTGATTATAGAATGGAACAGTGCCAGCAGGATCTCATGATGCTGACAGAGTGGAAGAATCTGAATACAATCCAGGATACCAAAAAGGTCGCATCGATTGAAGAATTCAAGAATAAGAAATACCGGTATCAGATGACGGAGTACAGTGTGGAGATAGAACGTCTGGTCATCCGGTTAGAGAATTTGTTTATAGAAGGTGCATCATTAGAGCCGACCCTTTTGGAACGTATCCGAAGAAGTGTGGAGCGGTTCCCGGAGATGGGAGAAAGAGATAAGAGTGAAGTATACACATGGTGGACGGACCTGAATAATGATTTTGTGCGGTTGAATCAGAATTATCAGGATTATATCAGGGATCTGAATAGCGTCCGGGCGGAAGAGATGATGCATACGAAGGAATTTCTGGTGTTCAAAGATCGGTTGATCGAGTATCTGCGAAACTTTATTAAAGGACTGCAGAGAAATGTCGGAGTGATAGAGGAAAATCTGCGTTTACAGAGCGAAGAGCTGAAAAAACAGGTATTTGAAAAAGTGATAGATTATGAATTGTCAATTCCGCGTATGGAGATAGAAGTCTCAAAAGAAATGATAGAGCAGAAGATCCAGGGACGTTATCAGAGCATCTATGACTGGTTCGTGGAAAATGAAGGGCAGGAGAACGAAGCGGGAAAACTTTTTGATGCTACCAATGATATCATCCGCAGGATTACAAGGTATGCGGCACAGCTGAGCGAGAAAAATGCACTGGGTGCCAACCGAAAAGAGGAATACCGGAAGGTAGCAGAATTATTCTTGCGATGTCAGAATGTGGAAGAAGCACACAAGATGTCGGCAATGGTATTCGGTATGGAATGCCCACAGCATCTTGCAGGAGAATTGATCCGTGAGACGGACAGCATGAATATCGGAGTCTACGAAGAGCAGCCAATGGAAATTACTCTGAAACCGAGAGTGCGTACGTACCGGGAAAAATCCCGGAGAAGTGCCATCCGTGAATCGGCAGAGCAAAAACAGGAAACAAGACGTAAGTTGCTTGAGCAGCAGAAAAAAGAGACGGAAAAACTACGGGCGTTGGAAGTAGATGGAAAGATATATTTTGATAAACTGCCTGTATTGGAACCAAGAATCCGCGAGATTCTTTTAAAATGGTTGTCAGATGCCATGGAATCCGCAGATTTTTCGGCAAGGACAGACGATGGAAGAAGATATATATTAGACAGAAGTCAGGCAGGAGAAAACTGTGTGGTACATTGTGAAGATGGAAACTTTACAATGCCGAAGCTGTCAATTGTATTTCAGGAGGAAGTATGATGAAGGAGTTGGAAGTTCTTTTAAGTAAAAGATGGATATTAAAATCCAGAGACAAAGAAATGTATTATAAATTAAGAGATGCACTCGGAGAACTTCGCAAATTTACTATAGAGAAAATGGGCTGTCAGATTATTGATAATTCCCTCCTGATCAAAATGGAGAAGATTCCGGTCATTCCAGAAAGTTTTATGGGCATCATGAAATTTTCATCAAAAGAAGAATATGCCTACCTGTGTATGCTGTTAATGTATTTGGAAGACCGGGATGCACAGGAACAGTTTATTCTGTCGCAGCTGACGGAATACATCACGGCAAATCTGCCGGGTGATATTTCGGACTGGACGTTATATACGAACCGGAGAAAACTGATCCGTGTATTAAGATTTGCAGTAGAGCAGGGAATTGTCGGAATTACGGATGGAAAAGATGAAGCATTCATGGATGATGAAGCGGGAGAGGTGCTTTATGAAAATACAGGAGCATCCAGATATTTTATGAAGAGCTTTTCGAAGGACATCATGGAATATACAAAGCCGGAAGATTTTCGGGAAAGTGATTGGTTCGAAGTAGATGAAGACCGGGGATTCGCGAGGAGACACAAAGTGTATAAAAGACTGGTTTTTGCGCCGGGCATGTATAAAGAAGACGGATCACCGGAAGATTTTGAATATTTGAAATATTATGGACGGAGATTGAGCGAAGAACTGGAGCAGCTATTTGACTGTCAGGTGCACATTCATAGAGGAAGTGCCTATCTTTTGTCCGGTGACGACTGCAGAATGGGTTCTGTATTTCCGGGCAATAATGCAATATCGGATATTCTGCTTTTGTGTTTTGGGAAGATGCGTAAGAAGATAGAGAATGATGAATGGAAGACAGCAGCAGATGAGAGCTGCTGCATAGACCAGATTGAATTTGAGAATCTGATAAAAGATGTGAAAAAGGAATACGGAAGTGGATTTTCGAAAAACTATCGTGAGATGCCAGAAGGTGAATTTGTCAAAAGTGTGATCGATGAGATGGAAGTGTGGATGTTTATAAGGAAAGATGAGGCGGATCATCAGATTAAGATCTGTCCGCTTATCGGAAAGATACAGGGAAGTTATCCGGCGGATTACATGGGAGGAAGAAATGATGAATAGTAGATGGCAGGCCAATAAAATCGGGTTGATCAACTTCTGGTATTATGATGAACAGGAATTTCCTTTTGTAAAGGGAAGAATGCTTCTTCGAGGATCAAATGGATCAGGAAAATCTGTTACGATGCAGAGCGTAGTACCACTTTTGCTGGATGGCAATATGAGCCCGGAACGATTGGATCCATTCGGTTCCAGAGACCGTAAGATGAGCAGTTATCTTTTGGAAGAAGATGATGGGCGAGAGGAGCGGACCGGTTATCTTTATCTGGAATTCAAAAGGAAGGACAGCGATACCTATCTGACGATCGGTATGGGAATCCGGGTGAGAAAAGGGAAGAATCTGGACAAGTGGTATTTTAGTCTGACGGATGGGAGACGGGTAGGAAAAGATTTCTTTTTATACAAAGACACGGGAGAAAAAGTCACACTTTCCAAAAAAGAACTGGAGAACAGGATAGGGGCAGGAGGACGGGTTATTGACAGACAGGCCGATTACATGGAGTATGTCAACCACCAGATCTTTGGATTCGAGACGGCAGAAGAATATAAGGAAATGATAGATCTTTTGATCCAGCTTAGAACACCGAAGCTTTCCAAAGATTTCAAGCCGTCTGTCATTAATGATATTCTGAGCGATTCGCTTCAACCATTATCGGATGATGACCTGCGTCCGATGTCTGAAGCCATTGAAAATATGGATACTATGAATATGAACCTGAAGAATAGAAAAGAAGCGAAACAGGCTGCAGAGAAGATTCAGGTGGTATTTTTAAAATATAATCAGAAATTATTATATGAAAAAGCAGACAGGTATGAGCAGGCAAAAATCAGACTGGAAGACGCAGAAACACAGCAAAAAGAGCAAGAGAAGAAACTGGACGGGTGCAGGCAGAATATAGAGAAACTCAAAACAGAACATCAGGAACTGGATGCGAAACGTGAGTCTATGGAAAAAGAACGTGAATCCCTGAATAAAAGTGATGCTGTAGCATTAAAACGAAGAGAATCAGAACTGGCAGCAGAACTGGAGGTCCGGCAAAAGAATTTAAAAGGGAAAAAGAATTTTCTTGAACTGAAACAGGATCAGTACAAGGATGCACAGAATCAGATCAAAGCAGAAGAAGACAGGAAGTATGAGAAAGAAAAAGAACTGGAGGAACTCATAGAAGAGATGCAGGACGAGGCAGATACCATGGCCTTTGAAGAACATGCATTTATGAAAGACGAGCTGAAAAAGTATCCGGAAGAGCCATATAAGTTCGAATTACATCAGCAGCAATATAATCATACAAAAGAAAAAATCCATGAAGGAACAGAGATTCTTGCAGAGACAGATCACCTGGAAAGACAGAAAGATGATCTGATCAAAGACAGAGAAAAACGGATCCGTGAACTGGATACGCTGCAGAGAAAAGTATCGGAACTGGAAGCTGTATTCGTACAGACACAGAATGAATGGAAAGAAAATCTGTATCAGTGGAATGGTGCGAATCAGGAACTGGTACTGGAAAAAGAACTATTAAGAGCATTAAGCATATTTGCAGAGTCTTACGAAGAGAACTCTGATTTTGCAGAGGTCCGTCAGAAGATTGCAGATGTGTGGATTGGAAAAAATGCGGAGGTTGAATCCGGGATTTCTGCGAATAGAGCAGAGAAAGAAACAACAGAAAGAGAACTGGAAGAAGTAAAAGCAGAACTGTCAGAATGGGAGAATCAGAAAGAACCACAGCCGGAACGATCAGAAGCGGTTATCTGTAACCGTCGGAGACTGGATGCACTTGGAATTCCGTACCAGGAGTTCTATAAGGTTATAGAGTTCGGAAATAATCTGGACGAAAAAGAGTGTAACCGTCTGGAAGAAGCATTATTGAAAATGGGAATTCTGGATGCGCTGGTGATTGATGAACAATACAAAGAGCAGGTTCTGCACTTAGAACAGGGCTGTGAAGATCATTACCTGTTTAGCTGTAAAAATGGTCAGAAAGATATCCAGTCGGAGCACAGTCTGTTAGATGTACTGAAACTGAATGAAGAAGTTAATGACATTTTCTCCAATCAGCGGTTGACAGGAATTCTTGGAAGTATTGCGTATGATAACGAAAGTATGATTGCGGTTGCAGAAGACGGCACTTACCGGATGGGTGTACTTGCAGGAACAGTAACCGGAGAATATGAGGCCGGCTACCTTGGGACAAAGGCCCGTGAAAAACACAGACAGGCAAAGATTGAAGCCTGCAGACAGAGAATCGCAGAACTGGAAGAAATATTGCAGCAACTGGAAGAAATGCATCGGAAGCTGTTTGAAAGGAAGGATATTCTCAGACAGGAGTACGAGAATCTTCCAAAAGACACAGATATGAGGGAAGCCCTTCAGATGATGCGTGCAGAGGAAAGGGCATGTGAACAGATCAGACGGGAGAGTGATAGATTAGAAGAGCAGATTCGTGAACTGATCGAAAACGTGAAAGAGAAGAAAAAGAAAGCACTGGAAATTGCAGAGTCTCTGTATCTGACCTGCTCTTATGATGTATTCAAAGAAGCAAAAAAAGCAGCAGAAGAATATGGCAGGCATCTGATCAGTCTGATTGCAGCACATGAAATGTTCCTCAGAAGCCTGGAGTATCTGAAAGAGAGAAAAGAACATCTGGAAGACCTGGATGCAGATATGGAGCAGATCCGGTATGATCTGTTCGAGATTCAAAAAGAAATACAGAGAAAGACGGAAGAACAGACATCGATTCAGGAACAATTACGGCTGACTGATTATGAAGAAATCAAAGACCGTCTGGACGCATGCATCAAGTGGCTTCAAGCCTATCCGGAAAAACTGCGTATGTGTGTAAGCAGACAGACCCATGAAGAAGACGAAGTCGGACAACTGACTCTGCGTCTGGAAAACGGCAGGAAGAGAATTGAAGAATACGAAAAGAAGACGGCATATTTTTCAGAATGTTATGAACAGGAGAAGCGTCTGCACTATGTGGAGATACCGGAAGAGATACCGGATGATGCCGGACATGTACGGAGTTATCTTGAGTCTGACGTAAAGGCATTGGATAAAGACAGTGTGATCCGTGATCTGAATAAAGTATATTTTGAAAACAGAGGATTTCTGACGGATTATCATTTGATGCAGAATGAATTATTTGCAGAAGCAGAACAGACAGAATTTCCTGCAAAGCGACTGGATATTTCCGCCAGATATCAGGGGGTAAAGATATCATTTTTAAGTCTTCTTACACATCTGGAAGAAGATATCGAAGAGTTGGAGAATCTGATTAAAGATGGTGACCGGGAACTGTTCGAAGATATTCTTGCCAATACGGTAAGCCGGAAGATCCGTGGAAAGATTAATGCATCCAACACATGGGTACAAAAGATGAATTCCCTGATGAACGACATGAACACATCCAGTGGTCTGAAGCTTAGCCTCAGATGGAGAAGCAAAACAGCAGAACAGGAAGACCAGCTGGATACAAAAGAACTGGTGGATTTGTTAAAGAAAGATTACCGCCTGATGAGCGAAGAAGAAGCATCTAGGCTTTCGGCACATTTCCGCTCGAAAGTAGCAGAAGCGAGAAGAAATGCAAGAGACAGTGCCGGAATGATATCATTCTATCAGATTATGAAAGATACTCTGGATTATCGTAAATGGTTTGAATTTCAATTGTTCTCACAGAAGAACGGAGAACGACAGAAAGAACTGACAAACAGTGTATTTGGAACTTTCAGCGGCGGAGAAAAGGCGATGTCCATGTATGTGCCGTTATTCTCAGCAGTTGTGGCGAAGTATCAGGGCGGCAGGGAAGACGCGCCAAGACTCATCTCACTGGATGAAGCATTTGCCGGAGTGGACAATAGGAATATCCGTGATATGTTCCGTCTGATGACAGAGTTCGGGTTTGACTTTATTATTAACTCCCAGGTTCTGTGGGGCGACTGTGATACACTGGATGCATTGGCAATCTACCAGCTGATTCGTCCGGGCAATGCGAAATTTGTGACGGTTATGCCATATCTGTGGAACGGACATAAAAAGGAATTGTTAGAGCATGAAGAAGAAGTTGAGCAGAGAGGTATAGAGCTTGGAATGGCATCAGAAAATCACTAGTACATCGTTTTCGAAATAACTACACCATTCACTTGCCTGCGAATCCGATTGTGCAGGTAGAAAAGCCTCGGCGTAGCCCGCTACGCCTGCGTTTTTTTACCTGCACAATCGAATCCGCATCCTACGCGATTGGTATAGTTATTTACGAAACGATGTACTAGTAAGATAGTTGAAAAATGCAGTTAAGGATATGATGAAAAGGTTGAATGGCGATGAATGAGAGTGAACAGGAAGAACTTGAGAAGATAAAAAAAGAATGCCTGGCATATTTTGGACAAAGTCCGGTCTGGAAAAAAGTTCTGAGAGGCTTTCGAGAAAAATACAGCTCTTATGGAAGGTTTGGCGGAAAAGTGGTTTTGAAGAATCTGAAATCACAGGACATCGAAGAATTGGAGGGCTTCTTTGGCAAGTCTTTTCATGGACAGAAAAGTGTGACAGTGTCTGCAGAGAAATTCCGGCAGGCACTGGAAGTAAGCCGTTACAAAAATATGACACCGGAATGGCTGTTAGAAAACTTTTTCGAAGAACCATTGCTTGGAAAACAGAAACAAAAACTTCTAAGGCAACAGGAAAAAGAAAGAATATGGGAAAATTTCCGAAAGAGTTACGAAGGAATGCCGATAGAGGCGGTGGAAGAATCGTTGAAAAATATCGTCAAAGACAGTGAGAATCGGGAACTTACAGAATGGGAGCGACTGTTGCGGCTTGGAGCAGAAATGTATAATCATTTACCATATCGTCAAAGTGAGAAGCTGTATCTGGCTGTATTTGCAGCGATGCTGACAGGAAATCCACATGCATTTGACAATGGAACTGCCGATGGCAATTTCCTGTATCAGATTATCCAGATGGATATGGAGAGTAGAAGCATTAAGATAGAGGCATCTGAGATTTTTCCGGCTTACAAGCGCCAGAAAAGTTATCTGATGGCAGGCATTATGCTGGATGATATCTCAAATTATGCGATGCTGTATCAGGTACAGGCAGTCAAAAAAGATGGAAGTATTCATCAGGGGATGGCGGGATTTGCAAGGGAACAGCATATTGTACAGGTGCCGCTTGCAGTGATATCAGAGTGGGAGTTGCTTCGTTGTTCACAAGATGAAATCTACATTGTGGAAAATCCTTCTGTTTTTGCAGTATTGTGTGGAAAAGAAAAAGAGAAAAACACAAGAAGAGCGTATATGTGTATGAACGGACAGCCGAGACTGGCCGGACTGATGGTACTGGAGCTTCTGGCAAAGTCTGGAACCAAAGTGTATTATGCGGGAGATCTGGATCCGGAAGGTATACTGATCGCACAGAAGCTATCACGGTATTATAAAGGAGAATTTCATTACTGGCATATGGAAACGGAAGATTATGAGAAGTGTAAGTCAGAGGAAGTTATATCGCCGAAGCGAATGAAGATACTGGAGCGGATTACGGATGATAGATTGAAACCGGTGGTGGAAAGAATTAAAGCGTATGGGACTGCCGGGTATCAGGAAATGTTGATGGAGGAGACAAAATGATGATCAGAGACGCAAAAGAAAAAGATATTCCGAGAATTTTAAAGCTATTAGAACAGGTACTGCAAATTCATGCAGATATAAGACCTGATATTTTTATCCCAGGTACGACAAAATATACCATAGACGAATTGAGAGAGATTTTAAAAAATAAAGAAAAGCCAATATTTGTTGCAGTGGATGAAGCGGATGTTTGTGTGGGGTATGCATTTTGCCAATTACAGGAGCAGCCTGTTTCAAACAATATGGTACCATTTAAGTCGTTCTATATCGATGATCTGTGTGTTGATCAAGAAGCACGGGGCCAGCATATTGGTGAAAGTCTGTTTGAACATGTAAAAAAAGAAGCAAAGCAACGGGGCTGCTATGAAGTGACATTGAATGTATGGACAGGAAATACTTCAGCAGAAAAATTTTATGAGAGAATGGGAATGCGAACGAAAAAAAGACAAATGGAATACACGGATCTGTAAAATGATAGCTTGAAATATTAGATTGTGAAAAGAAGGCAAGGGGAAATGAAATATGACCACAAATCATCTGATTTTAGATTTTTCACATGTATATTGTGACGAGAAGATTCCAAGGAATGATAAAGTGCATTGGCTGGACTGTTCTGATATTACGGAATGTGATTTATATTGTTCCAAACGTGCAGAAGAAGAAATCAGAGCGAGAATTGCGCCCTATGGTATTCATGGAATTCATTTTCTGGATTCTGGAAATTATCACTATGTAACAGGCATCATGACGGCGTTGATTAAACAGAAATTTTCTTTAATTTTACTTGACCATCATACAGATATGCAAAAACCGATGATTGAGCAAATGACAAGCTGTGGTGACTGGGCAGGAAAAGTATTAAAAACAAATCCATGGTTGCAGCAGTTGATATTGATTGGACCGCAGGAAAGCGATATTTTGCAGATATATTGTGAAAAAGAAGGTCTGGTGTCTGGTGCAGAATTGCAGGAAAAGCTGATTACTTTTTCTGAAGAGGAGATTCAAAGTGTAGAAGATGAAAATAAAATTTCGGGGATAAAAAGGAATCTTCCGGTTTATATTTCTATTGACAAAGATATTTTGGATGAAGAATATTCAGAGACAAATTGGAGTCAGGGAAAAATGCCATTACCTGTGCTGGAACGGCTGCTGATGCCATTTTTAACAAGCGGAAATATCCTGGGCATTGATATTTGCGGGGAATGTCAACAGGGAATACCATTGCCGCAGTACCTGGAAGCAGAGGAAATTAATGGAGAAACAAATAAAGAATTGTTTGATTTTCTGATGCATTACTGTAGAAATTTTTGACGACTGTCGTCGGCGACATACAGGCATTGCGATTCAGAATTTTCCAGAAGGAGCCACTATTTCCATGCCGCTCAGAGCAGAAGAAGAGGGGAAGGGGATTTCTAGGCGGCGTGTTATCCGGTGTAGTTGAACCGGTCGGATTCAGTTTGATGATTGATGGTGCTGGATGTGGCACTTGGATAAAGTAAATAAGGGAATTAAGTGAAGCCAACCGGAACAGTGGAATTCGAATAAAACGAATCTATACAATATAAAGCTCTTAGCTGTGGGTCAAAACCCATAGCTAAGGGCTTTTGTCAAACCATAAATCGAGAAATTGTATCACTGTGGCATTTTGCGTATGAAAAATAAATATAACTGTTCAGAGCTAACCTCCAAAATGCTACGCATTTTGTCGGTGTGGCGTATCCGCCAAATAAATATATAATTTCACTTTCTGTTTGACGGCTTTTTGTGTATACTAAAAGTAGCGGAAATATCTTTGCGAAGCAGACAAAGGATTCGTGTCAGATGGATGAGCAGGTTCGGGTATGCGGCGCATTAAAAAGAGTTTCTGATGACGTTGCAGGAGGAAAGTTTATGGGAACACGAAAAAAGATTTTGTCATTGCTGCTGATGATTGTATTATTGCTTCCGATTGGAATGGGGATTCATGTGGAAGCGGCAGCCGAAACGAAACAAGTAGACGTTTTGTTTACACACGATACGCATTCGCATCTGAACAGTTTTTCGACAATTGTAGATGGGGAGCAAAAGGAAGTCGGCGGATTTGCCAAAATAAAAACGCTGATCGACGAAAAGAAGAAAGTAAATCCGGATACACTTGTGCTGGATGGCGGCGATTTTTCAATGGGAACGCTGATTCAAACGGTCTATGACACAGAAGCAGCAGAGCTGCGCATGCTTGGTTTTCTTGGGTATGATGTGACAACCTTTGGCAATCACGAATACGATTACCGTTCAAAGGGGCTGGCGAATATGCTGAAGGCAGCTGTAAAATCCGGTGAGACATTGCCTGCACTGGTTGTCTGCAATGTGGATTGGGACAGTATGGAACAGGCTGGACTAAGTGACGGACAGCAGCAGATTCAGTCTGCTTTTGAAACATACGGTGTGAAAGATTACGTTGTGCTTCAAAAGGGAAATGTAAAAATTGCAGTAGTAGGTGTCTTTGGAACAGATGCTTTGAAATGCGCACCGACATGCGAATTGATCTTTAAAGATCCGGTGGAGGCTGTTAAGCAAACCGTAGAAGAAATCAAGAAGAATGAAGATGTCGATATGATTGCCTGCGTGTCTCATGGCGGTACGTGGGAGGATGAGTCGAAGTCGGAGGATGAAATCCTCGCAAAAGCAGTGCCGGATATTGATCTGATCATCAGTGGACATTCGCATACGGAGCTGAAAACAGCCATTTGCCATGGCGATACATACGTTGTTTCCTGTGGTGAATACGGAAGAAATCTCGGTTCCCTGTCGATGACACAGAAAGCGGACGGCCGATGGGAGCTGACAGATTATACGTTGATTCCGGTGTCTTCGGATGTCGAGCCGGATCAGGCAACGCAGGAAAGAATCAATGCATTAATGGATACGGTGGATACGAACTACCTTGCTGATTTTGGTTATACAAGAGAAGAAGTGCTTGCAGAAAATGCGGTGGAATTCAACAGTCTGGAGGAAATGGGGACAAAGCATGAGGAACTGAATCTCGGTGATATCATGTCCGATGCGTATATTTATGCTGTCGAAAATTCAGAGTATTTTGATGGCGATCCGGTAGATGTAGCCGTTGTTCCAAGTGGTACGGTGCGAGACACTTATACAAAGGGCAACCTGACAGTTGAAGATATTTTCAATTCATTTTCATTAGGTATCGGCAAAGACGGTGTACCCGGATATCCGCTGATTGACGCTTATCTGACGGGAAAAGAGCTGAAACTGGCAGCAGAAGTGGATGCTTCCATTTCTGATTTTATGACAACAGCGCGGTTATATTGCAGTGGTTTGAATTTTACTTACAATCCGAATCGAATGATTTTAAATAAAGTGACGGACTGTTATCTGACGCGCAAAGACGGGGAAAGAATCGAAATCCAGGATGATCAGCTGTATCATGTTGTGACAGATTTATATACCGGACAAATGCTTGGATCCGTCATGGATCTGTCGTACGGGTTATTGTCGCTTCAGCCAAAGGACAAGGATGGTCATCCGATTGAAAATCTGGAAGATTACGCAATTATGGAAGGTGACAGAGAGTTAAAGGCCTGGGACGCGATTGCCAGATATATGCAGTCTTTTGATGATACGGATGGGGATGGCATTGCCAATGTACCTGAGTATTATGCGGCGACACACGGGCGTAAGGTGGTGGATGACAGTAAAAATATCATAGATCTTGTGAAGCATCCGAACAAGTTCTCTGCGATCATTATCATGATCTGTCTGATTGTTGTTGTCATCATTGTGCTTGTGATCGCTCTGATCCGAAAGCTGGTCCGGAAAGCCAGAAAGTAACATAATATCGAAGAGACGACATCCATATGAAGTGACAGGAGGGTAAAGACA
The DNA here is from genome assembly GCF_023656595.1 of Coprococcus intestinalis. Classification (NCBI taxonomy): domain Bacteria; kingdom Bacillati; phylum Bacillota; class Clostridia; order Lachnospirales; family Lachnospiraceae; genus Coprococcus; species Coprococcus intestinalis. Next base: position 143,084 of record NZ_JAMOKJ010000005.1, on the reverse strand, counting down.
AATATGATTATTTCAAATCAACAGGACAATGAGATGGAGCATTTAAATAAAAGGATTCAGACAGTGGCTGTTCTTGGCGCCGGTGCAGTGGGCTGCTATTTAATTGCGGGCCTTGCGCCAAAGCTTGGTGAAAACCTCTGGATTATCGCAGAAGGCAGCAGAAAAGAGCGGCTGAAAAAGGAAGGTCTGACAATCAACGATTGTCAGCTGTCACTTTGCGTAAAAACACCTCAGGAGGCTAAAGGTGCCGATCTTCTGATTGTAGCTGTCAAATATGGCAGTCTTGAAGGAAGTCTGGATGCCATTGAACAGATCGTTGATGATGAGACGATCGTGATGAGTGTGATGAATGGTGTTGACAGTGAAGAGATCATTGGTCATCGGATCGGCATGCAGCATATGATGTATTCGATGATCAAAATCGCATCCGAGCGCACCGGCCATTGCGTCCGTTTTAATCCGGAAGTGACGGAGGGTGTTTATTTTGGGGAGGCGGACGGTAGCCTGTCGTGGCGTGTTGCGGCGATTGAGAATCTTTTCAATGATTCCGGTGTGCGATTCCATATTTCAGAAGATATCCTCAAAAAAATATGGGCGAAATATGCCCTGAATATCAGTATGAATCTGCCGCAGGCCATCGTCGGATGCGGTCTGGGCGGTTACAGAGACAGTGCGTATGTGATGGATATCAGTACAAAATTAAAGGACGAGGTAGTGGCAGTGGCCCTGGCCGTCGGCATCGATATCCGGGAGGAAAAGGCGGCGAGCTTTGACAGCCGGACGGTTTCACCGAAGGCCCGTTTCTCAACACTTCAGGATCTGGATGCAAAGCGACATACAGAAGTGGATATGTTTTCGGGAGTGCTCGTCCGACTTGGAAAGCAGTTTGGAATTCCGACGCCATACAATGCGTTGGCGCTGGATATCATCAAGGCACTTGAAGAAAAAAATGACGGCAGGTTTGATTATCAATAACCCGGGGAGGAAATAGAGAAATGAAAAAGAAAGTAATCACAGGGATGATGACAGCATCGGTGATAGTAAGTCTGGCAGGCTGTGGTGCAGGTCAGAAGGAGACCGTGGAAAGTACGGCACCGGCAACAATGACAGAAACAGTTGCGGCCTCTCAGGTGGAGACAGCTGAAGTGACCGAGACAGAGACGACGGTGCAGGCAGACCGTGCATCAAGAATCAAAGCCTATCAGGCAGCATTGGAAAATATTTATCAGAATCATATTTTGCCGGACGGATCAGAATTGAGAGATGACATCAGTGGTGAGATGTCAGGCAACAAATTTGCTGTTTACGATGTTGATCATGACGGCAGAGAAGAGCTTGTTTTCTGCTATACGGCAACAAGTATGGCGTCAATGACAGCGAAGATTTATGATTACGATGAAGCAAGCGGTGAATTGTATGAGGAACTTTCGCAGTTTCCGATGCTGACATTTTATGACAATGCAACGATCGGAGCCGGTATTTCACATAATCAGGGCTATGCCGGTGAGTTCTGGCCGTATACGTTTTATACTTATGATGTAGCCAATGACAGCTATCGGGCCGAATACTTTGTCGATGCCTGGGATAAATCTTTATCCGATGTCAATTATAACGGGGAAGCCTTCCCGGATGATGCGGACAAAGACGGTGATGGCATTGTGTATTACCTGGATGCACCGGATGGCAGTGAAACCGGTGAGCCGCTCGACAGGGATGCTTTTGATCAATGGATCAGTGAGAATGTCGGCAATGAAGAAAACATTCCGTTTCGGGATTTGACAGAGGATGCAATCCGTCAGATTCAGTAAAAAAGAATGAAACATACATGCGCTGAGCGTGTTTTTACAGAAACAGAAGGTGCGTAAGGGGGAATTTGGGATGGAGCAGAGAGAAATCAGAAAATTGGTCAATAGACAACGCAGGTTTTTTTATACAGGAAAAACGCAGCATATGGCATTTCGTGAGATGGCGCTTAGACGGCTGCAGATCAGCATTATGGCACATGAGGATGAGATTAATCGGGCACTCAGACTGGATCTCGGTAAAAGCGCATCGGAAGCGTATATGTGTGAAACCGGCATGGTGTTGGCAGAGATCAGCTATATGCTCAAGCATATGCGGCAGTTTGGCAAGGATCAGACTGTGCGGACACCGCTGGCCCAGTTCGCGTCCAGAAGCTTCAGAAAGCCGTCGCCATATGGGGTGACGCTGATCATGAGTCCGTGGAATTATCCGTTTCTTCTGACGATGGAGCCACTTGTAGATGCGCTGGCAGCTGGCAATACAGCGATTGTCAAACCGAGTGCCTACTCGCCTTTTACGAGTGAGATCATGGCGAAGATCATATCGGAATGTCTGCCTCAAAAATACGTTGTGGTTGTGAACGGCGGACGTAAAGAGAATCAGTGGCTGTTAAAGGAAAAGTTTGATTATATCTTTTTTACGGGCAGTCAGGCAGTAGGTAAAGAAGTGATGGCACATGCGGCGAAGCATCTGACACCGGTGACATTGGAGCTCGGAGGCAAAAGCCCGTGTATCATTGACGAGACAGCCGATATAAAGCTGGCGGCCAGACGTATTGTATTTGGCAAATATCTGAACTGCGGTCAGACCTGTGTGGCACCGGATTATGTGTACTGCGCGGCTTCGGTTAAGGATGCACTTGTTGACGAGATGAAGAAACAGATCAGGAAGCAGTTTGGAGACGATCCGCTGGCGAATGCCGATTACGGCCGCATTGTCAATGAGAAGCATTTCAGACGTTTGATTGGACTGATCGATCCGACGAAGGTTGTCGCAGGCGGCGAGTGTGATAGCACACTCCTTCAGATTGCACCGACGATCATGGATCAAGTGACATTTGAAGATGCCGTGATGCAGGAAGAAATATTCGGACCGATTCTGCCGGTGATGACGTTCCATTCACTGGATGCGGTGATCAGCCAGATCAATCGCAGAGAGCATCCGCTCGCCTTGTATATGTTTACGGAGAGCAAGGCCAATGCCGATCGTGTGATGACAAATTGCGGCTTTGGCGGTGGCTGTATCAATGATACGGTGATTCACCTGGCGACAAGTGAGATGGGCTTCGGCGGTTTTGGGGAGAGCGGCATGGGGGCTTACCATGGCAAGACCGGTTTCGATACGTTCAGTCATTATAAGAGCATTGTCGACAAGAAGACATGGATGGATCTTCCGATGCGCTATCAGCCGTATAACAAAGTCTTTGATTTCCTGATCCGACTGTTTATGCATTGATGGCTGCGTTGAAACCGGATTTTCAAAAGAGATAGACTTGTACTTATGCATATTATTTGATATGATAAAAGACGATTTAATTTAGTTGTGCGCCGAATTAAAGTGGTGGCGGCAACAAGACTGGATGGAGGAAATTATCATGGTTATTGCAAAAAGAATGGAGCCGCTTGTTGCAGGAAGCTCTATTATCCGTAAATTATTCGAAGAAGGCAAGGAAATGGCCAAAAAGGTGGGCGCTGAGAATGTCTATGATTACAGCCTGGGCAATCCAAGTGTTCCGGCACCGGACGCTGTCAAATCGTCGATTATCAAAATCCTGGATACAGAGGATCCGCTTTTTGTGCATGGCTATATGAGCAATTCCGGCTACGAGGAAGTCAGAAAGGCTGTGGCGGACAATCTGAATGAACGTTTCCAGTGGCAATATAAAATGGAAGATATCATTATGACAGTCGGCGCTGCTTCCGGTATCAATGATATTCTGAATCTTTTTCTGGACAGCGGTGATGAAGTGGTCGTCTTTGCACCTTTCTTTGGCGAATACAGGAACTATGTCATCACCGCAGGCGGTGTTTTAAAGGCAGTGCCGGCAGACACAGAGACCTTCCAGATTAATATTGACGGATTGGATGCAGTGATCACGGAGAAGACGAAGCTGATCATTGTCAATAATCCGAATAATCCAACCGGCGTCATCTATTCAGGAGACACTCTGGATCAGCTGCAGAAGGCACTGGAGCGGGCCGAAGCGCGCATCGGGCATCCGCTGTATGTGATTTCAGATGAACCATACAGAGAGCTTGTTTATGATGATAACGAGCTGCCGTTTATGCCGGCCCATGTCAAAAACTGTCTGATTGTTTACTCTTTCAGCAAATCACTTTCTCTTCCGGGAGAGCGTATTGGCTATATCGCTGTTTCACCGAAGATGGATTATTATGAAGAAGTAAAAGCCGGACTGATCACAACGAACAGAATCGGCAGCGTGAATGCCCCATCCCTGATGCAGCTTGTCATCAAAGAGTGCCTGAATGAGCGCCCTCAGATTGAAGTTTACGATCAGAACAGAAAGATGCTTTATGAGCATCTGACAGCGCTTGGCTTTGAATGTCTGAAGCCACAGGGGGCCTTTTATCTTTTTGTGAAATCACCGATTGAAGATTATGCCGCTTTTGTAGAAGAAGGCAAGAAACAGCATATTCTGATGGTGGATGCCTCAAGTTTTGGATGCCCGGGCTATGTGCGTCTGGCTTATTGTGTATCCCCTGAGATGATCAAGCGTTCTTTCCCGGCTTTTGAGAGACTGGCAGAAGCATGCAAGGCAATGAGGTAGAGGAAGAGGTGACCGAGATGAAAGCATGGCAGGATAAAATTCGTTCAGTTGTACCCTATACACCGGGAGAACAGCCGAACAGGCCGAATATGATCAAACTGAACACGAATGAGAATCCATACCCTCCGGCACCGGGTGTGCGGGATGTATTGGATCATTTTGATGAAGACAGATTGAGACTTTACCCAGATCCGACAGCGGGAACTCTGGTGGACGCACTGGCAGATTATTATCATGTAGGAAAAGACCAGGTATTTACCGGTGTGGGCTCTGATGATGTACTGGCCATTGCCTTTATGACATTTTTTAATTCAGATAAGCCGATCTTTTTCCCGGATATTACTTATTCTTTTTATCCGGTATGGGCGGATCTTTTTAAAGTGCCGTATGAGACAAAGCCACTGAAAGAGGATTTTTCCATTTGTCCGCAGGATTATTATCCGGCCAACGGCGGTGTGATTTTCCCGAATCCGAATGCACCGACCTCCCACTATGAGGACTTATCTGTGATCCGAGAGATTCTGGACCACAATCAGGATGTGATTGTCATTGTTGATGAAGCATACATAGATTTTGCCGGCGAAAGTGCCCTGAGTCTGTTGGATGACTACGAAAATCTGCTGATCGTGCAGACATTTTCAAAGTCACGTTCCATGGCGGGAATGAGAATCGGTTATGCCATCGGTCATCCTGAGCTGATCAAGGCCATGAATGATGTGAAGTACTCCTTCAATTCCTATACAATGAGTCAAACTGCACTGGCTCTCGGTGTAGAAGCTGTCAGAGATGATGTTTACTTCAAAGCATGCACTGCGAAGATCAGAGCAACCAGGGAAAAAGCCAAACAGGCATTTACAGACCTTGGATTTACTTATCCGGAACCGGGTGCCAACTTCATTTTCGTCACTCATCCGGACTATCCGGCCAAAGAACTCTTTGCAGCCCTTCGCGAAAAAGATATCTATGTCCGCTACTTCGATAAACCGCGCATCAACAATTACCTGCGAGTCACCATTGGAACTGATGAACAGATGGAAGCATTATTTGCGTTCCTAAAGGAATATATGAATCGATAAATTAAATGTAGCGTCTAAAAAGGAGAAACAAAATGTCACAAAAAACAGTCACCGTTTCCGTTCGCCGGCTTGTGGAGTTTATTCTCAGATCGGGAGACATTGATACCGTTTCCGGCGCGTTTGGAGAAATGGATGCAATGCAGCAGGGTGGCCTGATGCATCGAAAACTTCAAAAAGAGGCCGGGCCTTCTTACAGGGCAGAGGTGTCTCTGAAGCATACGACAGAAATGGATGAGACGCTGGCGATTACTGTTGAGGGACGTGCCGATGGTGTCATAACAGAAACTGAGATGGCAGCGGATGAAAGCGGCGAGCTGGGACTGAAAGAAGTTGTGACAATTGATGAGATCAAAGGTACTTATAGAAATTTAAGGTATATCACAGAGCCTGTGCCCGTCCATCTGGCACAGGCAAAGTGCTATGCCTTTTTTTATGCAGAAAAAGAGAATTTAGAGGAAATACAGGTCCAGATGACGTATGTGCATTTGAAGACGGGAAAAGTTCAGCGATTTAGGGAAAAAATGACACGAAATGAGCTGGAAGTATGGTATACTGAACTGATAGACAGATTTGCGGTCTGGGTGCGTCATCAGATAGCCTGGATTAAAAAAAGAAATCTTTCTATTGGTGCCGGCAGTTTTCCTTTTGAGTACAGAGAGAGTCAGAAAAAGCTCGTCTCAGGCGTTTATCAGACGATTCTGAGACATCGGCGGCTTTTTGTAGAAGCACCGACAGGTACCGGCAAGACGATTTCCGCCATTTATCCGGCTGTTCAGGCGATGGGAAATGGATTGTCAGAGACAATTTTCTATTTGACGGCGAGGACTATTGCCAGGACTGTTGCGGAAGATACATTCGGACTTCTTCAGGATAAGGGACTTGCCATGAAGGTGATCACCCTGACGGCAAAGGAGAAAATCTGCGTGCTGGATAAAGTTCAGTGCAGTCCGGAGTACTGTCCAAGGGCAAAGGGGCATTATGACAGAATTAATGAAGCCCTTTATGATCTGGTCACCCAAGAAGACCGGATGACCAGGGAGTGCATCCTGGCTTATGCCGACAAACATCAGGTTTGTCCCTTTGAGTTTCAGTTGGATGCGGCTTTATTCGCGGATGCGGTCATTGGTGATTATAATTATGTGTTTGACCCGAATGTGGCGCTCAAACGTTTTTTCAGTGACAGAAGCGGGGACTATCTTTTTCTGATCGATGAGGCACACAATCTGGTGGATCGTGCCAGGGAAATGTACAGTGCCGTGATGTCAATGACTGAATTGACCCATGCCCGTCACGCAGTGGAAGATAAAGCTGTGGACCGGCGACTGGTCACTTATATGGATCGTTCGATATTGGCCATGTCTGCGCTTCGGGAGTCTTCAAACGAGTCCTGCCAGCTGATGGGGAATATCGGCAGTCTGATCGTTTACCTGACGAAGCTCAGTGAGCAGCTGGAGGAAACACTGAAGGAGGGCGTTACTGCGCCACTCAGGGAAGTTCTGATGGAATTTTATTTTGACATTCGACGTTTTATATGTGCCTTTGATCGGTCGGATGACCGCTATTTGATCTATGCGCTTCGAAGTGAGGACAGCTTTGAAATCAAGATTTTCTGTGTGGATCCTTCCAAAGATCTGGGAGAACGTCTGGCAAAGGGATGCGGAGCCGTATTTTTCTCTGCAACGCTTCTCCCGGTGCAGTACTACAAGGAAATGCTCAGTGATACAGCAGCATCGGATTACGATCTTTATGTGGATTCACCTTTTGCGGAGGAAAACCGTCTGCTTGTAGCGGCAACAGATGTAAGCAGCCGCTATACAAGGCGGGGGAGAAAAGAGTATGAACGGATGGCTGCATATATCCGAGATATTATTCGCGGCAAGCATGGCAATTATATGGTCTTTTTTCCGTCATATCAGCTTATGAAGGATGTTTTTGAAGTTTTTACAGAAATGGAATTAATGAAGGCAGGCCATGGTCTGCAGTTGGTTGTGCAGGAATCCGAGATGAGTGAAGATGCAAGACAGAAGTTTCTGGATGCTTTTCAGGCGGATGCTGCAGATGCGGTTATTGGTTTCTGTGTGATGGGCGGTATTTTTTCGGAGGGCATTGATCTGAAAGAAGACCGGCTGATCGGTGTCATCATTATCGGGACAGGACTGCCGCAAGTTGGAGAAGAGAGAGAGCTTTTAAGTCGGTATTTCAATGAGAAATCCGGCAGAGGGTTTGAATATGCCTACCTTTATCCGGGGATGAACAAGGTTTTGCAGGCAGCAGGACGCGTGATCCGAACGGAGAAGGACAGAGGCGTGATCGCGTTATTGGATGAGCGATTTAATTACAGTCAGTACAGAAAAATGTTCCCGAGAGAATGGCACAATTGCAGTAAGACCAGTCTGAATACAATCGTGCAGCAGGTGGAGGATTTCTGGACAGATAAAGCATAGGATCAGATAAGAGAAAAATATTTTCAGGCAGATGAGATATTTGATATAGATAATAACAGGAGATAAACGGAGGCGATAAAGTTGAGGATTGGTTTTATAGGGCTCGGTATTATGGGCGAGGCCATGTGCTATAATATTATCAGAAAACATGACGGTGACGTCTATATTTATGACGTAAAAACAGAACCGGTACAGCGGTTGGCGGAAAAAGGCGGTATCGCCTGTGACAGTGTCGTTGATGCAGCAAAACATTCGGATGTGATCATTACGATGCTGCCGAGATCAGAAGATTCCCTGTCAGTATATAAAGAAATACTCCCGGCCGTCAATGCAACGAAAATCTGTATTGACATGAGCACCATTGATCCTTCCGTTTCATTGAAAATCAGTGTTATGATCCAGGCTCATGGTGGACATTTCCTGGATGCGCCGGTTGTTAAGTCGAAGGCGGCCGCGGTGCTGGGCAATATCGGCATTTATGTAGGCGGCGAGAAAGAAATTTATTTCCAGGTGAAGCCAATCCTGCAGTATATGGGATCAAATGTACTGTATATGGGATCCAGCGGCAAGGGTATCGGTATGAAGATCTGTCAGACCACACTGCTGGCACAGATTCAGAATGGTGTCAATGAAGCCCTGGCTATGGCTGTGAAACAGGGCATTGATGTGGATCGTTTTACAGCGGCCCTGTCTTTTGGCGGTGGTCAGAATGCTTATTTTGATGAACGTCAGATGGCCATCAGGAACAAAGATTATGCGACGACATTTTCGGTCCGGAATATGTCCAAGGATATAGATATCTGTCGTCGGCTGGCAAAGACGGAAGGAGTTCAGGCAGAAAGTCTGGAAGGCATCAGGGAAGTCTACGACCGGGCACTTGAGGCGGGATATGGTGATAAGGATTACAGTTCTGTCATTGATATGGTCTTTGAGAAAAACCATGTCAAATATAAACCTAAATTATAAAAGCGATTGATTGTTGAAAACGTGATTATAAAAGTATTATTCAAAAGTGGATATTGAATATTGTATACAAATTGTATAAAATTAAAAACTATAGGAAACTGTGTTGAAAGAAAAAGAAACTATTGTTAAAATATTGTTAATCACTCGGGGAGGAGAATGATTAACTAAAATAAGGAGGAATTGCTATGACAATCACAATCTGTATTGGAAGCTCATGTCATCTGAAAGGTTCAAGAACAATTATTCAGAAACTGGAAGAATTGATCACGGAGCGTCAGTTAAACGACAAAATTGAGCTCAATGGTTCATTTTGCATGGGCGAATGTTCAAATGGTGTTTGTGTAAAGATTAACGATGAATTGTTCAGCGTTTCACCGGAGACTGTGAATACATTTTTTGAAAATGAAGTACTCAGGAGGCTTTAAGGGTGGGCGTCATTGGATTTAGAAAGGCAAAGTGCAAGGACTGTTATAAATGTGTCCGTTTGTGTGAAGTAAAGGCCATTCGTATCAAGGATGAACATGCACAATTTGTTGCTTCAGAGTGCGTGGAATGCGGTCAGTGTCTGGAGGCCTGTCCACAGAATGCAATTACATTTATCAAGGATATTCAGTGGATCAAGTCCATGGTGAAGAACCGGGAGAAGATTGTTGTATCTCTGGCGCCGGCGTACCTGGGTGTATTTGGAGATGCAGATCCGAACCAGATGGCGGCAGCCCTTCATCAGCTGGGATTTACATATGTACATGAAACGGCAGAAGCAGCTGGATATGTTGTGCAGGAATACATGAATTATTGTGACAGATCTGATAAGGATGCGGTTCTTCTGACATCATCATGTTCTGCCATCAACAACTTGATTGAGAAATATCATCCGGATATGCTGCCGTATCTTCTGCCTGTTGTGACACCGGCTATCGCACATGCAAGAATGCTCAGAGCACAGTATGGACCGGATGTGAAGATCATCTATATCAGTCCGTGTGTCTCAGATGGAGGAGATGCATTGAAGGATCCGAGAACAAAAGGCATCATCGATGCGGTGTTGGATTTTGCAACACTGCGTGAATGGCTCAGAAGCGAACAGATCAAGATTCCGGAATGTCCGAGCAGCCATATGGACAGTATGGATCCAAAGGTGATGCGTCTGTTTGCTGTCAGTGGAGGGATTCTTTCTGCTATTAAGGCTGCAAAAGGCCGTAAGTACAAGCACAAGCGACTGTATGTCAGCGGTATCGGACCATGTGAAGAACTTTTTGAGTGTATCCGTAATGGAGAGATCAAGAACTGTGTTATTGAGTTGAATTCATGTACCGGCGGCTGCATCAACGGACCGATGACCGGAGGCAAGAAGCGTGACCGTTTCAGATCCAAGATCAGTGTCAGCCAGAAGGTAGATGAGCATGAGGCACCGGAATTACCGCCGCTGCCGGAAGGTGTCAGCCTTTATAAGGAATATACGGCGCGCTGCGAAAAGAGAATTGTCCCGTCAGATGAGCAGATCCGTGCAATCCTGTCCAAGATTGGCAAGGATTCACCAGAGAAGGAATTAAACTGCGGTGCCTGCGGTTTCCCGACATGCCGTGATAAGGCCATTGCTGTATACCGCGGCAAAACCCAACTGACCATGTGTATTCCGTATATGTATGAGCAGGCCAAGGGTATGTCTGATATTATTCTGGCTGTGACACCAAGTATGATCATTGTTGTGGATAAGGATTATTATATCTGCGAATTCAACAATGCAGCAGAGGTCGCTTTTGGTGTATCCCAGCAGAAAGCGCTGGGACATCCGGTATCTGAGCTTATTTCCACAGAATATTTTGAAAAGGTTTTCCGTGAGAAGCGAAGTATTATTAATCAGCGTGTAGATTATGATACCTATCATATTAAGACAATGCAGAATATTATCTACATGCGTGAGCAGGAAAAGGCCCTTGTGATTATGCGTGACATTACGGAAGGTGTGCGCAAGCAGGAGCAGCTTCGGAAGGTGAAACTGGACACAGTGGCTATGGCTCAGAATGTCATCAACAAACAGATGATGGTGGCTCAGGAGATCGCCGGTCTTCTTGGTGAGACAACAGCTGAAACGAAGTCAACCCTTCGCAAATTGAGAGACACACTGATGGACAGTGATGAGGATATAAAGATATGAATGTAAGTCTGGATGTCTGCAGCAAGAGTCTGAACAAAAGAGAAGAAGAACTTTGTGGTGATACTGTCGAGATCGTTAAGACAGCGGATGCTGATATTATCATTCTGTCAGATGGTATGGGAAGTGGTGTAAAGGCCAATATCTTATCCACATTGACCACCAGGATTCTCGGTACGATGCTGAAAAACGGCGAGACCATTGAAGACTGCGTGGAGACCATTGCTATGACACTGCCAATCTGCAAAGTAAGGCAGGTGGCCTATTCCACATTTGCGATCCTTCAGATTTTCAGAGATGGGCGTGCCTATCTGGTGGAGTATGATACACCGGCCTGCATTGTGATCCGTGACGGTCAGAAGCTTGATATTGAGCATACAGAGCGGGAGCTTTCAGGCAAGATTATCAGAGAATATCGTTTTAACATTCAGGAAGATGATTATTTTGTGATGATGAGTGACGGTGTGACCCATGCAGGGGTTGGCGGTCTGTATGGTTTTGGATGGGGACGGACGAGAGTTGGTGAGTTTATCCAACAGAGGTTCAATGATACGAAGATGACAGCAGCACGCCTGGCATCCTATGTGATCAATGAGTGCAGTCAGCTGTACCATCAGCGACCGGGAGATGATACAACCGTTGTTGTGGCGAAAGTGACAGCACGAATGGACCTGAATATTTTCACAGGTCCTCCGACAAAGCGAGAAGATGACGAAAGTGTTATCCGTGAATTCATGCGCTCACAGGGGCTGCATGTTGTCAGCGGCGGTACAAGTGCCACAATAGCGGCACGTGTATTAAACAAACATATAAAAGCATCCCTCATTTACGAAGATCCGGATATTCCTCCGACAGCTGAAATTGACGGACTGGATCTTGTGACGGAAGGTGTTCTGACACTGAACCGTGCGGTGAGTATGATGCATGAATATAATGAAGGACGGCAGGATCAGTCGTTTTTCAAACGGCTTGATGAGAAGAATGGCGGTTCGCAGCTGGCAAAACTCATTATTGAGAGATGCACGCATCTGCATTTATTTGTAGGTGAAGCGATGAATCCGGCTCATCAGGCAGCTGGTCTTCCATTTGATCTCAGTGTCCGCATGCGTTTGGTGGACAAGATCATTGAGGAAGGCAGGAAGATGGGAAAAACAGTCAGTGTTAAATATTATTGAGGATGATATGTATGAAGACAACATTTATTACTGATATTAATAAAATTAAATTTGAAGTCAATACAGAAGTTGCCCGGCTGGCTTTTGCAGGAGAATTGGACGAGAAAGCCAATGAGATTCCTTACAAGCTGATTCCGGGACGTACACCGCACTACAGATGCTGCGTTTATAGAGAACGTGAGATCATCCGTGAGCGTGTACAGCTGTCTATGGGACGTTCTGCCATGTCCGGCCAGAAGAACAAGAATATTGTGCAGGTGATCGAGGCTGCCTGTGAAGGCTGTCCGATCAACAGATTTAATGTGACTAACAACTGTCAGATGTGTATGGCCAAAAAATGTCTTGGCGCATGTAATTTTGGCGCCATCAAGTTTGAAGGCGGCCATGCCGTCATTGACCATAAGAAATGTAAAGAGTGCGGTAAGTGTGCAGAGGCTTGTCCTTACAATGCCATTGCCGATCTGATGCGTCCATGTAAGCGCAGCTGTCCTGTAGATGCCATTACAATGGATGAGGACAACATTGTTGTTATTAATGAGGAGAAATGCATTAACTGCGGTCAGTGTGTGATCAACTGTCCGTTCGGTGCTTTATCAGACCGTTCATTTATGGTGGACGTAATCAAACTGATCAGCAGCGGCGCACCGGTTTACGCCATGGTGGCACCGGCTATTGAAGGGCAGTTCGGCCCTGATGTCAGTGTCGGTATGATTCGTGAGGCTGTCATGAAGCTTGGCTTCAGAGACATGTATGAAGTATCTCTGGGCGCAGATTTTGTATCAAAGAATGAAGGACAGGAGCTTCTGGAGCACTATGAAGCCGGCGAGAAAATGACAACATCCTGTTGTCCGGCTTTCGTTTCTCTGATCAAGAAGCATTATCCGCAGGTACTCAAGTATATGTCTACAACTGTTTCACCGATGACAGCTACAGGACGTCTGATCAAAGCCATGCATCCGGATGCTGTATGCGTTTTTATCGGACCATGTATTGCCAAGAAATCTGAAGTCATTGATTCCATTACTTTCGGTGGTGCAGATTATGCCATGACTTATGAAGAACTGGCCAGCATGTTTGAGGCGAAAAATATTGACCCTGAGGAATGTACAGAAACTATGCAGCAGGGAAGTAAGTTCGGCAAGCAGTACTCTGTATCCGGCGGTGTAACAGCGGCAGTGCTCGAGACATTCAAGGAAGCCAACAAAGAAGTTGATCTGAAGGTTAAGACCTGCAGCGGTGCACTGGAATGCAAGAAAGCACTGATGCTTCTGAAAGTCGGCAAGCTTCCGGAAGACTTTATTGAAGGTATGGCATGTGTCGGCGGCTGTGTTAACGGTCCGGCAATGCTTGGTAAATCCAGAACATTCCTCAAGGACAGAAATGGTCAGATCGCCAAGGCGGATGATCGAGGTGTTCTTGAAAATGTTGCACAGTACGATGAATACGGCATTAATATGACGAGAAATCATCAATAAAATGATTAAAATGCGTTCGTATATTTCGAAAAGGATATAAAAAGGAGACTCTTCAACAGGCACGTTTGCACTGCCTAGCTCTGGCAGCAGTACGTAAGATGCTAAAAAACAGCATCTAAGTACTGGCCGAGCTAGAAGCACCTGTTTGAAGAGTCTCCTTTTTATATCCTTTCTCCGAAGTGTTTAGACGCATTTTATATGATGTATTGATGGTTTCTCGAAATCGGAGGAAGAGTGGGGAATAATCGAGGAAGATAAAATAGTGAGCAATTTTATTTTTGATGTTTTTGACTGCACGCTGTGATGGGCAGAAGTGTAAAAGAATGAATCCTGTGTTTGGATATGCTTTCTCAAGAAAATGTAGAGAATATGAGAAATTGATATTGACGAAATGATGTTTATATACTAAAATAATGATAACGATTACTATTTGTAAATATTTATTGATGAGTATAGAAACAGAGGAGATTAGTATGCCGGGATTGAAGTACAGCAGACAGAGAGAGTCTATTATTAATTGTCTGAAAGGGCGGAAGGACCACCCGACAGCAGATATGATTTACGCGTCGGTGCGGGAAGAGTATCCGAAGATCAGTCTTGGGACGGTTTACAGAAACCTTTCTTTATTAGTGGATCAGGGAGAGATTCTCCGCTTTTCATGCGGGGAAGGACAGGATCATTATGATGCAGATACATCACAGCATTATCATTTTGTATGCAAGAAATGCAGGGCTGTTTCAGATTTGCATATGCCACCGTTGGAACATATCGATGTGCTTGCGAAGGATGGTTTTGACGGTGAGATAGATGGTCATTTCGTTCTGTTTTATGGCACTTGCGGGAAATGCAAAAAAAATGAAAAAAATAGTTGACAAGGCAGGAAAAGTGGTGTAATATACAGATAACAGTAATGATTACTGTTTTAAAAGAAACATATTAATCGTAACCGTTCCGTATAATGGGGAAGCAGTCAGCGGGCATATAGCTGAAGGCAGTTAGTATGGATTGGAACGGTTACAGTATATTATAAAGTATGAAAAGGAGATTATAATTATGAAGAAATGGGTTTGTACAGTATGTGGTTATGTTTATGAAGGTGAAAACGCTCCGGAATTTTGTCCAGTCTGTAAGGCACCTGCCAGCAAGTTCAAAGAACAGTCCGGTGACAAGACATGGGCTGCAGAACACGTTGTAGGTGTTGCACAGGGTGCGCCTGAAGATATCATGGCTGATTTAAGAGCGAATTTCGAAGGTGAATGTTCAGAAGTTGGTATGTATCTGGCAATGGCTCGTGTCGCTCACAGAGAAGGTTATCCTGAAATCGGTTTATACTGGGAGAAGGCAGCTCATGAGGAAGCTGAACATGCAGCTAAGTTTGCAGAACTCCTTGGCGAAGTTGTTACAGACAGCACGAAGAAGAACCTTGAGATGAGAGTAGATGCTGAACACGGCGCAACAGAAGGTAAATTCGACCTTGCTAAACGTGCGAAAGCTCTGAACCTGGATGCTATCCACGACACAGTTCATGAGATGGCCCGCGATGAGGCAAGACACGGCAAGGCATTCGAAGGACTGCTTAAGAGATACTTCGGCTAAGATTTAAGGCTGAGTCAAACTAAAATTAAAAAAATATTCGGGAACCGCTGGAGATCGCAATTCTGGCGGTTTTCTTGCGTTCCGGTATCTCTTAAAATTTCTTTTTTTCTTCTCTTATAGGTGCATTTTCTTTAAAAATTTCTTTTATAAAATTCTTGATTTTCCCTTATTTTTTCAGCATTTCAGGCCTGTTCAGTCTCAAAAAATGGGGAGAAAACGGGCATTCACACTTTTTAGAGGTGTCAAATTCGGTCAAAATTGGCGACTAATCCAAAAATTTCACACGTTAAAGCGTTAGAAATACCTTGTTTTGTGCGGATTTAGGCACTAAAAAATTCACATTCTTATTCACACTTTCACCTTAAAAAAGGAAGTGCATGCTGGCTGAATCTGACCGACAAAAAACACTTCCTTCCATAAACGCTCAAAAAAATCTATTTCAAAAAAAAAAGGAGGCGGCCAGTTAGTTCCTGGCCAGTGAATCTAAAAAAACAATCGGAATAAAATGAAATAACAGTTTTAAAAATAATTAATTAATTGCTACGTTAGCATCACCTCTATTGTTCATGGACCTCTGTTCATCTGTATATCAACTCCTCTCCTTGTTTGTATCATCATTATACCACATCCTGCTGCCTCTCAAACTTTGCGAAAATCGGCTATCCTCCTCGAAAAATTACACGCCGCAAAACTCCCATATTATAATCAGAAAACCAACGGCCACGAAAAGGCCGATTCTGTTTTAAAGGGGGAAAACTTTATGAGCACAAAATTTAAGGCATTTTTAAAAGACACTAGCATCCGCGCGATCAAGACAATGGCTCAGACCGCACTGTCTCTGTTCACGATCGGTCAGGCGGTAACAGATGTTTCATGGATTTCAGTAATTTCAATTTCATTGGTGTCAGGTCTCTATTCTGTATTAACATCTATTGTTAACTACAACATTAAGCTCGACTCACCAGATACACCAGACACTACAGAGTAGCAGAGGTGATCTCAACATGATTACAGAACAAATCATAGTCACTGTCATCACAGCCTCTGCTTCCATCGTCGCCGCGATGATTGCAAACATTGCCGCTATGTCTCGAACGAGCCGAAAAATCGATACTCAGATCGCTCTTATCGAACAAAAAATCGATCAGCTCTCAACACGTGTTGAAAAACATAATTCAGTTATAGAACGCATGTATAGGCTGGAGGGAGAGGTCGAGGTAATAAAGAAAGAGGTAGAAAACTAAATGAAACAGACCATTTTCCTGACGTAACGAAAAAGGCAGAAACTAAAACAGAAAAGAAAGGGGGGACTAAACAAATGGGACAGTTAGATGGCATTAAAGATTACAGATTCGGCCAGAACATCAAAAGAACGCCAGAGGAAGAGCGGAAGCTGAAACAAAAGGGAGCTGCTGCCTCCCACGTGACCCGGAGGCGGAATAAAACCATGCAGCAGTGTGCTAAATTGCTATTATCTGCGGAACCGGATGATAATGCAAAAGCGTTGTTGAAGAAAAATGGCATTGAAGAGGATGATATGACTAATCAAATGGTCATTATGTATAACCTCATGCAGCTTGCAAAGGATGGCGATGTTAAAGCAGTCAAGGCATTGGCGGAGATCGTCGGCGAAGGGGCAGCAGGACAGGCTTTGAAGCAGAGAAAACTTGAGGCAAAGCAGAAGAAAATTTATCAAGACAAATCTCTGGAATTGATGGAACGCAAGGTCGAAAATTCGGAGTTTTAAAGTTTGAGAAGAGGCAGATGGGCAATACGCCTGCTGCTTCTTTTTTTTTGTGGAATTTAATTCCAAAACTTTCACGCTGTCAAAAATCACATATTTGTTGTAAATCCAACGAAAGCGAGGAATTACAATATGGCAATTGCTGAGACTTATGAAGAATTTGTTGATAAATTTAAGCCGAAAAGAACGACAGATGACTGCTACACTCCGGAAGGAATTTATGACGTCGTCCGCGACTATGTAATTGAAAAATATGATCTGCAGGGTCGTCCAGTTATTCGTCCGTTTTGGCCTGGCGGAGACTACGAAAAATTTGATTACCCTGAGAATTGTGTAGTCATCGACAATCCGCCGTTCTCAATCTTGGCCAGGATTCTTGATTTTTATGCGGAGAAGAAGATTGATTTCTCATTTTTGTGTCTTTTTTAGGTGAAAAAACTAGTGTGTTAGGTGCGCCTAATCATTGCTGCCATTCTCCTTCCTTCTATCTTCCTCCAAATTAATTCCGGTTTCTCTGTCCCACCAGCAATCCGCTTCCCTTGCCCTCACGGCTACATACTGTTCCGCCGACATTCCCACAATGTGTAATGCAGAACTAATTTTATAATGTTCCCTTACAATTAGCATATCCACTACATCCGCTGCTACATCCATTATCGTCTCTGCCGTCACGCCAAGCGTGCCTCTCGCGTAAGCATATGCATCAATAATCTTCAAATCTCTAATGCTCAACATATTCTCACTCATCCTCAGTTTCCTCCTCATCAAAAAACTATTTTTCTATATTATACCACAGCAAATTTTCCACACTTTTACCAGAAAATCGTTCATAAAAATCTAATTGTGTAATAAGTTATACACATTTGAAAGAAAAATTATATTTTTATCATAGACGTTATAGAACCAGATCGGAACAATGATTTTATCATCACACTCAATCATCATCAAAAAAACGAAAAAAAACAGAAAAATCCCCTCCAGCAAAAAAAACGAAACAGGAGAGGAAGAAGATTCCTTTTTTAACACTGTGTCACCTATACCTGCCACAGTTTGATCTGCTTCTCTACCTGCTGCAGTACCTGGACACCCTCACGTACTGTGTCACCTATAGCTGGCCCAGTTTGCTTTATTTTGCCACGGAAGAAGATGCTTTTACTGTGTCAGCTATACTTGGCCCAGTTCGTACAAAAAAGCCGGGACAATATCAAAAAAATGATATCTCCCGGCATCTGCTGCCAGTCAAGCTCTTCAAAATTCTGGCAACACATATACAGAACTCGCCAATCCACTAAAAAAAATCTGGCAAACACGCCAGCTGATCTCAAAAAACGAAATCGAAAACGAAAAAATGATGGGATTGCAGCGCTTTCTACTATATAAACTGTTTTTATCGTCAAGATGTGACAGAAAAATTGGAAAATTCTGGAAAAGATTTTAATTGGAGAGGAGACAGGAAAGAGGAGGCGACAAAGGAGCCGGATGACTGCAACAGGAGAAGCAGAAGTCCGGCTCTTAGTTTGTTTATGTTATGTTGCTGTTGTGGAATTTAATTCCAAAAAGACTTTATTCATCTTCCTCTCTATCTGTCTCTGCTATATCCTTAAAATCTAGCTTTATATAAACATTCTCCTCCTCTACACCAGCTTTTTTCTTATGATATCTATACCTTCGTCGTTGATCCCGAGGTAGTACTGCTGTGTGACTGTTATGCTGCCGTGCCCCATCATTTTCAGCAGTAAGTGCTGCGGGACGCCGGCATTGGCCATCCGCGATCCGTATGTGTGGCGGAGGTTGTGATAACGAAATTCAATTCTGCGCTTCTTCAATTCTCTAGCATGATATTTGAATGAATTGCGTGTGTATAGCGTTCCATCCATACTACAATTAACCAATTCTGTGGCGGAGATGACGCTTCCGTCAATGTCGATGATGCGGCGGGCTCTAAGCTCCCGTTTTTGCTTTTCCTCCGGCGTGAGGGCAGCGAATTCTGATCTTAGGAGAAGAAGATGGTTGATGAGGGCCTGCGGCATGACGACATTCCGGTATGCGTTTTTTGTCTTAGGTTTGACAAGGGAGAGGATGCCGTCGATGTACTGCTGTTGTCTGTCAATTTTTATGTAACCACCTTCAAAACACACATGATCCCATTTTAATCCGAATGTCTCATTTATTCGTAGTCCACAAAATTTGCCGATCATGTAGGCCGTCTCGACCGTCGAGCCTCTGAAAAAATCATCCAGCTGCTTCATTTCTTCTCTATTATACACCACAATATCCTGTTTCGGCTTTTCGCACGGCATCGTGATTCTTGCTTTTTTATCCTCACAAAGGCGGTTGTATTGCGATTTGCCTATATAATTATGCCGATAGGCTGTTCCGATAATTACATAGAAGAATTTTAAAAACCCTTCCACGTAGCCAAAGGCATAATCGTCATCCATTAATTCAGACAACCATAAATTTATTTCGCCGGCAGACAGACTTTTTATATCTCTCTGTCCCCACCTCGCACGGAAATGATTCTTCCAGAGACTCTTTCGTTTACACACTGTTCCGTAAGCTTTTTTCTGACTTTCTGGAATAACGCAATGTTCATATATGTCTGCTACCGTGCCATTTTTAAGCCCATATTTTTCCGCTTTTTTATCTCTGCGACGTTGTAATTCGTTCGCGATTGCCCAGTTTCTCTCTTTTTCCGCAGCAGCAGCGGTTTTCATTATTAAGCCGTTTCGGTCTCTTGTTCGTCTAATATCAAATTGATTCTCGATTCTCGCACGATATCCCCACGTGCCATCCGGCAGCTGAAAAACTCCTGTACGCTTTTTCATAGCATAGAATCGTCCTTTCTTTATTTATTTTTTTTCTTTTCTTGATTTTTATTTTTAGACTCGATTTTTTTTGAGATTTTTTGAAATTTTGGGGAGAATCCTGTGAATTTAGAATTTTACACCTTGAAAAAGAGGAGTGAAAATGTGAATCTTCCGGTGAAGAAAAGAAGGAAAAAAGCCTTGAAAATAGTGCGATTTTAAGCTCTGAACCTGGATGCTATCCACGACACAGTTCATGAGATGGCCCGCGATGAGGCAAGACACGGCAAGGCATTCGAAGGTCTGCTGAAGAGATACTTCGGCTAATCACAAAGCCGCATAGAATAAGGATTTTTATGAGAGGGAACCACGAAAGTGATTCCCTCTTTTCAGTTTCGTCGATCTTGATCCTTCCCTTTTTACAAGTCGTAGCCTTGGATTTCAATCGATGGGTAGCGGATTAATGGACCGCAGATATAATAGTCTGTCCTCGTTTAATCATGCTGGATAGTTTTTGCTGATTGAGTGGCTTGCGTTTGTAAAGGACATAATCATAAAGGTCCTGTCTGTATTGGTGTACTTCTCGGAGCAATGAATTTGTAGCAGAACCATGAAACGGCTCACTGAAGATATCTTCAAGGTTTAAAACGATGCGCTCTCTTGACTTTATTTCTTTCATAGCCCAGTCTTTACGATATTCCGTTGTCATTTGCTTATGTGTGATAAAGAAGTAATAGAAGTGTAAAAAATTTTGCCGTTCCTATCCGATACTTGCCTTTGATATCGGATAGGGCGGGCGGTCATTCGGGCAAGTCCACTTTGCCGACGAAAGAATAGTAAATCTCAATATCCTGTCTGCGTGTGCCGTTTTCATCGTAGCTGCACTCATGCACAACGATTTTCTCTACAAACTCACGCAAGAGGGTGTGGGTCAGTTCTTCAAAGTTCATGTGCTTGCGGACAATGTTCATAAACTTTTCTGCGTTTACGGTAGCTTCCTGTGCTTTGGAAAGCTCCGCCTGTATTCTGGCAACACGCTCTTTCAATTCCTGCTGTTCGGCTTCATAGTCTGCCGAAAGCTCCGTGAAACGCTCGTCAGAAATGCGACCGCTTACGCTGTCCTCATACAGCCGCTTGAAAATAGCGGAAAGTTCACCGATACGCTTTTCGGCAGCTTCCAGTTCCTTTTTCTTGGCGGCGTTCCGGCGTTTGCCGCCGTCCTCGTTCTGCTCGATCAGCAGCTTCATAAACCGGGCTTCATGCTTTGCCGCATAGCTCGTCACTTTCCGTAGATTGGAGAGAACGCCCGCAGTCAAAAGGTCGGTGCGGATAAAATGTGCGGTGCAGTCATGGATGCGCTTCTTGTAGTTCCCGCAGATATAGCAATCCTGTTTCCGCTTATCGGTCTGGTAACGCTGCTGATACATGACGCTGCCGCAGTCCGCGCAAAAGAGCATACCAGAGAACAAGCCCACTTCATCATAGCGGTTCGGACGCTTGCGCTGTTTGCGTAATTCCTGCACACGCTCCCATGTCTGGGTGTCGATGATAGGCTCATGGTGGTTCTCGAAAATTGCCTGTTTCTCAATGGGATTTTCTATGCTGTGCTTGGTCTTGTAGGACGGTTTCTCCGTCTTGAAGTTCACCAAACAGCCCATGTACTCCCGGTTTTCAAGGATATGCACCACGGTATTTGTCGCCCATTTGCACTCATAGCCGGGGTGATAGCGGCGTGTACTGCCCGTCCTGCGGTATTCCAGCGTTCCCGACGTTGGGATTTCCTGCTCGGTCAGCATACGGGCTATCTTGGTCGGACCGTTCCCGGCAAGGCACAGACGGTATATCTGCTTGACCACGGGTGCGGCTTCCTCGTCAATGATGAAGTTTTCGTCCTCGTCCATGAGGTAGCCGTACACGGGTTTGCTCGTAACAGGCTTGCCGCTCATGCCTTTTGACCGTTTTACAGCTTTGATTTTCTTACTCGTATCTCTCACCAGCCATTCGTTGAAAATGTTCCGCAGAGGGGCAAAATCATTGTCGCCCTGTGCGCTGTCTACTCCATCGTTGATGGCGATAAAGCGGACGCCTTTTTGTGGGAAAATCATCTCCGTGTACATTCCCACTTGCAGGTAGTTTCGCCCTAACCTCGACATATCCTTTACGATAACTGTCCCGACTTTTCCGGCTTCAATGTCCGCAAGCATGGCTTGAAAACCGGGTCTTTGAAAGTTCGCACCAGAATAACCGTCGTCCGTGTACCAGCGCAGATTGGAAAAGCCGTTCTGCTTTGCATAGGTTTCAAGAATACGCTTCTGGTTGGAAATGGAATTGCTCTCGCCTTGCAGCTCGTCCTCATGGGATAGTCTTGGATAAAGGGCAGTGATTTTCTGGGTGGTCTGTCTTAACATAAAATCCTCCGTTTCCGACAGCCAGCCCCACTATTCCGTATTTCGATTATACCACATGGGGCGGCTGTCTGTATAGCGGCTTCTGCTTCTTTACCGCCCGGTAAAATGACGATTTTTCTGTGCGGCTTGTAGCGTTAAGGCGAAAGCTGGGCTTTGTGTCCTGCGGCGGCTTCCGCCTCCAGCACTTTCATCATCTTATCGGCTGCGGTGTCGGTGGTATCTTTCTTGAAAAAGCCGGAAACGACAAGGACGGTGTTGCCCATGCGGATCTCTGTCACGCAGTCCGGGCGGCGTTCCGGGGTGGTGTTCTGCTTGTTCTCTGCCATAGGCAACTCCTTTCATTTCATCTCGTCGTCGCAAAGTCCATTCGGCTCCGTTTCCCGCTGGAGCGGAAAACTACGCTCATTTCCTTGCTCCTCCTCTCCCCGCAAAGCCTTACGGCTTTGTGGGGCCCCCATTAGCTTTTTCAGCCTGTTCAGCTTGGCTTGCGCCGTTTCCCGGCGAAAGTTCTCACCCGTAAAGAGGATAGGGGCGCACATTTCCAAAAGGCGGTCATAAATCCGGGCATGGGCGGTGTCCAGCGGATTTTGCAGGCTGTCCAATGTCAGATTGGTGGTGACGATTAGGGGCTTGCGGCTGCGGTAGCGGCTGTCAATCACATTGTAGACCTGTTCTAAACCGTACTCTGTGCCGCGCTCCATTCCAAAATCATCAATGATAAGCAGAGGAAATCGGCAAAGACGCTCGATATACTCGTTGCGCCCCCCAAAGCTGGCGGTCAGGTCATTCAAAATCGCAGAAAAATTCGTCATGCGGACAGCGACTTCCTGCTCCATGAGGGCATTAGCGATACACCCGGCAAAATAGCTTTTTCCTGTGCCGACCTTGCCCCATAGCAGATAGCCGATATTTTCCTCGCGCATGATTTCCCAATGCTCCACATAGAAGTGTGCAATCTCCATTTGCGGGCATTTCCCGTTGTCATTGGCGAAAGTCCATTCCTGCATGGTGGGATTGGTAAATCCCTGGCGTTTCAAGTCCTCCACGGTATCAAGGTGCTTTCTGCGCTGTTCGGCGGTTTCACGCTCCAAACGCTTGGCTTTCTGGCAGTCACATTCTGCCGGGTGGCGGTCACGCCCAAACGGGGCGGCTTGCTTTTCCGGGAAGTAGGCTTCTTTCGGGGTGCGGCACTTGCCGCAGTAAAGCAGCCCGTCCTCGCCTGTGTAGTCCTCCGGCTCTGCGGTAGTAGTCATCATATTCAAAACGGTATCGGTAAAAAGTTCAGTCATAAACTCTCGCCCTCCTTAAAGGTGTAATCGGGTATGCCTTTTTTCGGCGGTTTCTTGGCTTCGTCCTCCTGCGCCCACTTGTATATCGTGGCTGCATGGCTACGGTATTTCGTTCCTTTGGACGCTATATGAGTAGATAAGCGGTCAATATAATACTCCCATTTGTCGGGCAGTTCCGCTTTCAGCTCGTCCAGTTCCGTATCGGAAAGAAAAACATTGTTGTATCTGCCATAGCGGCGGGCGGGGGCTTGTCCCTTTAACTCTCCCTCTTTTTCTAACTCTATATCTATCTCTTTCTTTATCTCTATCTCTGGTGGACGAATGTCGGACAAATGTCCGCCATTTGTCCGCGGCGGCAAAAGCGCCTTGTTTTCAAGCCTTGCGGCGCGTTTCCGTTCCGCTTCGGTAGAGGATTGACCGATCATCAGCTCAATGTCGGTCATATAAAGCAGCCCGCAGTCAAGCTGCTCCACAAGCCCTAACTGCTGGAAGATGGCTAACGCCCGTTCCACCGTCCCGATTTGGTGACGGGTCAGCGTGGCTATCATCTGGGCGGTATAGGGGATATGCTCGTCAAGCTGTAATCTGCCGCCATTTTTCAGCGATTTTAAGTACAGCTTCAAGAGGATATTGGAATACAAAATCCCGTCTTTCATGTCCTCTAACAGCACAATGGAATCGCTGTCGAAGAAGTTTTCTTTCAGTTTGAGGTAGTAATATTTGCGGTTATCTGCCATTGGCGGTGTCCTCCCTGTGTTTCCATCTCTTAGAGAAATACCGGGGGCAGAGGACGATAATCGCCCGGAAGCTCTGCCTGCAGCCGTGTGTGCAGCCCCGGCAAAGGTCATTGTAAGTAATACGGTTTCGGTGGTTGAGGAAAAAGCTCCATTCCAACCGCCGCTTTTTGCTCATGCGCGGCATTTCTCGCTCCTTTCTGCCGCTTCCGCTGGTATAAGCGGATAGGTCGGTAAAAATGTTGTTTCTCGGTATCATTTTCGGGGATTTCCTGCGCTGTATGCCCCGTTTCAAAGGTGGGTAGTATTGCGGATAGGGTGCAGGGCATATCCCCGTTTTGGTATCGTTTGGGGCGGTTTTTAACGCTCCTGTTCGTGTGTTTTCTCTCTGTCTTTCTCGCCTTGCAGGATTTGGGAAAGATTGCTTTTCACGGTATGCAGCTCCTTGACGCGGGCTTTTTTCTCCCGGTATTCGTTGTAGTGGGCGTTCTTTTCGGCGGTAAGCTGCTCGATTTCCGCTTGCAGCGCCTTATGACTTGGCAGCTTGGAAACGCCATGCGCCCGGAAATAACGGGCGGCTGCGTCCGCTATGATAAAATCGCTTTCGTACCGTTCCCGATAGGTGCTGCGGGCTTTCTCCGTTTTCTGTGCTTTCAGACCATCACGGGCAGGCTTGGTCTTGGCATAGGCAATCACCTGTGTCTGAAGCTCTTTTTTCTCCCGGATAGCAGCGTCCAGGGCTTTCAGCTTGGCGGTGCTGTCCTGTAAATCCGCATTGGCAGATACAAGGGCTGCGTCCAGTTCCTCCGGCGAATAGCCGTACTGCCCGTAGGCGGCAACGGTAGCCGCCATTTGTTTCAGATTGTGGACTGCCGCCCAGCGGTCATATCCCACGCCTTTTCCCTCCGCTCGTTTTGCCGCCCGGTCAACCATACGCTGAATACCGTCCTTTTCCGGGGCGGTTTGGACAGCTTTTTTACCCTGCAAACGCTCCTTTATGCTGCGGGGATATTCGGGTATGGCTGCGGTCTGCTCGGCGGTTCTGTGGGCATTCTGTTCCAAAAGGGCAAGAACGGCGGTGCGGTCAAAATCGTCGCCCAGCTTGCGGGCGGTAATGGGCTTTGTCCTGTCCGGCGTGAGATAGGATAGCCGCCCCCGGCTCTCCTTGACGGTCACGCCCTGCTGCAAAAGAACGGCGGAGAACTCGTCATAGCTGGCGGCAGAGGACAGCGCGGCGCGTATGGTCTGCCGCAATTTTTCCTTGTCTGTTTCAAACTTCGTGGGCTTGGCTGGCTGCTCCTCGGCTGGTAAGGCGGCAGCTTCCTTGTCCAGCTTTGCCTGTCCTTTCCGCTGCGCCCAATACTCGCGCTCGGTAATGCGGTTCTTGCTGCCATGCAAAAGGTCGATTTGATAGAGATTTTCCCGGTGGCACAGCTCCATGACTTCGGCTTTGAAGTATTCCATCGCCGCGTCTGTGCAGCGGTGCTTGCACCCGGCGCGGGTGTCCGCCGGTCTGTCCATGTAAGGCAGGAACGGAACTTCCGCTATCCGCAGAGAATTGATAACGATATGCACATGGATATTTCCGCTGTGGTTATGTCCGTCCGGGTGGGTGCAGACAATGGCTTGGTGTCCGGGAAACTGTTTCCGGCAAAATTCCTCGCCCAACGCCTGCGCCCGGTCTACGGTCAAGCCGTTGTCTACTGCGTCCCGTGGGTCAAAGCTGATAATGTAGTGGTGGCTTTTCACATCTTCTCGTTTTTGGTTTTTCCCATAACGGAGATTGGATCGCATACAGGCAACAGCAAAATCCTCGCCGCCGCAGTTCAGCGTTGCTATTCGGTAGTCCTCCCGGAGCATGAGCCGCCCGCTTTCATCAAGGGTGGGCTTCATGGTAAACTCATCATGTTCAAAGGTGAGGTACTGCTCGGTTGCGCCATAATCCGCATTTTTAGAGCTGATATGTTTGAATGTTGCCAACAGCGTCACCTACCTTTCGCAAGACTTCAAACTTCAAGGCGGCAAGGTCAGAAATGGCGGCGCGGACTTCAACGGACAGGGCGTTGTATGGTGTGCCGTACTCATTGAGGACGCGGGCGATCTGATTGAGGTTGCCGCCGATTTTTCCGTATTCGGCGGTCAGCCTGCCAACGGCGGACAGCAGTTCATCGTTGACCGGGGAAACGGTAACGATGGGGCGAATAGTCGCCCGTGTGATGGCTTGCCGGATAAATTCGGCTTGGCTCATGTCATAGTGTTTCAGCCGCTCGGTAAAGTCGGCGTATTCTTCCTCGGTCATGCGGGTTTTGACCACATGGCAGCGGTGGGGCGTGTTGTATTTTTTCTTCAAGCGTTGACCTCCTTTCTCGCCCGACAGGGCGCATGAGCAGGGTTTGGGGAAGGCACTCCCCAACAAGATTTACCAAAGGGGCAAAACCGCAGATATGCGGATTTTGGCACCGTGGTAGAATCTTGCTCTAAAAAACTGCCGCTTTCCTCGGCGGCTCTGGTTTGCGGATATACTGGCTTGCTCCACCAATATAGCGATTGCGGCGGCGTGTTCTGCCCGCTGTTCACCACTACAACGGTGAAAAAGGTGCGTTTTGGCAAATGCAGCGGAAATTTTTTTGATTTCCCCGTCCTGCTCCCTACAACAATCCGGCGGTGTGGTTTGCCAAAGATTTTTGAAAATAGGCGCAAAAAAAGCAGCAAACCTTTTTCAAGATTTACTGCTTATATGCCGCTGTGATGGGCGGCGGTATTAAATTGTCAGCCGTTTTTCAAATGGAATTTATCTGCAATCGCTTTCTTTTCGCTTTCCAATCCCTTTTCTGTAATCTTCCATAATCCTAACGCAATGATCTGCTATCTTTTGCATTCCGAGTTCTTCAAAAAAAGCAATTTGTATTTTCATCAGTTCTTCGCAAACAGCCAACTTCTGCTCATCCATATTGCTAATAGCAAGCCATGGGAACGCTTTATATTTCTTAGTGTCACCAATGAGAAAATTGTACCCTATCAACTCATTTTCACGGAAAACGAAATAGAATTGTGGACCTGAACCCGGAACTGACTTTTCCATAATTTGTTGCATGGTTTTCACACCGCCGTATGCAGGAAAAAAACCTATTCGCTCAAGAGCATTTAATATGTCAAGCCTTTTATCTGTGGGTATGTCTCTATAATTGATAATCTGTTCCATTTGCTCCACCCCCATTAAAGTTTAATTTGTCAGGCTCTAATTATACAACTTTTCTGCTTAGCGGTCAAAGCGGAACTTCAACAGGCTTTCTATCAGCCGCCCGACGATATGTTCCTGCATATCTGTGTTGATCTGTCCGTCCATTTTCGCACAAGAGCGGATATATCCGGCATAATGGGATAGGACGGCGGCAACAGCTTCCGGGTCGCCCTCGCTTGCCTTAACGATTGTTTCATAGGGAAGTAGCTGGTTCATAGGACAAGCCCTCCAACTCTGCCCGTAGCCGCCGTAAAATCATCTGAATACGCCGCCCGGTTGTGTTGCCAGCCCGTCCATATCTCCGTCCAATCTCCCTATGCGTCAATCGTTGGAAGTAGTACAAGAAAATGATTTCCTGTTCCATCTGTGATAGTGCGGACAGGGCTGCGGCAAGCTCTGGACTTTCCAAAAGCACCATCTGACCACAGACGAAAAGCGGATAGCTGGTCATGCCGGATTGCTCCGCAAAGTATTTATCTGTGGTACTGAATGGATAGTGTTTTTCTTCTATCAGATATTCAAGCGAGATTTCCCGCTTGCGGCGGCTCCGTATGCTCCGGGCTGCGTCTATGGCAGCGTGGCGAATAACAGTCTTGCAAAAGGCATCGTGTGTATGCCGGATATGTTCTTGATACTTTTCGTGTTCGGTCATGGAAAATCCCCCTTTCTGAATAATGGCAGAGGGCGGCAGCATCTTGTGCTGTCGCCCTCTTGATTACCGAACAGCAAAGACGGGCGGGGCTGTCAACGGCGGCGCATTTGCGCCGTTCATCTTGACCGTTGACAGGCTCGGCTGGGTTTGCTATCTGCTCACGGCAATTCACTCTCATTGATAGGAATTGCTTCAAGGTCCGTATTCAAATTGTTCCAATAAGAGCCAATATCCGCACTTGTGAAATACTTAAAACCGCCTGCTTCTGACTTCAATTCGCCGTTTTTAACTCCATAGCAGGCGTAAATCAAATCGTAGCTTGTTCCATCTGAGAGGTTAAATCTAAAGCTGGTCACATCTGCTCCGGCAGTTTCCTCAGTTGTTTTGTCTTTTAAGGATAAGTCCTTGAACTTATCATACAGGGTCTTTATATCATTTTCAGCAACAACTACTTTCTTTTCTGCTGATGCAGGCACTCCGTCATAGTGGTACATTTCAACGCTTTCGACATCTTCAACCTCAAATGGGAAGTCGATTTTGACAGGCTCATAAGCAATGTTTATAGGTAACAGAAAGAGAGCTGTAAAAATTGCAATGGTACAAAGAGCGATGGAAACGAGAACAGCAATCGTTATCTTTTTCCTGCCCCTCTGCTTTTCTTTTGCCTCATGGCGCATAATAACGCTTTCGCTTTCTTCGTGAAGAACATCTTCGCTCGTGTGAGAAAGCAATTTCTGATAAATTGCGTTACAATCAGCACAGGCGTTCAAATGCTCTTTTACCATCTCTGCGCTTGCTTCGCTGCAAGCACCGTCAACATACAGCGGAAGAATATCTCGAACAATATCGCATTGTTTACTCATGCTTTTCATCCATCCTTTCTTGAATTTTTAGCTTTGCACGATGATAAGTAACTCTCGCCCATGATTCTGTTTTTCCAAAAATTGCAGCGATTTGTGAAAAAGATAGTTCCCCGAATACGCGAAGCTGAAAGACTTCTTTGTATGGTTCTTCCAAACGGTGAAGAACGAGGTGTATGCGGAACGCCATGTCAGAATCTGCAACTGAGTTCTCAACATTTTCATTTGATGGCAAGTCATTGATTTCACTCACATCAGCTACTCGCTGACGGCTTCGCATTTCATCATGGTAAAGATTTTTTGCTATGGAGCAGAGCCATGTCAATTCATCTGACTTACCTTTGAATTGTGATGTTGTAGAAACAGCCTTATAGAATGTGTTCTGCGTGATTTCCTCTGCTATCTCACGATTTTTGGCAAGAGAAATAGTATACGAGTATACCTGTAAATAGTAGGCTTTATAGAGCTTTTCATAGTCCATACTTGTCATCACCTCCTTCAGCTTCATAGGTTAGACGGAGAAATCGGAATTTCGTTACAAAGAAGTTTGAAATTTTTATACCTTTACGCTACTCTTGCTTTCTGCGGACTGTTGGTAGACGCACATTAACGGCAAGCAAAGAGATTGCTGTGTCAGCTTGATATGTTCAAATGCTAATTAAGTATAGCATACAGCTATGAATTTTTCTATTGCGTTCCCCTGACTTCGGAATAGTGGCAGGGCTGGCTATCCATGTCTTGTGCTTCTCTACCGTACATGAGCATTAAATCAAGGTACATATTGAGCAGATTGATTTGGGCTTTTCCAAGGCTCTGAAGCTCTGCCTGAGCTGTCTTTTTAAGTTCTAAACTTGAATCACCGTAGAAAATTGCATCTTTATTGTCAAACCAAAGTTTCCAATTGAAATCATAGGTTTGACTATTCCAACATTGTTCCACAAGTTTGTACATTTCTTGTTGGAAATATTTTTTTGACCTTTCCTTTTCGGCTTTTTCATTTGTCTCTTTTGCGTGATTATACAGACAAATACCTACGATTACAACAATAACGCCGTATAGATATCCTCCGCTCAGGAAAATAAGGATACCGATGATAGAAATGATGATGCCGACAGCTTCTGTTTCGAGACAAAATAAAACAACATTTACAAGGATTATAAAGAGGAGGGCTAATCCGATAATAGTTAATAACATTGATGTATCAATTCCTTTCTTTTCTGTTTATTTGATTTTTGATGAGTTGTGAAAAATAATTTGTTTTCTATGCTGCTATTGTATCATTTGAGTTAGAAGTGGGTGGTCCCGGGTGGGGAAAAAAACAGTGATTTGGAACTTGTAGACGGCTGTGATAATCGCTATAATAATGAAAGAGATAAACGGGCGCTTCACAGTGCGGCCGTGTCAAAGGAGTCAATCAATGATAATTACTATACTACTTGCAGGACTGCTTCTTATACTTGCTGCAGGCATCAGGTGTGGATTTGCGCTGGATGATTTAATATGGATGGCAGTCAATGGCATAAAAAAGGCTGTGAATGTCCTGAGTGTGCTGGCTATTGTCGGTATTTTGACAGCGATGTGGCGTGCAGATGGTACGATCGCTTATATCGTATCATCCGCAGCGGGGTTATTTAAGCCATCTATTCTGATCGTGACCATTTTTTTGATGAATTGTCTTGTTTCTTTTATGACAGGGACTTCATTTGGAACAGCTGCAACGATGGGCGTGATCAGTATGACGATTGCCGGTACAGCAGGTGTTAATCCGGTAATTAGCGGTGGCGCGGTGATTTCAGGCTGTTTTTTTGGTGACAGATGTTCACCGCTTTCAAGCAGCGCAATTCTCGTGGCCTCTGTAACAGATACGAATCTGTTTGACAATATCCGAAATATGTTAAGGACTGCAGCAGTTCCTTTTGTACTGACGTGTATCATCTATGGGGCGATTGGACTTGGTGGTGCCAATCAGGTTGATGCCGCTTCCATATCGGATGTTTTTGCAAAAGAGTTTCAGCTGAATAGATGGATGATTTTGCCGGCTGTTATTGTGCTTGGACTTTCAATGCTGCGTGTCGATGTGAAGCAGTCGATGACGCTCAGTATTGTATGTGCAGTCATCCTTTGTGTTTTGTATAAAGCACAAGAGAATTCGCAGAGAGCAGTTGATCTGGAAGATTCTGCCGTTTTGATTTCGGCACTTATTCCGTGGTCCATTGCGGGAGCCGTGCCGGCAGCTACGATTGGTGCACCGGTATATTGTCTTGCAGCGGCATGTTATCTGTATTTAATTCCGATTTGTCGACTGGTTAGAAAAAAGAATATCTTTCTGGGATGCAACAATTAAGAATAATATAAGAAATAAGTCAGTCAATCGTCCTTGACAGAAGATGCAAAAAAAATTACAATATCTATTATACATGGAATTTGCTCCCAATTCCGCTGAAAATAAGGATGGGAGCCTTTTTATCATAATTGGAGTATAAATTCCGCCTGTGGTAAACGCTCCGCATGGATGCGCAGCGATTTTTAATGGATATTTAGTTTGATTATTGAGTTTTGTCTGCACATGCAGACAGATAGATTTAGGAGGAGACGACAACATGCCGATTAAAATACAGGATGATTTGCCGGCAAAGTCCGTGTTGGAGGATGAGCACATTTTCGTGATGACGGAGACGAGAGCTTTGTCTCAGGATATTCGTCCTTTGAAGATTGTGATTCTGAATCTGATGCCGACGAAGATTGAGACAGAGACACAGATTCTGAGACGCCTTTCCAATACGCCGCTGCAGATTGAGATTACGCTTTTGCAGACAGCGACCCATGAGTCGAAGAATGTATCTGAAGAGCATATGATTGCTTTTTATCAGGAATTTGACCAGATTAAGGATGAGAATTATGATGGTATGATCATTACCGGTGCGCCGGTGGAGATGATGCCATATGAAGAAGTGGAATACTGGGATGAGTTATGCGAGATTATGGAGTGGAGTAAGACACATGTGCATTCTACCTTCCATATTTGCTGGGGTGCCCAGGCGGGGCTTTATTATCATTACGGTATTCCGAAGTATATTCTGGACAAGAAGATTTCCGGCGTATTTTCCCATAAAGTGCTGAACAAGAAGTCCAGACTGTTCAGAGGTTTTGATGATACATTTTATGCGCCGCATTCCCGTCATACGGAAGTGAGAGCCGAGGATATCGAGAAGGTGCCGGAGCTGAGAATTATGGCGGCTTCCGAGGAGGCCGGTGTTTATGTTGTGGGCAGTGCGGATGATTCCCAGTTCTTTATCATGGGCCATTCAGAGTACGATGTGGATACATTGGCGAAAGAATATTTCAGGGATGCAGAGAAGGGAATGAATCCGGAAGTGCCGAAGCATTATTTCCCGGATGATGACCCGACGAAGCAGCCGGAGATGAAGTGGAGTGCCCACGGACAGTGGATTTATTCTAACTGGATGAATTATTTTGTTTACCAGACAACACCATATGAATTGAAGAATGGTGTTTTTGTACCTGTAGAATGATCAATACAGTAACCTTGTGAAATGAGTGACAGGTAAGTGTACAACGGCAGTTATGATGCATGGTGTACCATATAAAAAGGATGATTTTATGACGGAAGATTATAAGGGACTATCTGGGAGTGAAGTCAGCCAGAGAGTTGAAGCGGGAAAGGTCAATACCACCACTAACAGTATATCCCGAACGAAGAAAGAGATTTTTCGGGCGCATTTATGTACGTTCTTTAACTTTCTGAATGTTTTTCTCGGTGCACTTGTTCTGATGACAGGACAGATTAAGAATCTGACTTTTATGTTTACGATTATTGCCAATTCAGTCATTGGTATTATTCAGGAGTTAAAGGTCAAGAGTCTTGTGGATAAGCTGTCTGTGATTACAGCCTCGAAGGCGACGGTTATCAGGGATGGCACGAAGAAGCAGATACCGTTGGATGAGATTGTTGTGGATGATGTGATGGTGCTGGAAAGCGGTGATCAGATTGGTGCGGACTGTGTGGTTCTGGAAGCCCAGGGCATTGAAGTGAATGAATCCATGATTACCGGTGAATCTGTGGCTGTGAAGAAGCATGAAGGCGATGAGATGTTGTCGGGAAGCTTTCTTGTGGCCGGAAGCGGTGTGGCAAGGGTTATTCATGTGGGTAGTGAGAATTATGCTACGATTCTGGCAGCCAAAGCCAAAGACAAAAAGCGTGCCACATCGGAAATGCAGGATTCCATCGGCAGGATTATCAAGATTGTCGGTTTCCTGATTGTACCGGTTGGTATATTGCTTTTCCTTTCTCAGAGAGCCATTGAGGGAACCACCACATCCGATGCCATTGTTAACACCGTTGCCGGTGTTATCGGTATGATTCCGGAAGGGCTGGTACTTCTGACCAGTGTTTCATTTATTTTGGGTGTTGGCCGTCTGGCAAGAAAGCAGGCATTGGTGCAGGAGATGGAAGCTATTGAAGCACTGGCCCGTGTGAATGTGCTTTGCCTGGATAAAACCGGTACCATCACCACCGGTGATTTGGAAGTGGTGGAAGTTGTGCCTTGCGGGACTATGTCGGATGAGAAGATCAGAGAGGTCATGAATGAGATCACATTTGCATTCAATGATGTCAATCCGACCCAGCAGGCTTTGATGAATTATTTTGAAAAGACGCAGAAATGGCAGACAACGGATCTGATTCCGTTTTCCTCTGCGAGAAAATATCGTGCCATTGCCTTTGGCGAGCACGGAGCTTATGTGCTGGGTGCACCGGAATTCATTATGAAGAATGATGAAGAACTACTGAAGAAGAGCGAGACTTATGCACTGCAGGGCTATCGTGTGCTTTTGCTGGCAGAAACGGATCAGATTTCAAGTGCCGATGGTACGGTAGGAACACCAAAACCGGCAGCGCTGATTGTTATTTCCGACTGTGTCAGAGAAGAAGCACCGTCCACATTTGCTTATTTTGAAGCACAGCATGTGGCAATTAAGGTTATTTCCGGTGATAATCCGGCGACAGTTTCACAGATTGCTCAGAAGGCCGGTCTGAAGGATGGCGACAAATATATTGATGCTTCCACCTTGCCGGAGAGCTTTGATGAGCTGAAAAATGTTGTCAAGAACTATACGGTTTTCGGCCGTGTAACACCGGAGCAGAAGCAGCGTCTGATCAAGGCTTATCAGGCCAATAAATCGGTTGTCGGCATGGTGGGCGATGGTGTCAACGATGTTCTGGCTTTAAAGGATGCTGACTGTGGTATCGCCATGGCGGCGGGCAGTGATGCAGCGAAACAGGTGGCACATATCGTGCTGCTGGATTCAGATTTTGTTCATCTGAAGGAAATCGTCAGCGAAGGCCGTATGATTATCTCCAACATCGAGAGAGTGAGCTCTCTGTATCTGACAAAGACGATTTATTCATTGCTGTTGAATGTGATTTTTATCTTATTGGGACGTTCTTATCCGTTTGTGCCGATTCATCTGACACTGATCAGTACGGTGGCCATCGGTATTCCAAGTTTTATTCTGGCATTAGAACAGACCGAGACTGTGACCCAGAGCGGCTTCCTGAAGCATGTGCTTCGAGTCGCACTGCCTGGAGCTTTGACCATGGTGCTGAATATGCTGCTGATTCAGGGAATTTCTATTGTACTTGGGTTTGACAGCGGCATGACTGCGACGTATAATTTGATTGTGGCAGGCATGGTCAGCCTGATGGTACTGATGCGGGTATGTAACCCGATGAATAAGATCCGAAGTATTTTGTGCAACACGATGATCGTGATTTTTGTGGCTTGTGTCATTTTATTCCCGGATCTGTTCAGCATCAACAGTGTATTCAGCTGGAGAATGATCTTTATTGCACCGCTTGTTATTTTTACTTATTACAGTATGAAGTATCTGTCGGCAATTGTTCATTTTCTGTTAAGAAAACATATTTAGAATCAGGAGGCCGTCGCTGCCTGTCGAAGTCTTTCGGCAGTGGCGGCGGTTTTTATTTTTTTCTGAAATTCGAGCATTAAAGATATCGCTGAGTGATTGAGTCATCGGCGTTAGGGAGGTATTTGTATGGATATAAAAACTTTTGCAAAGGAACATTTTGAGGAATACAAAGCGTTGATCTGTCAGTTGACAGCAATTCCGGCGCCGTCTCATCATGAGGAAAGGAGAGTTGCGTTTATCTGTGAGTATCTGCATCAGTTGGGATATGGCCAGGCGTTTATTGATGATACGAAGAATGTGATCTGTGAGGTAAAAGGCAGTGATTTGGAGGCACCGGTGCATATTTTTATGGCGCATACGGATACGGTTTTCCCTGATGAGATAGAGATTCCGGTTGTTGTAGAAGACGGCTGCATTAAGGCACCGGGAGTTGGGGATGATACCACCAATGTGTGTGCGATTCTGATGACTTTGAAATATTTATCTGAGAAAAAGATTGTGCCAAAACAAACCATGGTTTTTGCCTTGAATTCCTGTGAGGAGGGACTTGGCAATTTGAAGGGATGCAGAGCTCTTGTGAAACAGTATACAGGAAGAATCGGGCAGTTGGTTTCTTACGATTGCGGATACAATGCGGGAACCGTCTGGGCTGTCGGTTCGAGACGTTATGAGATTCGTATTCGGACTACCGGTGGACATTCCTATGCAGATTTTGGAGCGACCAATGCGATTGCGGTGGCTGCGGATATGATTCATGATTTTTATGAGATAGACACCAATACGATGCCGGGAAAAACGACGTACAATGTAGGATTGATCGAAGGCGGTACATCAGTGAATACCATTGCTCAGGATGTGAAGATTCTCTATGAATATCGTTCAGACAGAATGATGGGACTGGAGCTGATGGAAAGAGAAATGTCAGCGATTATTGATAAATATACAGATCGTGAAGATGCCAGAGTGGATATTGAGATGATCGGGGACAGACCTTCTATGGGTCAGGTAGACAAAAAGAAAATGGCGGAGCTGCAGAAGCGGGCAGAAGGGATTATTTTCAGAAATACCGGTGTGATGCCGATGTTCGGAAGTGGATCTACAGACTGCAATATTCCGTTGTCCATGGGCATACCGGCCATCTGCTTCGGCGTCTATCTGGGTGGCGGACAGCATACAAGAGAAGAATATGTCCGAATCGATTCACTGGAAACAGGCCTGTGTGCGGCCATGGAAATGATTTGCGAGGATATGACGAACCCGCTGTAGGAAAGGACTGGTTTCTTATTGACGGTTGAATATATCGTATTCTTCTATGAAACGTCGCACACCCGTGCGAAATGTTTCATAGAAGAACACGATATATTCAACCTGTGAATTGAGGGAAACCAACGCTTTGATGACAGCGGGATTGTCATATTCTCTTTGGAAAGTGGACAGTCGGGGAGAATGTTTCGGAAAGAAGGATATGATGTCAGAAGGATATTATATTTCTCAGATGAAAAAGAATGTATTGAAATATAAATTGTAATAGTGAGGAAAATACCGTGAAGATAAATAGAATGGCTGTTGTACAGGGGCTGAATCTTGAGCCTGTTCCGGGACAGTTAAGATATGGCTGCGGGATGACTGATTTTGAGGACTTTTATGACATTGCTGAATACGTGAATGAAAAAGCATATTTGGGCAATCAGATTGTTTTTGGCGATTATGAAACTGGGGCAGTGTATATACCTTTTGAAAAGGAAAGGAATATTGCCTATGGCGGAGTTGAATGGATAGAAGGTTACTTTTATTTTTTAAAGGCTGATTTTAGCAAAAAGACGGTGGCGATTATGCAATATCGGCCGGATTGGGACTGTAAGGAATACTTCAGTATCGGAATGGCTGAAGTAGAATTGTATAATTTGCGTATTGTTGGGACACCGGCGCATTTAATCAGTCAGGATGAGGAAATGCGGTGTTATTATCCGGAGCAATTTTCAATTAAGCTTTCAACTCGGGAAAGTGTGATTGAAATTGTGGACAATCATATCTATTGCAGCTGTTGGGAGGAAGAAGGCGTTGCTGAGTGTGAGATCACAGAAGACTATAAATATTATGAAAAACTGATCGTCAGAAATAGATTCGGTGATGTGGTGTCAGAGGAACCGGGGGCATTGACACGGCTGCCGAATGGCCAGTGGTGGTTGTCGTAGAAGCTGCCGCGGATGTATCAGATAGCAGGTGTGAATTACCTTTTTCATGCAAGCGGGAATGCCGCCGGTTTGACACCGCTGACCGCTGCCTGACAGAGATGGAAAACCGGTGTTTTCTCCGATTATGAGTGAATAGGTTCACTGAATCAATATTAGATCATGTTGTAATAGGCTGCATAAATGCCATTTTTATCAAGCAGTGTCTCATGTGTTCCGCGTTCGGCAATGCCGTTTTCAGTGAGGACAATGATTTCATCTGCATTTTTAATAGTGGACAGACGGTGAGCGATGGTGATCGTTGTACGGTCTCTGGAGAGTTCCTCCAGACTGTGCTGGATCCATCGCTCACTTTCGTTGTCCAGGGCACTGGTTGCTTCATCAAGAATAAGAATCGGCGGATTCTTCAAGAAGACCCGGGCAATGGAAATACGCTGCTTCTGGCCGCCGGAAAGTCTGGCACCGCGTTCACCGACAAAGGTATCATATTGATTGGGCAATTCCATGATGAAGTCATGGATATTGGCACGTTTGGCAGCTGCAATAATTTCATCTTCTGAGGCATCTGGTTTGCCGTAAGCAATGTTATCGCGGATGGATCCGGAGAACAGATAGACATCCTGCTGTACAACGCCAATCCGGCTTCGCAGACTTTTTAGAGTGAGGGTGCGGACATCGTGACCATCAATTGTGATCCGGCCATCGGTTACATCGTAGAAGCGGGGCAGCAGGGAGCATATGGTTGTCTTACCGCCGCCGGAAGGACCGACCAGTGCGACGGATCTGCCGGCAGGAATATCAATGGATACATGGGAGAGAACGGTTGTCTCATCGTCGCTGTAATGGAAAGAGACATCTTCATAGCAGACATGACCTTTCACATTGGCAAGATCCACGGCATCCGGTGCATCCTGAATATCCGGCACGGTTTCCATAACATCAAGAAAACGGCGGAAACCGGAAAGACCCTTCTGCATCATTTCCATCAGTTCTACCAGAATCTGTATCGGACTGATGAAGATGCCGATATACAGGGCATACATAGCCAGATCGGCAGCAGACATTTCGCCATTGGCGATTAAGAAACCGCCATAAACCAGTGTGACAAGATACATCATGCCCTGGAAGAACAGATTGGAGCTCATGAATTCCCCCATACATCTGTAGTTGTCCTTTTTGGAAACAAGGAATGCCTGATTGCTCCGTCGAAACTTTTCTTTCTCGATGTCTTCATTTGTAAAGGATTGAACCACACGGATGCCGGCTAAAGTATCCTGCAGGCTGGCATTAACATCCCCGATTTTTCTTCTGTTTTCCATGAATGTCCGCTGCATCTTTTGATTCTGACGGAAAGAGAAGAAAAACATGACAATGACAAGGAAAATCAGAGGCAGAGCAAGCTTCCTGTTGATGACAAAAAGGAAGATGAAGGCACCGACAATTTTGATCAGAGAAATGAACAGATTCTCCGGACCATGGTGGGCAAACTCAGAAATATCGAACAGGTCACTGACCAGTTTGCTCATCATCTGGCCGGAATTATTCTGGCTGTAATAAGAAAAAGACAATTTTTCATAATGCTCAAAGAGCTGCTGACGCATATCCCGTTCCATGTTGGCACCCATCATATGGCCCTGATAGCTGACATAATATTTGCATAGGCTCTGGATCACGTACATCAGAAACAATCCGATGCCAATCCATGGGAGGACATGCAGGATGATGCTTTTATCCTGAGTGAAAAGTGTTTTGGTGGCTGTCCGCAGAATCTGCGGATAGGAAAGGTCTACAAGGCTGATGATGGCTGCACAGAGCAGGTCAATAAAAAAGACCACTTTATAGGGGCCGTAGTAATGAATGAATTTTTTGAGTGTATGCATAAAAAGTTCCTTTCATCATATGATTTCTATTTGGTCAGTCATGACGTTGATTTTATTATAAAGGAATACGGGCACTATGACAAGCTGTTCATTCAAGTCATTTACCGGCCCCGTTTTTATGGTATAGTGATAGAAAATCCGGATTTGTGAAGTTGGAGGAAAAGGTATGACAGAAGGGGAAAAATCTTGTTTTTGACGAATAGAGAAAAGGACATTCAGATGTATTAAAACGTTAATCGCATCTGATGCCATACCACATTTCCGTGGACAGATTCTGAAATGCCTTCGTCCACGAAACCAAAGGAGGCATAATAATGGATCAGCTTGTCTTTGCAGGTTAATACCAGACCTTTTCGGTGCTGGGCTTTTGCGTCGAAAATGGCTCTTCGGATTAATTCTCCTGCATAGCCATGCTGACGATAAGAGGGGATGGTATTGACACCGAAAATCATTTGCCATGCCCCTTTTTCATTGTGCATAGAGGCGTTTTCATACATTTCATCAGTTAAATCCGGATGGTCGGTAACAAAGCCATCTACAAAGGCAATGAGTTTGTCTGCATCAAACATCAGCCAGAAATGATCGCCGTAAAATTTAATCCGTTCTGCAAATTCTTCTTTTGTTGCGGCTTCTGCTGCAGGGAAACATTCTGCTTCAACAGCAGCAATCGCATCAAGGTCATTGATGGTGGCAGTTCTTATCTTCATATGATGCCATAGATTATTCGATTCGATATGTGATTTTTTTAATTCATTTTTAAAAATTTTTTCATTGTCCATGAGAACCTCACCCACATTTAAATTTTGAAAATTATATCATAAATTTAAATATTAATCAATCAAAACATATGATGATATACTTGTGTAAATATTGAATAAGGAATGACAAGTGGATCTATATGATATATGAAAATATACAGCCACTTATTTTTGTGATATAGTGTTGGTAGAAACAACTGTACTTGGAGGTATACGATGATTTTTTGTTTTTCAGGAACCGGCAACAGCCGATATATTGCACAGCGGATTGCAGAGGCTCTGCAGGAACCGATGATAGATTTAAATGCCAGAATTAAAGATAACGATACGACAACAGTGGATACCGGCAGTGATGTCGTCATGGTGACACCGACTTATGCATGGCGTATTCCCAAAATTGTTTCGGAATGGATGGCGAAAACAAAATGGACAGGTGCGAAGCGTATCTGGTTTGTGATGGATTGTGGCAGTGAAATCGGTAATGCAGCAAAGTATAATCGCAGCCTGGCAGAACAAAAACAGCTTAACTATATGGGAACAGCACAGATTGTTATGCCGGAGAATTATATCGCCATGTTCAATGCACCACAGGTGGATGAGGCACAGCAGATTACGGCAAAAGCGGAACCTGATATTCAGGCAGCAATCAAATGTATTCAGAAGAAGCAGGAATTTCCTGTACCGAGGAATAATTTGTATGACCGTTTGATGAGTGGACCGGTGAACCCGATTTTTTATAAAATGATTGTAAAAGCGGATGACTTTAAAGCAAGTGAAGCCTGTACTGGATGCGGATTGTGTGTTAGAAAATGTCCGATGAACAATATTCAACTTCGGGAGAAAAAGCCGGTGTGGGGCAAAAACTGTACCCATTGTATGGCCTGCATCTGCTATTGTCCGACGGAAGCCATTGAGTATGGCAAAAAGAGCGTTGGCAAACCGAAGTATCAATTTGAAAAGCTGACAGGGGTGAAGTGATGGAGATAAAACTGCATTATCAGGAAAAAGGGGAAGGCGAACCGATGATTCTTCTGCATGGAAACGGGGAGGAGGGTTCTTATTTTGCACATCAAATGGACTATTTCAGCAGGAATTATCGTGTGATTGTGGTGGATACAAGAGGGCATGGACAGTCACCCAGGGGAACGGCGTCATTTACCATTGCTCAGTTTGCAAAGGATTTGCATGATTTTATGGATGAGCTTGACATTTCAAAGGCAGTGATTCTTGGCTTTTCAGATGGGGCCAATATTGCCATGAGGTTCGTTCTTAAATATCCTGAAAGGGTAAAGGCTCTGATATTAAACGGAGGCAATCTGAACCCGAAAGGTGTAAAGCCTATCACGCAGATCCCGATTGAGATCGGTTACAGAATAGCCTCGAAATTCGCTTCAAAATCAGCTGGGGCGAGGAAAAATGCGGAAATGCTGGGACTGATGGTGAATGATCCGAATATTGAGGCAGAAGAATTGTCTAAGATCACGGTTCCGACTCTTGTTATTTCCGGAACGAAGGATATGATTAAGGAATCTCACACAAAGGAGATTGCCAAAGCACTGCCAAATGCAAAGCTGGCTATTATAGAGGGCAGTCATTTTGTTGCCAATCAGAATTCGAAGGTATTTAACCGGGTGGTGGAGCAGTGGCTATCGCAGGTGCAGCATGAAAGATGAAAAGGAAGCAAAAAAAGTTGGCCTTGGAAAAAATATCGCAATGAAAAGAAAAGATATTGTCAAAAGGTGGAATTGCTTATATTACAAAATGAATTTAAGGTGGGGTAATAATGTTTATACAACCGGACCATACATACAGAGATATTCAGGAAAAATCCTTCCAGCAGTGGCTGGATGAAATGGAGCAGCATGAGGATTTGGCTGTCAGCGGCGGCGTCAAACTGGCCAGAGAATATGTACAGTATTTGAAAGATGAGATAAAGCGTCAGGAAGAATC
The DNA here is from genome assembly GCF_023656595.1 of Coprococcus intestinalis. Classification (NCBI taxonomy): domain Bacteria; kingdom Bacillati; phylum Bacillota; class Clostridia; order Lachnospirales; family Lachnospiraceae; genus Coprococcus; species Coprococcus intestinalis. Next base: position 101,142 of record NZ_JAMOKJ010000005.1, on the reverse strand, counting down.
CAATCAGCTGAAAATAGACTATATGAAAAAACTGAAAAACGGCAGATAACGATAGGAGCAACAGACTAAACATCAGGAAACAGAAGAGAGATGTTTAGTCTGTTTTTTTGTGTAGCAAGAGTTAGAGTTGTAAGTTGACAACTATATCGCACTGTGATATAGTATATATAACGAAGTGCGATATATTGAACGTTGATATAGAGTACAGCAATATCGATGAACGAAAGAGGAAAGACAATGGATGCCCACATTAGAAAAGTTTATGTTCCAATGACTGAAACAGGGTTTTACATTTTATATTGCCTGCAGGAAGAAATGCATGGTTACAATATCGGATTGAGAGTGAAGGTGATGACCTGCGGAGAAGTCACCATCAGTCCTGGAACGATGTACGGAACATTATCCAAGATGGAGAAGGATGGTTTGATTTCTTTTTTGAGGGAAGAAGATAAGCGGAAGATTTACCAGATCACGGATTTGGGGAGAGATGTGCTGAATCTGGAATTGGCGAGAATTGAACGATTGTACAAGAACAGTAAGGGGGAACGGTACAATGGCAGATAAGAAGGAGATGAAGATTTTTACCTTAAGTGAATATGAGGAAGAAGAACAGTATTTGAATCAGATGGCACGGAGTGGGTATTTGTTTGAGAAAGTCACTTTGCCGGGAGTTTACCATTTCAGGAAGACAGCTCCGGTGAATATGGTTTATAGAATAGATTTTAACCCCAAGAAGAAGGAAGACTGGGACAGCTATAAGCAGATGTATCAAGACTATGGATGGACCTATATCCAGGATTTAAATGAATACAGCTATTTTTGCAAAGTGGCAGAGGATGAGGAAGAAGCAAATGAGATTTTTAGTGATAATCAGTCTCGAATCGATATGATGGACCGCATTATCCGGCGAAAGATGCTGCCGATTGTAGCCATCTTTTTATGCTGTGTCATTCCCCAGGCAGTTCGTATGGCAGACGGTATGTATATAGATAGAGTGTCTATTGCATTTTATATTTTATGGGTGATTTTGATTGTGCTGTATGTTTATTTGATTGCCCGAAGTACAGCAGGGTTTGTAAGATTGAGAAAGAAGTATGAGATGGAGAAGTAAGGCTTCATTTAATCATCATCAGTTAATCTTTTTATTGAATAAAATATATATCGTGGTATATACTAATAATAGAAAGGGGCTGATTTTATGATGACGGCAAAAGTTTTTGAAAACGGAAGGAGCCAGGCTGTGAGACTGCCAAAAGAATGTAGATTTAACACAGATGAGGTAGCTGTTAATAAAATTGGGGAAATTGTATTGTTGGTTCCGAAATCAAGTAAATGGAATTCATTTATGCAGGCTATAGACATGTTTTCGGATGATTTTATGGAAGATGGGCGAGATAATGATATAAAGCAGGAGCGTGAATCATTATGAGATATATGCTGGATACCAATATATGTATCTATGCAATAAAGCATAAGCCAGAACAAGCATTTAAGCGGCTGCAAGAACACGACCCATCGGAAATATGTATTTCTTCTGTTACATATGCAGAATTGGTACATGGTGTAGAAAAGAGCAAATCAATTGAAAAGAACAGGCTTGCATTAGCATTATTGTTGGCAAATATTGAAATAATAAGTTTTGACTCTTTAGCTGCTGAAAGTTATGGAAAAATTAGAGCTGATTTAGAAAAAGCAGGAAATCCCATTGGACCATTGGATATGATGATTGCAGGACATGCAAAATCACTTAAGTATACTGTTGTAACAAATAACACAAAAGAGTTTGAACGGGTACAGGGATTGAAACTTGAAAACTGGGCAAAGTGATTTTAGTCTAAAATTACTTTGCCGGAAATTCAATACACTCAGAAAATAACAGAAGATGAAACAGACAGCAGAATGACTGGAACAATGGAATGGTCATATCTATGGCTTTGTCCGTTGAAACGTTTCGTACGGGTGTACGTTGTTTCAACGGACAAAGAACATGAGATATGGACAGATTGTGCCTAGGTGCTGTTTGTTTCATTTCCTGTTATACAAAGACTATTTGTTTTCGGCTCAAAATTTTTAGTTTAATTCAGCGATTCTTGAAACACCCACATAGATCTGGCTGATCTTATACCATGTGGCATAATCCGTCACCCCGGTCTGAGGGAGATTGAAGATCTTCTGGAATGTCCGTACAGCCTCTGCGGTCTGATTGCCATAGATGCCGTCTGCCGCTATTTTCGGAATAGCCGGATAATTATCGGAGATACGGTTTAATTGCTCCTGCATCTGCTGGACCTTCTGGCCGGAACTGCCGATGGTGAGATCGTAACCCGGCCAGGAGCTTGGAATGCCGCTGATCTGTTCTGCAGAGTTAATATAGATATCATCCCCATAGTAATAGCGCAGAATCTCAATGGGTGAATAACCCTGTTCGCCCAGATCCTTAGAGCCCCACTGGCTCATCCAGTTTGGGCAGGAGACTCGGCGACCGTCACAGTACTGGGTGAGAATCGGCTGCAGGACACCCGGACGGGAGAGATAGTTGGAGAAAATCATATCCACTGTTTCGGATATGTTTTCAAAAATATTTCTTCCATAGACAAAGAAATGGTCGTAGGCAGTGGAGTTGGTGATAGTAAAATCATAACCCTTATTGCGATACCATTCAGTGAACACTCTGTTGAGGGTGAAGGAGATAATGGCCAGACAGTTGGCGATAATGGAGGATTCCGGCCAGGTGGCGTAGATTTCACTGGAAGCGACGTTTTTGATATATTCTTTAAATGGAATATAATAATTGGCAGCTCTGGTATCTGTAGGCGGTCCGTCGTGGACGATGATGGTTTCGGGAATGACAACACGGCTTAGTACGACTTCACCGGATTCAGAGACATCTTTGATTTCCGCTTCTGCGATTTTAGGCGGGAAATTACCGTATAGGGTATGAGGCGGTACAACGATCGGAGAAGCTTCGATGTTGGCCAGCGGCATAAGTCGGGCGCTCTGAAGGGCAGTAACGTTGGCTAGTATCTGAGCACCGCTGATTGTCAGATTGGAATAACCTTCAGCCTGAACGGTGAAATTATACTCTGAATAGGGTTGGGCACTGCTGCTCTCCAGACTGTAAGAAACAGGAGGGGCAGGCAATTCAATGGTGGGTGTTTCACCGGAATTATCTGTTGTCAGTTCCTCAATAATATTGTCTGGATTTCCGGTATCTGTAACCTGAATCACGGCATTTTCGATGGGAGTATAATCATTGCGGCCTGTGACGGCAAGCTGCAGGCGACCGTAGGAAGCGGCGGATACCTGGGCCGGCATAACAGGAACTGGGGATGAAGCCATGGGTGTAAACCTCAATAGGGAATTGATTTATTATATGCATATTTGACGAAAAGATGACGGAGAAAGCATGCATTATGTGAAAAATTATGCATACAAAAATTTTCAGATAATCATATAATTATTTAGGTTGAATTTGCTTTTAATCTATGGTATACTTCATGCAGTTTAAAATTCAGTGTCGAAAGATATTGAATATAAGTGACTTTTGGAAGTTATTTACAAAAAAGGACAGGAGTGGAAGTATCAATGATGTGTTTATATTCGCAAAGCTTGAAAATGCATATTTATACAAAATTTTCCATTTTCTGTTTATATTTATTAACTTAAAAAAAGAGGTTTCATGTTATTGTCTTTTCTATTTTTGACATGAAATTATCTTTTTTTTTTGCAAATTAGGAGAAAGGATCAGGTGAGAAAATGAAAGCGTTTCTGATTTTGGCAGACGGTACTGTTTATGAAGGAGAAAGCATCGGTTCTACCAGAGAAGTTATCAGTGAAATTGTGTTTAATACATCTATGACAGGTTATTTGGAAATTTTAACAGATCCGTCCTATTGCGGCCAGTCTGTCGTTATGACGTATCCGTTGATTGGCAATTATGGTGTATGTTATGAGGATATGGAGGATCCGGAATCTTATGTAGACGGTTATATCGTCAGAGAGATCTCCAATAGCCCAAGCAACTTCAGAAGTGAAGATAAACTTGAAAAATTCCTGGTGGATCATGATATCGCCGGCATCCAGGGCATTGATACACGTGCATTGACAAAACGTCTGAGAAACTACGGTACAATGAACGGCATGATCACAACCAATGAAAATTTTGTTCTGGAAGAGGTTCTTCCGAAGATTAAGGCATACAAAGTAACAGATGCGGTAAAACGTGTCAGCTGCAAGGAGAAGACAGTCCTTCCGGGTGACGGCATGAAAGTAGCTTTGATGGATTTCGGCGCAAAGAAAAACATTGCCAAATCCCTGAATGAGCGCGGATGTGAAGTAACGATTTATCCGGCGTATACATCTGCCGAAGAGATTATTGCTTCCAATCCGGACGGTATTATGCTGTCAAACGGCCCCGGCGACCCAAAGGATTGCGGACCGATCATTGAAGAACTGAAGAAGCTTTATGCAACAGATATTCCGATTTTTGCAATCTGTCTTGGACATCAGCTGATGGCGCTGGCCAATGGCGCTGATACAAGAAAGATGAAATGGGGGCATAGAGGTGCCAATCATCCGGTCAAAGATCTGACAACAGGCCGTGTGTATATGTCTTCACAGAACCATGGTTATGTGGTAGCAGATAAGACAGTACCGGAAGATGTAGCTGAGATCAGTTTCATTAATGCCAATGATGCCAGCACAGAAGGTCTGCATTACCTTGGCAAGAATATTTTTACGGTGCAGTTCCATCCTGAAGCCTGCCCGGGTCCACAGGATACAGCGTTCCTTTTCGATAAATTCATAGACATGATGGAGGTCAATAAAGATGCCTAAGAATAATAGTATTAAAAAAGTTCTGGTTATTGGTTCTGGTCCGATTGTCATAGGACAGGCAGCAGAGTTTGATTACGCAGGTACACAGGCCTGCCGTTCTCTGAAAGAAGAAGGTATTGAGGTTGTACTGGTCAATTCCAATCCGGCAACCATCATGACGGATAAACAGATTGCAGACAAAGTGTATATTGAACCGCTGACAACAGAGGTTTTGAAGAAGATTATCAAGAAAGAAGAACCGGACAGCATTCTTCCGACACTTGGCGGACAGGCTGCACTGAATCTGGCTATGGAGCTGGATGAGAGCGGATTCCTGGTTGAAAATCGTGTCAGAATGATCGGTACTTCTTCACAGACCATCAAGAAAGCCGAAGACCGTCTGGCATTCAAAGAGACAATGGAGAAGATCGGCGAGCCATGTGCAGCCAGTGAAGTCTGCACAACACTTCAGGGATGTTTTGATTTTGCAGAGAAGAACGGTTATCCGGTTGTTATCAGACCAGCTTATACACTGGGCGGCAGCGGCGGCGGTATTGCCCATGATGCACAGCAGCTGCATGATATTGCCAGCAATGGTCTGAGACTGAGCCGTGTCGGTCAGGTCCTTGTTGAACGCTATATCGGCGGTTGGAAAGAAATTGAATATGAAGTGATCCGAGACAGCTACGGCAACTGCATTACCGTATGTAATATGGAGAATATCGACCCTGTGGGCGTTCATACAGGAGACAGTATCGTTGTGGCACCTTCACAGACTCTGGGGGATAAAGAGTATCAGATGCTTCGTACATCTGCCCTGAACATCATTCAGGAACTGGATATCCACGGCGGCTGCAACGTACAGTATGCACTGAATCCAAACAGTTTTGAATATTGTGTTATCGAGGTTAATCCGCGTGTATCCCGTTCTTCAGCGTTAGCTTCCAAGGCAACCGGTTACCCGATCGCCAAAGTTGCTGCCAAGATCGCTCTGGGTTATGCCTTGGATGAAATCAAGAATGCGGTTACCGGCAAAACATACGCCAGCTTTGAACCGGCCCTTGATTATGTGGTTGTCAAAATCCCGAAATGGCCTTTTGATAAATTTATTACAGCGAAACGTACACTGACGACTCAGATGAAAGCCACAGGCGAGGTTATGAGTATCTGCCAGAATTTCGAAGGTGCGCTGATGAAAGCCATCCGTTCTCTGGAACAGAATATTTACAGCCTGGATTACGGCAAATACCATGAGCTGACAGATGAAGAACTGAAAGAACATTTATATAGAATTGATGACAGACGTCTTTTCTGTATCGCAGAGGCTATTCGTCGTGGTTATACACTGGAAGAAATCCATGCCATCAATAAGATCGATCTCTGGTTCCTGGATAAGATCGCCAACCTTGTCAAGATGGAACAGCGTCTGAAAACAGAGCCGATGTCTGTTGAACTGATGAAAGAAGCAAAGCGTATGGAATTCCCTGATAAGGCCATTGCTGAGTTTACACATCAGTCCGAAGCAGAAGTGAAAGCTTATCGTTACAGAAACGATATCGTTGCAGCATTCAAGATGGTTGATACATGTGCAGCTGAGTTTGAATCCGAAACACCATATTATTATTCATGCTTCGGCAATGAAAATGAAGTTGAAGTTGGCGAGAAGATGCGTAAGAAAGTCCTTGTACTGGGTTCAGGCCCAATCCGTATCGGTCAGGGTATAGAGTTTGACTACTGCTCCGTTCACAGTGTATGGGCATTCGCAGACTGCGGTTATGAGACAATTATTGTCAACAACAACCCGGAAACAGTCAGCACGGACTTTGATATTGCAGATAAACTGTATTTCGAACCATTAACACCTGAAGATGTGGAGAATATCGTTCGTTTGGAGCATCCGGACGGTGCGGTTGTTCAGTTCGGCGGCCAGACAGCCATTAAACTGACACAGGCCATCATGAAGATGGGTGTGCCGATTTACGGTACACAGGCAGAGGATGTAGATGCAGCTGAAGACAGAGAGCTGTTTGATGAAATCCTTGAGAAGTGTAAGATCCCGAGACCTGCAGGCACAACAGTATTCACAACAGAAGAAGCATTGAAGGCAGCCAACCATCTGGGTTACCCGGTACTGATCCGTCCTTCCTATGTTCTTGGCGGACAGGGTATGCAGATTGCAGTTAATGACGGCGATATTGTCGAATTTATGAATATTATCAATCAGACAGTTCAGGAACATCCGATCCTGATCGATAAGTATCTGATGGGTAAGGAAGTCGAAGTGGATGGTGTCTGCGACGGCAAAGATGTCCTGATCCCTGGCATCATGGAACATATTGAGAGAGCCGGTATCCACAGCGGTGATAGTATTTCCATCTATCCTGCACAGCATTTGAGCGATGCCGTTATTGATAAGATTGAAGATTACACAGCGAAACTGGCGAAAGGCCTGCATGTCAAAGGTCTTCTGAACATTCAGTTTATTGTATATCAGGAAGAGGTTTATGTTATTGAAGTAAACCCTCGTTCAAGCCGTACGGTACCTTATATCAGCAAGGTAACCGGTATTCCGATTGTCGATATTGCATCAAAATGTATCGTGGGCAAGACAATCAGAGAGCTTGGTTATGAGCCGGGTCTTCAGAAGAAAGCAGATTATATTGCCATCAAACAGCCGGTATTCTCATTCGAGAAACTGCGTGGTGCCGAGACAAGCCTTGGACCTGAAATGAAGTCAACGGGCGAAGTCCTTGGTATTGCCAAGACATTTGAGGAAGCCCTGTACAAATCATTTATCGGTGCCGGCATCAATCTGCCGCGGACAAAGAAGATGATCTGTACAGTCAATGATGCGGACAAAGATGAATTAGTACCGATCGCAGCACGCTTCCAGAAATTGGGTTATACCATCTATGCAACCCGCAGCACTGCAGATAAGCTTATTGAGAACGGCATTCCTGCCATCAAGATCAAGAAGATTTCTGCAGGCTCACCAAATGCGCTGGATCTGATCCTTGCCGGTGAAGTCGACCTTGTTATCGATACACCGACACAGGGCCGTGACAAGAGCAGAGATGGTTTCCTGATCCGTCGAAATGCCATTGAGACAGGATGCACATGTCTGACATCCTTGGATACAGCGGCAGCATTGGTAACAAGCCTTGAAAATGCCAATATGGAGACACTTTCCGTGATTGATATCGCAGAAATCTAAAAGCTTCTGACATTTTGACGGTATGAAAAGATTCATGCTGGTCAATTGAGAAAAAGTATGCTAAACTAAATACAAAATATGGAAAAGACTGCAAGGGGGCAGTGTGTGGAGTGAGAATTCCCTGCCCTTTTGCGGTCTTTTTGTATATGCCTGACGTAAATTTTTTACAATATTGACAAAGAAAGGGCATTATTGATATAGTTGAACTATCTTAATATAAGGAGAGAGCGTAATGGCAAAATATACAAAAAAGGACATTATTCAGATGGTGGAAGATGATGATGTTGAATTTATCCGACTCCAGTTTACGGATATTTTCGGAGCATTGAAGAATGTGGCGATCACAGCCAGTCAGATTGAAAAAGTACTGGACAATGGCTGTATGTTTGACGGCTCTTCGATCGAAGGCTTTGCCAGAATCGAAGAATCCGATATGTATCTGGTACCTGACCTGAATACATTTGAGATCTTTCCGTGGCGTCCGCAGCAGGGCAAGGTGGCACGTCTGATCTGCGATGTTTACAAACCGAACGGTGAACCTTTTGAGGGCGATCCCCGTTATATTTTAAAGAAAGTGATCAAAGAGGCAGATGCGATGGGCTATACATTCAATGTCGGTCCTGAACTGGAATTCTTCCTTTTCCATACAGATGATTATGGTATGCCGACGACAGAAACCCATGAAAAAGGCGGTTATTTTGATCTTGGCCCTATTGACCTTGGTGAAAATGCAAGACGTGATATGGTGCTGACCCTTGAGGATATGGGATTTGAAATCGAGGCATCCCATCATGAAGTTGCACCGGCACAGCATGAGATTGACTTTAAGTATACAGATGCTCTTCATACAGCGGACAATATTGAAACCTTCAAGCTGGTTGTCAAATCCATTGCGAAACGCCATGGTCTTCATGCGTCCTTTATGCCGAAGCCGGTTTACGGTGTGCCTGGTTCCGGCATGCATATCAATATGTCACTGGATGACAAGGACGGCAACAATATTTTTGGTGATCCGAATGATGAGAATGGTCTCAGCAAAGAAGCCTATTATTTCCTGGCCGGTCTGTTAAAGCATGCAAAAGGTCTGATGGCATTGACGAATCCGTTGGTCAATTCCTATAAGCGACTTGTACCGGGGTATGAGGCACCGGTGCATATTGCCTGGTCTTCCATCAACAGAAGTCCGCTGATCCGTATTCCGGCAACCCGAGGAACCGGACGTCGTATTGAACTCAGAAGTCCTGATCCGGCCGGCAACCCATATCTTGTACTGGCAGCATGCCTGGCAGCGGGTTTAGAAGGCTTAAAAGAAAAGAAAATGCCGATGCCGAATGTGGATAAGAATATTTTTGAGATGACAGAAGCAGAAAAAGCAGCAGAAAGCATTGAAGAACTGCCGCTAAATCTTTTTGATGCAGTCAAAGAGCTGGAGGCCGATCAGTATATTTGTGATGTTCTGGGCAAACATGCCAGCAGCAAATACATCGAGGCAAAATACGCGGAATGGGATGAATACCGCAGACAGATCACAAACTGGGAGATTGACCAGTATCTGTACAAAATTTAATTTTTTCCCCTTCTTGATGAATCATTAATGGAGGTGGAAAAAAGTGGTTAATATTATCGTTGTCTTTTCAAGCCAGAAGGATGGCATTAATATCCGCAACCTTCTGATGAGGCACGGGCATAATGTGGTCACTGTCTGTACCAACGGAGCCGCTGTCAGTCAGGCCGTTGATCAGATGGAAGGCTCCGACGGCATTGTTGTGTCGGGCTATAAGTACCAGGATATGACTTACAGTGACCTTCTGGCGGATCTTCCGGATACATGGCAGATGATCGTTATGGCCTCTCAGGGTAATCTGAGTCATATTTTTGAGTACAACGTTATCAAAATTCCCATGCCGGTCAAAGTCTATGATCTGTTTACAACATTGCAGGCCATCGAGACAACCATTATGCGCCGACGCAAGAAGCGCAGAGAAAAGCCGAAGGAGCGTTCATCCGCTGAGAGAGCCTTGCTTGAGCATGCCAAAAGCCTTTTGATGGAGACAAAGAATATGTCAGAGATCGAAGCTCACAGGTACATACAGAAATGCAGCATGGATAACGGAACCAACATGGTAGAGACAGCACAGATGGTCATTGAGATTTATTCTCAGGCGTAAAGCGGTGTGCGAAACTTCAAGGGTATTGAATTGTTGAGATATTTAACAGTTTCGTGGCGGCAAAACACGAAGGCTGTGAATTGATTGGATCACTGTATTATTCAAATGCAGGCACGTTTGCACTGCCAGCACCTAGCAGCGGTACATAAGGCAGCAAAGGACGCTGCCTAAGGACCGGCTGGTGCTGAAGCACCTGCATCTGAATAATACAGTGATCCAATCGATAATGAGGTTTATTGAGTTTTGCCTTAATAATTCAAGGTTATACAACTGTTAAATACCTCAACATTTTCAAAGGCTGTGAGTTTCGCAAATATTATTTACGCCGTAGGGGTTATAGGGGAGTGCAGCTCGGAAGGTTATAGAAATGGATAGATAAACTCGAGTATAGGACTTTTGAGTTTGGAAATTTGTTAGAATGCGTGCAATTCAAATGGTATAGATAGATGAGATAAGTGCATGTAGAAAATGTACACGAGCCTATTGTTAACTTAAATATAAAAATGGTTGACAATAGGCTTTCTATGGTTTACAATACCAACATCAGAAATTTTTATTTGAATGAAAGAAACAAGCATTAGAAAAAGCCTTGTTATCCTGGATAGCTGTAATGAACTGACAGATTCGGATACAGGTGCTTCCAGCGCGTCCAGTACTTAGGCAGTGTCTTTTACTGCCTTATGTACTGTTGACAGCGCTGGGCAGCGAGAGCGGCCTGCTCCGAACTGCCAGTTCATTACAGTTTTGATAATTTGATGGCTTTTTCTAATGCTTGTTTCTACATTAAGAAGAGATGTAGAGGAGTTGTTACCATGGAAAATGAATTTTCAAACAGAATTTCAGTGAAGAATATTGTGTTAGCCGGCATGTTTGCCGCATTCCTGGCGGTTATGTCCCAGGTGTCCCTGCCGATGCCGACAGGTGTCCCGATTACGGTGCAGGTTTTTGCGGTTGCACTGGTGGGTGTGATCCTGGGCTGGAAGAAAGGTGTTCTGGCGGTTCTTGTGTATATTTTAATCGGTGCCGTTGGCGTTCCGGTTTTTGCTAATTTTAAAGGCGGTCTTTCTGTCCTGACAGGTCTGACAGGCGGTTACATTATTGCATGGCCGGTGATGACAATTTTATGCGGTATCCAGCCGAAGACGCAGAATACAAAGCTGAATATGACAGTGAATATTATTTTATCTCTGGTGGGTCTGGCTGTCTGTGAAGGTGTGGGCGCCCTGCAGTGGGCATTGCTTTCAGGTAATGATCTGAGAGGCATTATTATTTATTCCCTGACAGCATTTGTACCAAAAGATATCGTTTTGACGGTGCTGGCCGTGATCATCGGCAGACAGGTGAGAAAAATGGCAGCAAAGGCCGGTGAATTGTAGAAATAAAAACACGCAAAATAAGAAATCGTGAACACTTTGGTGGGCACGATTTCTTTGTGGTAAAGAACGTTTTATTTTGTTTACTATATTCTGCCTCGACAGCTATTGACAAAAATTATTAATAAGGATAGACTAACTCCGTAAGAATTGATTTTTTTTATCAATAGGAGACATAAAATGACATTAAGAGATTTACAGATGGGTGAATCTGCCGTTATCACGACAGTAGGCGGAAGAGGTGCCCTTAGGCAGCATTTTCTGGATATGGGCATGATTCCGGGGGTTCAGGTAACACTTGTGAAGTATGCGCCGATGGGAGATCCGATGGAGCTGAGGCTTCACGGATACGAACTGACACTGAGACTGGCAGATGCAGAGCAGATAGAGATTGAAGAAGTTCAGAAGGCAGGAGCCGAACATGAGGCCTCTAAGGCGGGAAAAGGTGGAAGATTGAAGGAAAGCGGGCGCTTTACGGATCATCCCGGTCTTGGTGAGGGTGGCAAATACCATGAGAAGGAGACGGAGCATCCGCTTCCGGATGGGACAACACTGACTTTTGCATTGGCGGGCAATCAGAATTGCGGTAAGACAACATTATTTAATCAGCTCACCGGTTCCAACCAGCATGTAGGTAATTTCCCGGGAGTTACTGTGGACCGTAAGAGCGGTGTGATCAGAGGACATGAGAATACACTGGTGACAGATTTGCCGGGAATTTATTCCCTGTCACCCTATACAAGTGAGGAAATTGTCTCAAGGCAGTTTATTCTTGATGAAAAGCCGACAGGTATTATTAATATTGTGGATGCAACCAACATTGAGAGAAATCTTTATCTGACCATGCAGCTGATGGAATTGGATGTACCGATGGTGCTGGCATTGAATATGATGGACGAGATGCGCGGCAATGGCGGAACCGTTGATATCAATGAGATGGAGACATTTCTTGGAATTCCGGTTGTACCGATTTCGGCAGCGAAGAATGAAGGTATTGAGGAACTTGCAAGTCATGCGCTGCATGTGGCGAAGTATCAGGAATGCCGCGGAAGGAAAGATTTCTGCGATGAGAGTGATCATGGCGGTGCGGTTCACCGCTGTCTGCATGGCATTATGCATCTGATTGAAGATCATGCCATACAGGCCGGCATCCCTGTGCGCTTTGCGGCCACAAAGCTGGTGGAGGGCGATAACGGCATCCTGGAAGCTTTGAAACTGTCGCAGAATGAGCAGGAGATGCTTGAGCATATTATCTGTCAGATGGAGGAGGAGCGCGGACTTGATCGTGCAGCGGCCATTGCGGATATGCGTTTTTCATTTATCCAGCACCTGACAGAAGCATGCGTGGTCAAACCGCATGAGAGCAAGGAACGTGAGAGAAGTCGTAAGATTGATCAGATCCTTACCGGCAAATATACAGCTATTCCATCTTTTATCGGTATTATGGCGCTGGTTTTCTGGCTGACATTCAACGTGATCGGGGCATGGCTGCAGGGACTGCTTGAACAGTTCATTGGATGGCTGACGGAACTGGCAGATGCGGGAATGACAGCATGGAATGTGAATGATGCCCTGCATTCGTTAATTATTAACGGCATTTTTAATGGCGTCGGCAGTGTGTTAAGCTTCCTGCCGATCATCGTGACATTGTTCTTCTTCCTGTCACTTCTGGAGGATACAGGTTACATGGCCAGAGTGGCTTTTGTTATGGATAAGCTGTTGAGAAAGATCGGTCTTTCGGGACGAAGTATCGTACCGATGCTGGTCGGCTTTGGGTGTTCAGTACCGGGGGTTATGGCCAGTAGAACCCTGCCATCGGAACGTGACCGTAAGATGACGATCATGCTGATTCCGTTTATGAGCTGTACCGCCAAACTGCCGATTTACGGATTTTTTACGGCGGCATTTTTCCCGGAGTACAGCGGATTGATTATGGTTGCACTTTATTTTGGCGGTATTGCAGTCGGTATTCTGGTGGCAATGATTGCGAAGAACAGTATTTTCAAAGGGGATGCGGTACCTTTTGTTATGGAGCTGCCGAATTATAGAATGCCGGGAGCCAAGAATGTTTTGCAGCTTTTGTGGGATAAGGCAAAAGATTTCCTTCAGCGAGCATTTACGGTTATATTTCTGGCAACGATTATTGTCTGGTTCCTGACAACATTCAGTCTGCATCTGAATATGGTGACAGAATCCAAAGACAGTATCCTGGCCGGTATTGCCGGTGTGATCGCACCTGTTTTTGCGCCGCTTGGATTCGGTGACTGGAGAATATCAACAGCATTGATCACCGGTTTTATTGCCAAAGAGAGCGTTGTTTCCACATTATCTATTTTGTTTGGGACAACAACTGCACTGACGTCGCTGATATCGACAAAAGCAGCGGCAGCATTGCTTGTATTCTGTTTGCTTTATACGCCGTGTATAGCTGCCATTGCATCCATACGAAGGGAGCTGGGACAGAAATGGGCCATTGGTGTGGTTATTCTGCAGTGCGCCATTGCATGGGTATGCGCATTTGCCATGTATCATTTGCTGATGTTTTTGTAACAGATGACATATTTTACTTTACAGGCTGCTTTTCGGAAAGTTCCCGGAAGGCAGCTTTTTACGTTGCTGACTCAGATGCGTACTTTGTTGAATTCCTTTCGTTCAGTGATTGACCGGGAGAATGAGTTGTAATAAAATAGTAAGAGTCAAAATGGCCGAAAGGAGATTTTTGGAATGCGAACAGCTGAAGAGCTTCGAAATGAACTGCGGGGGATGGACAGGCGGAGCTATCCGGCCTATAAGGCACTGGCAGGAACCTGGCAGTTTGAGAAATATAGATTAACCATTGATCATGTGCAGGGAGATCCGTTTGCCTCACCTTCCAGTCTGCATGTGGAGCTGTCTCACAGACAGGCCAGGATTCCGGAGCGATATTATGAGAATCCGTATGCAAAAACAGCACTCAGAGATTATATTGTCCGTGAAGCAGGGAGACAGTTTGAAAAATGCAATTTCAAGGCCAGGGGATCCGGCAAGAGCGGTCTGATGAGCATCAGCCGGTGCGGCCAGGAGGTACTGGAGCGAAGCGCCTGCGAAATTGACGGGGAAGGGATTATTCTCAGATTTCATGTGGGTTTTCCGGCTTTTGGAAGGACGATTCAGGCCAAGGAGCTGGAGAAGATATTATTTGATTTTCTGCCGGAGTGCATCGAGAATGCCATGTGCTGGCGAAGGCTTGATCATCGAGCAGTGGAACAGGCTGTCTGGCTGGCAGAGGATCAGGAAGCGCTGCGGAAGATACTTGTGGAGAGGCATTGGGTCGCTTTTGCGGCAAATGGTTCTGTTTTGCCGAGAAAGAGCGGTGTGTCAGAACTGCCGATGACAGGAAGCGTTCCGTTTACGGCACCGGATTCAATGACAGAGACGGTTGAACTGCCGCATCGCGGCAAGGTAACAGGAATGGCTGTACCTGAGGGCATTACGCTGATCGTCGGCGGCGGTTATCATGGCAAGTCTACATTTTTGGAGGCTCTGCAAAACGGTGTGTATAATCATATCGGCGGTGATGGCAGGGAATTGGTTATCACAGACAATACGGCAGTGAAGCTCAGAGCGGAAGATGGGCGTTCTGTGAGGAATGTAGATATTTCCATGTTCATCAATGATCTTCCGAATGGCAGGGATACGACCTGCTTTTCAACGATGGATGCCAGCGGTAGCACTTCTCAGGCTGCGGGAGTTGTTGAGAGCATGGAGGCGGGGACACGGCTGTTATTGATCGATGAAGATACATCGGCAACGAATTTTATGGTGCGGGATGCGCTGATGCAGCGGGTGATTTCCCGGGAGAAAGAGCCGATTACGCCATTTATCGAGCGGATGCGCGCACTTTATGAGCAGGCGGGTATATCGACAATTCTTGTTGCCGGAAGCTCAGGCGCATTCTTTTATGAAGCAGACAGAGTTATCCAGATGGATCGCTATCATGTGGTGGATATCACGGAAAAAGTCCGCAACATCTGTGGACAAAATGCCTGTGGACAGCATGTTATGGAGCAGGTGCAGACTGCAGCCTTTGAGATGCCGGTATTTGACAGAAAAAGTCCGGCAGCCGGACATAAACGGGAAGTGACGGACACGGGCAGAGAACGCGGCGGCCGGAGAGGACGGCATGGATCAGGTGCCGCAGATCGTTCGCGTACAATGAAAGTGAAGATCATGGGCAAAGAAATGCTGATGCTTGATAAGGAAAACGTTGATCTGAGATATACAGAGCAGCTGGCAGACAGTGAGCAGACAACGGCATTGGCTTATTTTATGCGTTATCTTCTGGAGAAGGCAAAGTCAGCACAGACAGTCCGGGAATCTGTCAGTGAAATAGAAACACTTTTTGAGAAAAAAGGATGGCAGGCTTTTTGCAGTGGCTATGTACCCTGCGGGCTGGCACGGCCGAGGACGCAGGAAATATATGCGGTACTTAACAGATACCGCGGTTAATGGATGGTACACGCCTGACAGGAAGGACTTTGATAAGGAATGTTGTAAATGCGTGCATTGAATTTAGGAGGAAAATATGCTGAATCAGTTTTCTAGAACAGAATTACTGCTGGGACATGACAATATGGAAAAACTGAAAAATGCCAGAGTGGCAGTTTTTGGAATAGGCGGTGTCGGCGGATTTACAGTTGAAGCCCTGGCAAGAAGCGGCGTCGGCACGCTGGATCTGATTGATGATGACAGGGTGTGCCTGACGAATATCAATCGTCAGATTATTGCAACAAGAAAAACAATCGGACAGTACAAAGTGGATGCAGCCAAAGAAAGAATTCTGGATATTAATCCGGATGCAGTGGTCAATACCTATAAGACATTTTTTATGCCGGATACGGCAGATGCTTTTGATTTTTCTGTCTATGATTATGTTGTGGATGCCATCGATACCGTCACGGGCAAGATTATGCTTGTGGAGGCTGCGCAGAAGGCCGGTACACCGATCATCAGTTCAATGGGAGCTGGCAATAAACTGGATCCGACAGCTTTTGAAGTGGCGGATATTTATAAGACATCGGTATGCCCTCTGGCAAAGGTTATGCGCCGGGAGCTGAAGAAAAGGGGCATCCGCAAGCTGAAAGTTGTTTATTCGAAAGAAAAGGCATTAACACCGATTGATGATACGGCCAACAGCTGCAGGTCACATTGTATCTGTCCGCCGGGAAGTGCAAGAACCTGTACACAGAGACGTCAGATTCCGGGAAGTACAGCCTTTGTCCCGTCTGTGGTGGGCCTGATCATTGCCGGAGAGGTTATTAAGGATTTGACGGTACATTAAGACGGCTGTATCGCATATTACTTTTTTTCTCTAAATTATGGCATATAAGGTATAAATGTGGTATACTCAATATACCTTTTGGGTTATCCCGGCGGGAAGAAACGCCCGGATTGAATAATAGAGGAAAGGATAAGTTTATGCTGAATGAAGAGAAAATCCGCTGGATGACCAGAGCTTCTATTTATGAGAAGCGTCAGGGACATACGGATCTTGAACGAAATGAATATTTTCTTGGTGATTATGTCAGACTCCATCTGATGAAGAACATGATTGGTGTGACGGTTGCCTATATTCTGATGGTAGGACTCTATGCGGTTTGCAAGATTGAGGATATATTCGCATTAGCAGCGAATATGCAGTTGATGGTGTTCCTGAAGGAAGTACTGCTTGTTTACCTGATTCTTGCGCTTATTTATACGGGTATTGGTATTATTTATTATGCATGGCAGTATCAGTCAAGCCATAAACAGTTAAAGAAGTATTATCGCATACTGCGCCATATTGACCAGTGCGGTGAGAAGAACAGCCGATCACAGGAGGATAAGAGATGACGGAGATTTTTGTGATGAGGGACAGAATCAATCGCTTTGTGAAAGAATACGAGACATGGTTCCTGATCATTGCCAAGTTTATAGGAATGATGTTTGTTTTCAGTTGTGTCAATTCACAGCTTGGATATTTTGAAGTTTTGAACAATCCGATGGTCAATATATTGCTGGCATTGATCTGCTCGATTATTCCGGGCAGTTTTTCGGTATTTATCGTGGCAGCAGTTATTGCAGCACATATGGTGAAGCTGTCCGTTTTGCTTGCTGTTCTGACAGTTGTGGTTATGCTCATCGTGTATCTGATGTTTTTGAAGTTTGCACCGGGACAGAGTGTTGTGTTGCTGGCGGTGCCGGTACTGATGCAGTACAATCTTCATTATATGATCCCGATCCTGGCAGGTATGTATTTTTCACCTTATGCGGTTGTTCCGGCAGTGATCGGTCTGTTTATGGTGAAGTTTCTGGGATATGCATGTGCGGCTGTATCCATGACAGGTACAGGCATGTCCATCAACCTTGAAGGTGCGACAGAAGCCATCAGCACGATTTTCGGTCAGTTAGCCGATGACAAGTCTATCTGGGCTTATGCCATTGCGGCAGCAGTGACGATGACGGTTGTTTATCTGATCAGTCAGTTATCCTTTGATTATGCCTGGTATGCAGCGATTGTGGCCGGTGCAGCAGCAGAGATCATTGTTACGTTTTTCTGTGCAGCGGCATTTGGAACAGAGCTGAATATAATCATGACGAACGTGGGTATCATCATTGGTACTTTACTGGCAGTATTTTTGCAGTTTATGAAATGTGCTGTAGATTATTCCAGAAAAGAATATATACAATTTGAAGATGACGATTATTATTATTATGTAAAGGCTGTTCCGAAGATTTTCATATCGGAACCGGAGAAGAATGTTGTGAAGATGAATTCCAGGAAGAAGGCGTTTGCATCCAAAGAGGTGCAGGCATCGAAGGATCATGAGGAATAGTTAACGGGAATCAGTGAAAGACAGGGGGGATATGAAATGAATAACTGGATGAAATCATTGACGAATATTGGATTGCCGCAGTCGTTTCATATTACCTATATTGTTGAAATTCTTATCCTCACAGTTATTATTTATGAACTGTTGATATGGGTCAAGAACACCAGAGCCTGGACACTTCTGAAGGGCATTGTTGTCGTGACGGTTTTTGCCCTGGGTTCCTATTTCTTTCATCTGACAACACTGACATGGATTATGTCGAAGACCGCAGGTGTGCTTGTGACGGTTGTTGTGATTGTTTTTCAGCCTGAGCTCAGACGTGCATTGGAACAGCTGGGAAGAAAGAATATTATCTTCTCTATTTTCGGTCCGGCAACGGTGCGTGCAGAGGAGGACAGGAGAAGTCTGGACAAGATCAATTCCGAAATTGTACGTGCCGTATATGAGATGGGCAAGGTCAAAACCGGTGCGCTGATCGTTATGGAGAAGCAGGTGATTCTCAATGAATATGAGCGTACGGGTATTCCCATTGATGCACAGATATCCAGTCAGCTGCTGATGAATATTTTTGAACATAATACACCGCTCCATGATGGTGCGGTATTTATAAGGAACCAGCGAATTGTAGCGGCGACCTGTTATCTGCCGCTGAGTGACAATATGGAACTTAGTAAGGAGTTGGGAACAAGACATCGTGCCGGCGTTGGCATCAGTGAAGTCTCCGATAGTCTGACGATTATTGTTTCGGAAGAAACCGGTGCTGTTTCAATTGCGGAAGGCGGATTGCTGAAGCGGGATGTTGGACAGGATGAATTGAAGAAGAAACTTTCAGAGATTACACAGGGAATAGAAGAAGGCAAACGTAAAAAGCTGATGGGAAGGATTAAGAATGAGAGAAAGACTGACGCATAATTTTGGTTTGAAACTTCTGTCATTGGCTCTTGCAATTCTGGTATGGATTGTCGTTTTAAGCATTGAAGATCCGGTGTATACCCGTGAATTTTCAGATATCAGCGTGACGGAAGTGAATGGAGATCAGATCACTGAAGCAGGTAAGGCCTACAGCTATGTAGGCGGCAATACAGTCAGTGTCAAGGTCAAGGGAAAGACCTCGGTGGTCAATCGATTGTCGAAGGATGATCTTCTGGCAGTGGCAGATCTTTCCACACTGTCGATTACAGGTGCGGTCATGGTGGATGTCTCATGTCCGAAATATCCGAGTCTTGAGATCACACCAATTGGAAGCAGCACAGCACTCAAGGTTGAAATAGAAGATCTGGTTGAGAAGTCGTTAAATGTCAAAGTGAATACGAATGGCAAGGTTTCTGAGGGCTATTATATCGGTCAGGGTGTGGCAACACCGAATATGGTTACAGTATCCGGTCCTGAGTCGGTGGTCAATAAGATTAACGAGGCCAGTGTCAATGTCAGCATAGGCAGCGGTAATACAACGGATGTGACGACGAATACGACGCTGAAACTGCTGGATCAGAGCGGGGATGAGGTATCGAGTTCTACATTGAATATTTCACAGACCGATATCAGCGTCACTGTGCCTATCTATGAAACGAAGACGGTGCCGGTGGACTTTGGTGTAACGGGACAGGTGGCGCATGGATACAGGATGGTTTCGGCAGCCTATGAACCGAAAGAGGTGACTGTTGCCGGAAGAAAGGAAGATCTGGACAAGATCAGTCAGGTAACACTGAAGGATTATGATATTTCAGGCAAGAACAGCAAGGTGGAAGATTCCATATCGATTGTACAGAATCTTGCCGAGCAGCTTCCGGATGGTGTTGTATTTACGGATAAGGAAGCAACAGTTGCATTGGTTGTGGATATTCAGCAGATTACAGAGACATCCTTTGAACTGCCGCTGAGCAAGATATCGCTGAAGGGCAGTAATACAGCCTATACTTATCAAAAGAGCGGGCCAGGTTCTTCTGATAAGGCAGTAACATTGAAAGTTAAAGGAATATCCAGTGAGATTAACAGTCTGACAACAGATAATCTGACAGCGCTGATCGATGTGAGCAATTATGGTGAGGGAGAATATGACCTGCCGCTGACGGTTATCTTTGATGATAATTTGGAACTGGCCGCAGATGCATATGTACATGTGGTGATTTCTAAGACCAGTGATGAATAGAAAATAGGATATTGAGGGAGGCACTGAAGATGGTAAGTGTAGAACTGCAGCTTCAAAACCCGTCGGGACTTCATCTGAGACCTGCAGGTATTCTGTGTAAAGCCGCAACAAAATTTCAATCGCATATTACAATAACGACAGCAGACGGAACAGAGGCCAATGCCAAAAGCGTACTGAGTGTTCTGTCAGCCTGTGTCAAATCAGGGGATAGGATAACGCTGTCTTGTGACGGTAACGATGAAAACGCAGCCCTGAAAGAACTGGAACTGGTTATCAGAGAACGACTCGAAGAATTATAAATCCGTAAGCGGAAAGCTCATACGCATCGGTGCGGAAATAAAAATGATCGGGTCATCTATCATTTGAATAAAAATACATATTGTATTGAGCAAATAGTACTTGGATAGGAGAGGCCGAATAAAATGTTCAGTCACAGGTGCTTCAGCACTTATCGAAACGGAGCGGAGATTTAGTAGCGGAAGCGGCCAGTGATAAACATTTTATTCGGCCTTTCCTTGTGAATATCCGGGCGGCACACCGCATTTTTATACACAGAATATTGACAGATGCACTTTTTTTTGCTAAAGTAATGTTTAGACGAAGTTCGTCTGGAAATAGATTGAAAAGGAATGAAAGACATGGGGTTAGTATTTTAAGTCCGACATTGTTTAAGTTAATTGTATATGGAGTGGTCCTTCGACTCCGTCACTCATAGATCGTAAGATAACTAACGGAGATGCAGCAGAAAGGTCCGCAGATAGTTAAAGCTGATGGAATTCCTTGGCTTTATTTTCATGCGCAAATACAGTGATTAACGGAGGAATATAAAATGTTAAATTATAAGAGATATAAGAGAGTACCTGTAGTTCATTATCCGGAGAGACAGTGGCCGGACAAAGAGATCCAGAAGGCACCGATCTGGTGCAGTGTCGATCTGCGAGACGGCAATCAGGCACTGATCGAGCCAATGGTTGTTGAAGAGAAGATTGAATTTTTCAATTTGCTTGTGAAACTGGGATTCAAGGAAATCGAAGTCGGTTTCCCGGCAGCTTCTCAGATTGAATATGATTTTCTGAGAACACTGGTTGAGAGAAATCTGATTCCTGATGATGTCAAGGTTCAGGTTCTGATCCAGTGCAGAGAGCATCTGATCAAGAGAACATTTGAGGCTATTCAGGGATGCAAGAATGTCATTATCCATATTTACAATTCCACATCCACCTTGCAGAGAGATGTGGTCTTTAATATGGGTCGTGAAGAGATCAAGCAGATTGCAGTTGATGGTACGAAGATGGTGAAGAAGTATATGGAAGGCTTTGACGGCAATATCCAGCTTCAGTATTCACCGGAGAGCTTTACAGGTACAGAGCTTGATTTTGCGCTGGATATCTGTGAGGCAGTCAAGGAAGTATGGCAGCCGACTGTGGAGAATCCGATCATCTTCAATCTGCCTGCAACGGTTGAGATGACAACACCGAATGTCTATGCAGACCAGATTGAATGGATGTCCAGACATTTTACAGAGCGTGACAAGATTGTGCTGAGTATTCATCCGCATAACGACAGAGGCTGCGGTGTGGCTGCTTCTGAACTGGCATTGCTGGCTGGTGCAGACAGAATTGAAGGTACATTATTTGGAAACGGTGAACGTACAGGTAATGTCGATATTCTGAACATTGCTTACAATATGTTTTCACAGGGCATTAATCCGAAACTGGATATTGAGAATGTCAATGAGATTATAGATGTATATGAGAGATGTACCAAGATGGATATTGATCCGCGTCATCCATATGCAGGCAAGCTGGTCTTCACAGCATTCTCAGGTTCTCATCAGGATGCCATCAACAAGGGACTTCATGCGATGGAACAGAGAAATTCCGAGTATTGGGAAGTTCCATATCTGCCGATCGACCCGGCAGATCTTGGAAGAGAGTACGAACCGATCGTTCGTATTAACAGTCAGTCCGGAAAGGGCGGCGTAGCCTTTGTTATGGATCATTACTATGGTTTCAAACTCCCGAAGGTGATGCACAAAGAGCTGGCTGATGAGATTCAGTTACTTTCTGAGCGTCAGGGTGAAGTATCACCGTCACAGATCATGGACAAGTTCAGAGAGATGTATATCAATGCAAAATATCCGTTGCATTTCAAGAAGATGCGCGCAGAAGATATTTCCGAGACAACAGAAGGCTACGATACAAAGGTTGTTCTGACTTATACATTCAAGGATGAGTTAAAGACCATCGAAGGCTTCGGCAATGGGCCAATTGATGCAGTTAAGCATGCACTGTGCAACCAGGGTGGTTTCAATACCAAACTGACAATGTACGAGGAGCATGCATTGACAACCGGTTCTGATTCTCAGGCTGCATCCTATATTGAACTGATGAATTCAGAAACAGGCGAGAAAGCTTTCGGTGTTGGTATCAGTTCCAACATCACACGTTCCTCTGTAAGAGCGATTTTCAGCGCGATGAACAGACTGTTCTTCAGAAAGAAATAAAGCATTGCAGTCATGAAGGCTGCCGTCATATAACAGGTGACGGCAGCCTTTTTATACGGTTATTTTGTAACAAAAAATTAAATTTTTGTTACAAAATAACTTTAAAAATGTTAAAGGGTGTGATAGAATAGTACCAGTTGGTGTGATACAAATTGAAATAAAACGATATGTATCGATGAAAATACATAACGGAGAAGGACGGAAAGGCAAGTGAGTATAAAACGTATGAAGAAGAAGCTATTAGCAATGTTGATGATTATGTTGATGTGTATCCCATTATCAGGAACTGTCACTGCGAATGCAGCCAGTTCTGATTATCGGTCCTGGGCACAGTGGGATTCGGAATGGGGAAGCATTCATTTAGGCAAGAGCCAGTATACCATGAAGTCATCAGGATGTCTGGTTACAGCTATTGCAATGTTGATTTGTCATACAGGCAGTGCAGATGCATCCTCCTTTAATCCGGGAACATTGGTTACCTACTTGAATAACAACGGCGGTTTTACATCAGATGGTTCTTTGTATTGGGGCAAGGTATGCGGCGCAGCAGACAACTTTACGCTGTATAACAGCCGAGTGAGCCTGGCGAATATGACAAAGGCACAGAAGATCGCCAAGATGGCGGAGTATGTCAATAACGGCTACGGTGTTATTGTTTCTGTCAGAAACGGCGGACACTGGGTAGCTGTTGACAGAATTGAAGGCAGCACAGTCTATATGCTGGATCCGGGTGACCGTAATACAGATCTTTTTGCAACATACAGTGAATCCGGTGTGGATCGTCTGGCTATCTATAAAGGCAAGAATGCAGGCGGTACAGTTTCTGGGCATCCGGGCAATACAGACAATACAACGACGCCTGACAAAGTGATCGGAACAGGCACTGTGAATTGTTCCAGCTTATATGTCCGAAGCGGAGCTGGCACGAATAACAGCATTATTACAGCCATCAGCAAGAATACCAGTGTAGATATCCTTGGCAAAGCTAATGACAGCAAGGGAAGGAAATGGTATCAAGTGAAGGTAGGCGGCAGAACAGGTTATGTCTGTGCCGATTACATTACAGTCAAGAATTCCGGTTCTAATAACAATAATAATACAGAAACTGCATCAGGCAGCGGCGTTGTGAACTGTTCAGCACTGAATGTTCGAAGCAGCGCGGGTACAGGAAGCCGTGTGATGACAACCATATCCAGAAACCAGGCGGTTACAATTACCGGAACAGCTAAAGACAGCAGCGGCAGTAAGTGGTATGCGGTGTCATTCACGAAGAGCGGTAAGAGCTATAAGGGTTATGTTTTTGCACAGTATATTACATTAAAGAGTGATAACAGCAGCAATGGCAATAATAACAATAATAGTAATTCTGATAACAGCACATCGGCAACATCTATCCCGGCAGTTGTTAACTGCGGTGCATTGAATATGCGTTCAGGTGCCGGCACGAATTATTCAGTCGTGACAACACTGACAAAGAATACAGCCGTAACGATTACCGGAGAAGCAAAGGACAGCAGCGGTACATTGTGGTATAAGATTACTGCAGGCAGTAAGACTGGCTATGTGCATTCTTCTTATCTGACGAAGAAGAACGCAGGTGGCAACAGCAGCAATAACAACAACTCAGATACTTCAACAGATGTATCCGGACAGACAATGAAGGTTGCGTATGATGTGGTCAATGTTCGAAGTGGAGCCGGTACATCTAAGGGCGTTGTGACGGTTGTCTACCAGAATGAGAAGGTAACTGTCGTAGGTCAGGATAAGGATAGCAGTGGCAATATCTGGTATAAGATTAAGACAGCATCCGGCAAGAACGGTTATATCCGCTCTGACCTTCTAAAGGCTGATAACTCAAACAGCAGCGATACAAAGAGTGACAGCAATAATTCAAATTCAGGAACAGAATCAGATCTGAATGGACAGAAGATGCAGGTAAAATATGACGGTGTCAATATGCGAAGCGGAGCCGGTACATCCAAGGGTGTTATTGAAGTCATTTATCTTGAGGATACATTGACGGTTGTAGGTCAGGATAAGGACAGTAGCGGAAATATCTGGTATAAGGTCAAGGCAAAGTCCGGCAATACCGGTTATATCCGTTCTGATATGCTGAAGCAGTCCTCCTCATCAGGCAGCACAGCATCATCCGATCAGACATCGGACAGTACACCGACAAGCGGTCGTGTTGTTGATGGATGGCTGAATGTTCGAAGCGGAGCCGGTACATCCAACAAAGTACTGGTTGTTATTTCCGAAGGAACCAAAGTGACGATCAGTGAATCTGTTAAGGACGGCAGCGGAAGTCTCTGGTATCATATTACAGTGAACTATGGCGGTGTGAATTATGACGGCTATGTTTCATCTCAGTATATCAGCAAGTAATCGGCTGATCTAACAACGAAATACATAATTTGGCAAAACCTGTGGTAAATCGTGTTTTTACCACAGGTTTTGATTGTTATTTTTGAAAAATCAGATTATAATGAAATATATTGTAGTCTAAGGAGAAAAGATTGTGGAAAATAGAGAACAATATAAACGCTTAATTATGTTTTTTGCTTCTGCACTGATTCTGCTTGTTCAAGTGGTGATATTCTACTATATTTGGCATCGCTACTATAACTACAGATCAGTTATCGGAGCATTATACTGGCGCCGAGGCAACTGGGCATTGATGGGAGTGTATGCTTTTATCAATTTCTTCTTTTCAAAAATTTTTGGTGCCTATAAGGTTGGTTATCTGAAAGTCTCAGATGTTATTGCGTCCCAGATCCTTGCCGTTTTATGCTGCAATGGCGTGACTTATATGCAGCTGGCGCTGATTGGCCGTTGGCGTTTTTCGGCTTATCTGGAACCTATCATGCAGATGACCCTTTATGATGTTGTCGCTGTTATTGCATGGGTGATCTTCATGCGATGGATTTATGCGAAGATTTATCCGCCGAGACAGATGCTGCTTGTTTATGGTGATATCAATCCAAAGGCACTGATCCAGAAGATGACATCCAGAACGGACAAGTACAGTATTGTTGATATGATTAATATTTCAGAGGGTTATGATGCAGTCATAGAACGGATCAGCCATTATGAAGCAATTGTGATCGGTGATATTCCGTCTGTTTATCGCAATAAATTTTTGAAATATTGTTATGCCAACTCTATTCGCTGCTACAGTATTCCGAAGATTTCGGATATTATGATCAAGAGTTCAACAACCATCAATCTCTTCGATACAGAATTGATGCTGTTCAGGAATCACGGCCTGACAGCAGAGCAGAGACTGCTCAAGAGAGCATCGGATATTGTTTTTTCATGTATCATATTGGTTGTTTTTTCACCGATATTGCTTCTGGTGGCCGTATTGATCAAGCTTTATGATGGCGGGCCGGTTTTTTACAAACAGGAAAGGTTGACATATAATCATAAGGTTTTTATGATCTACAAATTCAGAAGCATGCGTGTGGATTCTGAGAAAACCGGTGCACAGCTGGCGAAGAAGAATGACGACCGTATTACCCCTGTTGGGCATGTGATCCGGTCTCTGCATATCGATGAGCTGCCACAGCTCTTCAATATTCTAAAAGGGGATATGGCATTTGTCGGTCCGCGTCCGGAGCGCCCTGAGATTGCAGAACTGTATAAGAAGAGTATTCCGGAGTTTGATTTCCGTCTGAAGATGAAAGCAGGACTGACGGGTTATGCACAGGTTTTCGGCAAATACAGTACAACACCTTATGATAAGCTGAAACTGGATCTGACTTACATCGAGAACTATACTTTCGCACTGGATTTGATGATCATTATTCAGACAGTGAAGATTCTTTTCCAGAAAGAGAACTCAGAGGGGCTTGATACCGGTCAGAAGACAGCATTGCGTACGGAGGACAAGAAGAATTGAAGCATGTAGAGGTATCTGTTATTATTCCTGTGCATAATGGTGCGGATTATATTGCACAGGCGATTGATTCAGCTTTAATACAGGATATACCGTTGGAGATTATCATTGTCGATGATGGTTCAACAGATTGTCTGGCAGAGGCTTTGTCGCCATACATGGAGCGGTCGGAGATAACGGTGCTGCATAACAGGCACAATATAGGCGTTGCAGAGAGCCGCAATCGGGGTGTAAGGCAGGCCAGAGGTGAATATATCGCTTTTTTGGATTGCGATGATTGGTGGGAGCCTGGAAAGCTGAAAATGCAGCTGACATTACTCAGAAAGACTGGTTATGTTTTGTGTGCATCAGGAAGACGGCTGGTCACACCGGATGGAAGACCGACGGAGAGAATCATCGGTGTGAAAGAAAAGCTTACATATAGGGATCTGCTGTTCCAGAATCCTGTCAATTGTTCCTCTGTTGTGATCAAACGTGATGCAGCCACTGCATTTCCGATGGTACATGATGAATGCCATGAAGATTATATTATGTGGCTTCAGATTTTGAGACATTATCATACGGCCTGTGCCGTGAATCAGCCTTTATTGAACTACCGGCTGAGCAAGACAGGCAAATCAGGCAATAAGCTTCATTCAGCGAAGATGACGTTTAAGGTATATCGACACATGGGTTTCAGTATGCCAAAAGCATTGTTTTGCTTCGCGGGATATATGTTCAACGGTATCAAAAAATATTACTTTCATTAAAAAATTATTTTTTTTCGGTTTTTCTGTCACAATTCGTTGAAAAAGAAGGTTTATATATTATAAGAGTTTGAGGAGAGCTTGTGGGAGGCGGTAGTATGGCAATGAATTTGACGGATTCGGGATCGAATATGCATTCAGAGGAGCAGCAAAACCCTGAACAGGTGGCAAAATTCAACATAACCTTCAGGCTGTATGCATCAACGATGAAGCGGAAGGCCTATGCTATTTTGAGAGATGAAGGATGGGCAGAAGATGCTGTTCAGTGGACATTTATGAAGCTGTTGCAACATTTGAACCAGATTGGTGATCCGTACAGTATTAAAGCGAGATGTTATATTAATACAATTCTCGTCAATAACTGCTTCACTCTGCTCAAGAAGAACAACCGATATTATTTCATGGAAGATTATACCTATCAGAATGATTACAGACACAGCATGATCAGGGCGGATGAGTCATTAGACAATCTCATTTACCGGGAATTGCTGGCGGATGTACAGCAGATTCCGGAGATGTATTCGAATTTGATCATACTGAATGGGCTTTATGGGTATTCACCGCAGCAGATCAGTGAATTGCTGGACCTGAAGCCGGCAACGGTCAGAAAGCGAATGCAGCGAGGCAGGGAAATGCTCCAGAGAAAGATAGAAGAAAAGCAAAAGAAGAATAAGAAATGAATAAAAGGCGTTTCCGCGAAGGAAGCGCCTTTTGAGTATTAATAACCGGTTTCGTTATAAAGTTCATAGCTGATATCAGAAACAGTAGAAGAAGGGTTATAATCCTCATTGTCAAAGAGGTATTCGTGTAGCTCTTTGACGTTCTGTTCAAGACTGTCTGCAAAGACATAACTCAATCCGTCTGAAGGGAGAGAGCCTGTTTCTTTCTCAAATGGCCAACCGGTCTGATCGGCAATGTTGTAGTTGAAGATATCCTTGGCGAGGGAAATCAGGTCGGTGCTCGTCATGTTGGTATATACTTCAGGGAGAATCGTATCGATAATATTCAGCAATGTTCCGATATTCGCTGATTTGGCTTCTTCAAAAACCTTGGATAAAACGATTCGCTGGCGTTCAGCACGCTTGAAGTCGCTGTCAATCTTTCGGATTCGGGCATAGGCGGTGGCCTGTGTACCGTTGACGTGCTGGTAGCCCGGACCGGATATGTATTCGGAATCAGAACCGGTGACGCTGTTCTGTTCATCAATCAGAGGATTGATCAGACTGTATTCGGCATCTGAGATATCCAGATCGATACCGCCCACAGCATCGATGATCTTGGCCAGGACACCGAAATCAACAGTTGCAAATTCTGTGATATCCAGGTCAAGGTTGGTATTCAGCATACTCATGGACAGCTCAGCACCGCCGTAGGCATAGGCATGAGTGGCTTTTGAAAAACCATATCCGGGTACTTTCAGACATGTATCACGATAAATGCTGGTAATCTTGACATCCTTCGTCTCCTGGTTGATGCTGATAACCATAATACTGTCAGAACGTGCGCCTGTCTGAAGAGAGCCGTCACGGGAGTCGACACCGAAAAGTGCAATATTGCGGTAGCCCTTCAATGCTTTTTGTGTTGTGGCATCCACATCATTGTTGATAACGATGTTCGCTTTGTCTACATCACTTGCAGAGGCTGTCTGGATAAGAGAAAGCTTGGCATAGACAAATACAACAGGGATCAGGATAAGAATAAGAACCAATTCAATGCAGAAGATAATTCCCCAGCGCTTTGTCTTGGATGATCTCTTCTTCTTTCTTCTTTTACTCATTGTAGAAATCCTCACTTTGTAGTACGAGATGCCTGCGTGGACAGAAATCTCTATTGGTTATATGAAAATGAAATGCATATTAAAAAGCATAAACAACTTTTATAATACCTTAAAAACGTTGAGATGACAAGCTTTTTCTCAAATATCGGCAAATGTTGTCATTGATCGGATAACATAAAGTTTTCATTTTTGGTTCACAATCTTAACACAATTAGGTGGTAGTATAATGGCATAAAAGAAATAAAGACGAAAGGGGTTGTCTATTATGGCATTTGATGAACAAGATAGATTCGATCATACAGAAACTGATAATCATGTTAATGAGCAGAACCAGACCGCAGGCACCGCTCAGAACGAAGGAACGGAAGGATCCGGATTGTACAGAATGACAAGAGAGGATTTGAAGAATTCTACATTATATACAGATACAGACAGAAGAAGTGAATATACATCCGGTACTGCATATGAGAACAGAACGAATACAGCGCACACAGGCAGTTCTTATGCGGCCGGCAATGATTACAGCTATTATCATCCGACACAGAATAGCGGCGGCAATGGCGGAAACGGCGGCAATGGCGGAAACGGCGGCAGCGACAATTTCCATTCAGGTCCTGAGAAACATCATTCCCGGAAGAAGGGCGGTTTTGGCAAGACGGTGGTTAAGGCAGCATGTCTCGGCGTTGTCTTCGGACTGGCAGCTTCAGCTGTGATGTTTGGTGTGAATAAAGCAACAGGTGTATCTGCATCAGCCAGCGGCAGCGGTTCACCTTCTTACAATGTTCAGATTGTGAAGACATCGGCAGAAGGTGTGACAACAACGGATTCCAATGATGTGTCTGATATTGTAGCTAATGTTATGCCGGGAATAGTAGCTGTGAATACAACCGTTGAATCAACTTCCACCGACTGGTTTGGCAGACAGTACACACAGGAATCCAAAGGCGCCGGTTCAGGTATGATCATCAGCGAAGAGAACAATACATTATATGTTATGACCAATTACCACGTTGTTGAAGGTGCCAAAGAGGTATCCGTTCAGTTTTCAGATGAAACCACAGCTACAGCAACGGTTAAGGGATACGATGAGGATAAGGATGTGGCAGTCCTGACGATTGATATGTCCCAGTTATCCGACGATACAAAGAAGGCTATCGCAGTTATGGTTATGGGCGATTCAGATCAGTTGAAAGCCGGTGAAAGTGCGATTGCCATTGGTAATGCTTTAGGTTACGGCCAGTCAGTGACAACAGGCGTTATCAGTGCTGTCAACAGAGAAGTGGCATTGACAGATAAGACAATGACATTGCTCCAGACAAGTGCAGCCATCAATCCCGGCAACAGCGGCGGCGCTTTGCTGAATGGTAAGGGCGAAGTGATCGGTATGAATACCGTGAAGTATTCAGATACATCTGTAGAAGGTATGGGATATGCAATTCCTATTAATACAGCACTGGAAACAGCCAAAGGCATCATCGATGGTACAATTGTTGCAAAGACAGATGAGACAACGGCATTCCTTGGTATTACAGGCGGTACACTTGATGAAGATACGGCATCTGCCTATAATGCACCAGCCGGTATCTATGTCAGCAACGTGGCATCCGGTTCCGCTGCACAGCGTGCAGGTCTGCAGGCAGGATGCATTATTACCGGATTCAATGGTGAAGATGTTTCCACAATGGAAGACCTTCAGAAACTGATCCAGAATTGTGCACCGGGCGACAGTGTCACCATTACAGCACAGTTCCCGGACAGCAACGGCAATTATACAGAACAGACATTGACAACCATCATGGGATCAAAGGCTGATGCCGGAGACAGCAGCCAGAGTACACAGCAGAATGGTCAGAATAACGGTCAGGGCAGCCGAAACAGTCAGGGCGGTCTGGGCCAGTCAAATGGTCAGTAAGATTGGCTGAATTGCATAACCAAAGGGCGTATGGAAATTGTTAATTCATTTTTCATGCGTCCTTTTTTAAATCAAAATTAAGAAAATTGTAAATTGAATACAGACAGGGATTGGTCTATAATAGAGAGTAATACAGGAGGATGAGCAGAGTTAATGAGCGATTATAATAACGATGATATAAAGGACACTGAAGATGAACAGAAATACGAAGATGTCTGCTATATGTGCAGACGACCGGAGAGTAAGACAGGACGTATGCTTCATATTCCGGGTATGAACAATATGTGTATTTGCATTGACTGTATGGAGCGCAGCTTCAGAGTCATGGATGGCAGCAACTATGCAGATCTGATGCAGGGTATGAATATTCAGGATATTTTTCCGGGAGGTCTGAATATGGATGATATGATGAATATACAGAATCAGATCCCGAAGAAGCAGAAGCTGAAGAAGAAGGCGAAGGATGGTGAAGAAGCCCATCCGGAATTTGATATAAAGAATATTCCTGCACCGCACATTCTGAAGGCAAAGCTGGATGAATTTGTTATCGGACAGGATCAGGCGAAGAAAGCGATCGCAGTTGCCGTTTATAATCACTACAAACGTGTGGCAACAAATACAATGGATGATATTGAGATTGAGAAGTCCAATATTCTGATGATCGGTCCGACAGGATGCGGCAAGACCTATCTGGTCAAGACGCTGGCGAGACTTCTGGATGTGCCTCTGGCAATCACAGACGCCACATCCCTGACAGAGGCCGGCTATATCGGTGATGATATAGAAAGTGTCGTATCGAAGCTTCTGGCGGCTGCTGACAATGATACAGAACGTGCAGAGCGAGGCATTATATTTATTGATGAGATTGACAAGATCGCCAAGAAGAAGAATACAACAGCCCGGGATGTCAGCGGTGAGTCTGTACAGCAGGGCCTTTTGAAACTTCTGGAAGGCAGTGAAGTAGAAGTACCGGTTGGGGCCACCAGCAAGAATGCCATGGTACCACTGGTAACAATTGATACAAGAAATATTTTATTTATTTGCGGCGGTGCATTCCCGGATCTTGAGAATATTGTTAAAGAACGTCTGACCAGACACAGTTCGATCGGTTTCAGTGCTGAACTGAAGGATAAGTATGATCAGGATAAGAATATTGTCAGCAAGGTGACCATCGATGATCTGCGGGCATTTGGCATGATTCCGGAGTTTATCGGGCGACTGCCGATTACGGTGACACTGGAAGGCCTGAACCGTGATATGATGATCCGTATTTTGAAGGAACCAAAGAATGCTATTCTCAGACAGTACCAGAAACTGCTGGCGCTGGATGAGGTGGATCTTCGATTTGATGATGAAGCCCTGGGTGTTATTGCGGATAAAGCAATTGCCAGAAAGACAGGTGCCAGAGCACTCCGCTCCATCATTGAGGAATTTATGCTGGATATTATGTATGAGATTCCGAAGGATGACAATATCGGCAGTGTGACGATTACCAAAGCCTATATTGAAGGCAAAGGCAGTCCGATGATCGCTATGCGCGGAACACCTGCATTGCCGGAGAGTCCGTCAGCGAACAATTAACAGTTTCTATCACCGTCGATACATTTCCAAAGTGCAGAAGCTGGTTATAATTTCCGGGTAAGCGTCATATAGTCTGTTGAATCTGCTGACAGGCGGGAATGAAATGGCAGAGAATTATGACGACATATCCTGTGAAGATGTGATTTACAGTGAGGATTACCGGGATTATATCAAAGAGTATTTTCAGGACTTTTCAAGTATTGCGGGCACGTATCATCCGGTCTGCATTGAGGCTATCGGCAGCCGGTATGCGGTGATGCATCTGGCAGGTGATACATCTATGCAGAACATACTTTCTGACTACAATATCAGCATGCTGCCGGCTTTATATGGTCTTCTGGGGACAGCCGGACTGGAAGAGAGCGGTATTTCATATTTTCACAGATCACCTTATCTGAATCTGAGAGGTTCAGGTGTGATGATCGGTGTCATTGATACCGGAATCGACTACAGGCATCAGGCATTTACCTATGAGGACCGTACAACGAAGATTTATTCCATATGGGATCAGACTATTCGTGACGGGGAGAGCCCCGAAGGCTTTATATATGGCACTGAATATACTTCAGAGCAGATCAACCGGGCATTGGCTGCAGAGAATAGTCTGGCTGTTGTGCCATCTCAAGATGAAAACGGGCATGGGACATTTATAGCCGGTGTTGCAGCAGGAAGAGTGATAGAATCAGAAGATTTTTCGGGGGCAGCACCGGATTCATCTTTGTGTATTGTCAAGCTGAAGCCATGCAAGCAGTATTTGAGGCAGTTTTATGGAACGGCGGCAGATGTCCCTGCATATCAGGAGAATGATATTATGGCAGGCATCAGCTACTGCATTCAAAAGGCACAGGAAGCCAGGATGCCTGTGATCATTTTGCTGGGAGTCGGGACGAACAGCGGCGGACATACGGGCCAGTCGTATCTGAGTCAGCTGATT
The DNA here is from genome assembly GCF_023656595.1 of Coprococcus intestinalis. Lineage (NCBI taxonomy): Bacteria > Bacillati > Bacillota > Clostridia > Lachnospirales > Lachnospiraceae > Coprococcus > Coprococcus intestinalis. The sequence goes on along the minus strand of NZ_JAMOKJ010000005.1, from coordinate 67,218 downwards.
GATGATATTTCCGGTTTCAGCGGTGTTTGTGTTGTAACAGCAGTGGGCGGAGAGGCAGATAAGAGACATCATTTTCTGGGCGTCCTGCCTGAGGATTCGGCTTATACAGAGGCTGAGATCAGAGTGGGGGCCGGGGAGAGGGCTTTTTCGCTGGAGCTGTGGTCGATACACCCGGATCTCTATACTATTGGGATTCAGTCACCCGCCGGTGAGAGAATTGAGAAGATCACACCAATTGCAGGAAGAAGCCAGACTATTCGTTTTATTCTGGATCAGACGGAAATTTTTGTTTATTATCAGATGGTTGAATCTCTTTCCGGACAGCAGGTGGTTTTTCTGCGATTTGATGAACCGACACAGGGAATCTGGTCACTGCGCATATATGGCAATCTGGCAGTGAACAGACGATTTCACATCTGGCTGCCTATGACACCATTTATTTCAGATCAGACATATTTTCTGAGACCAGATCCGGATGTGACACTTTCTGATGCAGCCTGTGCATCGGAGGGCATATCCGTGGCGGCTTATAATGATACGAATAACAGTTTGTACGCCGCATCGGGAAGAGGGTTTACAGCAGATTACGAAATAAAGCCGGATCTGGCAGCACCGGGAGTGCAGATATACGGACCGGTTCCGGGAAACAGATTCGGGACCAGGACAGGAACAAGCATGGCTGCGGCACAAACGGCCGGTGCGGCAGCTTTGCTGATGGAATGGGGACTTTTAAAGGGCAATGATCTTCAGCTGAACAGTCATAAGATCATTAAATATCTGACATTGGGTGCTGTCCGCAGAGAAGGTGTTGTCTATCCTGATCGGGCATGGGGCTATGGAAGATTGAATCTTCTGAAAACTTTCAATGAACTGGTGACAGGACGTACATAAAGGTATATAATAGTAATCGAGACAAAGAGATTTTTGACTATACACGACAATAGCCGGAAATAGTACATACAATTCATACAGGAGGGTAATATTATGGCATTTTTTGATGAGCTTAAGAAAAATTTATCAGGCGTAACAGACACAGTTGCAAAAACTTCTGAAAACGTGATGAAGAAATCCAGTACAGCGATTGAGATTCAGAAGGCAAAGCTGAAAAGAGTATCGTTGGAAGGCGATATGAAAGAATTATATGCATCTCTTGGCAAGTTGTATTTTGAGGAATACGCTGATGGCGATATGCCAAAGGAAATGGCAGAGTTATGCGAGAAGATTACATCTTGTCAGCATGCGATCAATGAAGCTGAGCAGAGAGCCGCTTTATTGAAAGGAGTTGTCATCTGTTCAAATTGTCAGGCAGAGGTGGATAAGGATGCGTCCTATTGTCCGAAATGCGGTGCAGAGATCATCCATGTTGTAGAAGAAGATGAGAATGTGGATGCAGCATCTTCTGAGGAAGTGGATGATGAAGTGCCAGATGGTGCAGATACAGAGGATTCAGAAGGCGGGGCTGAAGAAGCAGACGCTGAACCGGAAGAAAGTGCAGAGGCAAACGAGCAGGAAGATGAAGCTGCTAAAGAAACGGAAGAGGGAGAAGCTTCAGACGAATGCACAGACAACGAATAAACGAGATGAGAAACAGAAAAAGCTGCTGTCGAGCAGGCAGCAGCAAGAGGGAGAATAAAATGAAAAGCCTGAAGAAACTGGCGGGCATGATTGGGCTTGTTATTTTGTTGTGTGGCATTATGACCGGATGTTCCGGAAAGAGACTGTATTCAGAAGAGGAATTAACACAGATCCATGATGTAGTTGGTGCTGTAGAACAGATAACAAAGGAATTCCAGTATGTGATCGGCGGCAGCATGCAGTCGCTTTTGGAGGATTCTTCAAGCAGGGCAGATTTGATGGATTATGTGTCCACAAGGAAATATGACCCGGACAAGAAGATCATTGCATTGACCTTTGATGATGGGCCGAGCACAGCGGATACGAATGGCACCAGTGATCTTCTGGATGTACTGGAACAGTATGACAGCCGTGCAACATTTTTTTGTGTCGGCAACAATATTAATGACAAATCAGGTCCGTTGCTGAAACGTATGGTGGAACTGGGATGTGAAGTAGGCAACCACAGCTATGACCATGCACAGCTGACGAAACTGGATGCCAAAGGTGTCCATGATGAGATTGATACGACCAACGAATTGATTAAGAAATATTCAGGCAGAGACTGCCGTATCATCCGACCGCCATATGGCGCGGCTGATAATGACATTGTACCGGCGAATGTATCACAGCCTTTTATTATGTGGGATGTAGATACGGAGGACTGGAAAAGTCTGAATGCGTCTAAGGTTATTGCCAGTGTCGAAAGGTACAGAAACCAGGATTGGGATGGTGCTGTTATACTGATGCATGATATCCATCCGACAACGGTTGAGGCCTGCAAGACACTGATCCCTGAACTGGTCAATGCAGGATACCAGTTAGTCACGGTATCGGAGTTGGCTTATCTCAAAGGTGTTAAACTGGAACCGGGCAAGAGTTATTGGGGCATTGGTGAGAAATCAACTGAAACAGACTATTAGCATGGTTGTTTGCGTTCGGCCGCTCAGAAAGCCATGTGATAAAAAAGAGAAATCCCCCATTGAAAACGTTTCGTGCGGGTGCGCGTTGTTTTCAATGGGGGATTTCTCTTTTTTATGATATAACCTACCAGCGGCCGAACTCGGACAACTCAAGGCCTTTATTCTTATCCAAAACGGACTGAACAGCCCATTCATGAACAAAGAGCAGCAGCGGGTTGCCTTTGAGGTCTTTGATACGCTTCATATCGGATGTGCCGATAATCTTGTTTGTCTCAATTTCATCCTTATTGGCAATCCAGCGGATGTATTCGTGAGGCATTGGTTCAAGACGGATCTCAACGCCGTATTCATTGAGCAGACGGTGCTTCAGAACGTCGAACTGAAGGACACCGACAACGCCGACGATGATCTCTTCCATACCGGTGTTGTATTCCTGGAAGATCTGGATGGCACCTTCCTGGGCAATCTGGGAGATACCTTTGATGAACTGCTTACGCTTCATGGTATCTACCTGACGGACTTTGGCAAAATGCTCAGGTGCGAAAGTCGGAATACCTTCAAAGGCGAATTTCTTGCCGGGTGCGCAGACGGTATCTCCGATGGAGAAAATACCCGGGTCAAAGACACCGATGATATCTCCGGCATAGGCTTCGCTGATAACCTTACGTTCCTGAGCCATCAGCTGCTGCGGCTGGGAAAGACGGAGCTTCTTCTTACCCTGTACGTGATAAACTTCTTTGTCAGCATCAAATTTGCCGGAACAGATACGCATGAAAGCGATTCGGTCGCGGTGTGCCTTGTTCATATTGGCCTGGATCTTGAATACAAAAGCTGAAAAGTCCGGGCTGAAGGTATCGATGAGACCGGAGTCAGACATCCTCGGCAACGGAGAGCTTGTCATTTCCAGGAAGTAATTCAGGAAAAGCTCAATACCGAAGTTATTCAGAGCAGAACCAAAGAAAACAGGTGAGAGCTGACCTTTGGAGACAAGATCCATATCCAGTTCATCGCTGGCACCATCTAAAAGTTCAATATCATCTACAAGTCTTTCATAAAGTTCGGATCCAAGTTCCTGCTCAAGTTCAGGAGAGTCCATGGTCAGATCCTTGTCAGATGCGGCCTTCATACCGTTATTATTCTCTGTGAAGGCGTGGATATGGCGTGTCTGACGGTCATAGACACCCTTAAACTCCTTACCGCTGCCGATAGGCCAGTTGATCGGGCATGTATGGATGCCGAGGACGGATTCGATATCTTCCATTAGGTCAAATGGGTCCTGGGCTTCACGGTCCAGCTTGTTGATAAATGTAAAAATCGGAATATGGCGCAGCACACAAACCTTGAAAAGCTTGATAGTCTGAGCCTCAACACCCTTGGATGCGTCGATAACCATGACTGCAGAATCTGCCGCCATCAGTGTACGGTAGGTATCTTCAGAGAAATCCTGATGTCCCGGTGTATCCAGAATATTGATACAATAATCTTTATAGTTAAACTGCATAACGGAAGAAGTAACCGAAATACCTCTTTCCTTCTCAATTTCCATCCAGTCGGAGACAGCATGCTTTGCTGTTTTCTTTCCCTTTACGGAGCCGGCCAGATTGATGGCACCGCCATAGAGCAAAAACTTCTCTGTCAATGTCGTCTTACCGGCATCGGGATGGGAAATAATTGCAAATGTACGGCGTCGTTCTATTTCCTTTTTAAAATCAGCCATTTTAAATCCTCCATTCAATCTCTGATATTTTAGCGTGAACAGGGCCTCCTTGTCAAGAAAAAGGCGGATATCCTTGCAAAATAGCGATTTTTACGGTATATTAGACAGGTATAGAATTTTTTTGAATATAAGGAGGATTGGCCGATGGCAAGAATCGCTATTGTGACAGACAGTAACAGCGGCATCACCCAGGCAGAAGGAAAGAAGCTTGGCGTTTATGTATTACCGATGCCTTTTGATATAGATGGACAGCCGTATTTTGAGGATATTAACCTGACGCAGGAACAATTTTATGAGAAGCTGACGGGAGATGCAGATGTATCCACATCACAGCCTTCACCGGATGCAGTCATGTCTCTGTGGGATGACCTTTTGAAGAATAAAGGATATGATGAGATCGTCCACATTCCGATGTCAAGCGGGCTCAGCAGTTCCTGTGCTACAGCCATGATGCTGGCACAGGATTATGACGGCAAGGTTCAGGTTGTGGATAACCAGAGAATTTCCGTGACTATGAAGCTTTCTGTACTGGATGCCATGAAGATGACAGAAGACGGTTTTTCAGCAGCAGAGATCAAGCGGATACTGGAGGAGCAGAAGTTTAATTCCAGCATTTATATTATGGTAGATACATTGAAGTATCTGAAGAAAGGCGGACGTATCACACCGGCAGCAGCAGCCCTTGGTACATTGCTCAGACTGAAGCCGGTTCTGCAGATCCAGGGCGAGAAGCTGGATGCTTTTGCAAAGGCCAGAACCGTGAAGCAGGCAAAGAGAATTATGCTTGATGCGATTCATAAGGATATCGAAACCCGTATGGGCGGCGAGGTGAATATGGATAATCTCCACATTGCAGCTGCTTATACACCGGGGGAAGGTGTTGAACAGTGGCTTGAAGAAATCCGCAGGGAATTCCCGGACAAGGAGATTATAGTAGATCCGCTTTCATTAAGTATATCTTGTCATATCGGACCGGGCGCGCTGGCTGTAACAGTGACAAAGAAGACGGAATATTAGAAATGCGTACATATACTCATGTGGTACATGATCTGACACCCGTTTATGATGAGCATTCGCGGATATTGATACTTGGATCGCTGCCTTCGGTGAAATCCCGGGGGCAGTTTTTTTATAATCATCCGCAGAATCGTTTCTGGAAGGTGCTGGCAGCGGTGACAGACCATGCACCTTTAGAAAATGTGGAAGAAAAGAAACAATTTCTGCTGGAGCATCAGATTGCCCTGTGGGATGTGATCGCCAGCTGTGATATTATCGGCTCCAGCGACAGCAGTATTAAGAATGTTGTGGCGAATGATATCGGCAGGGTTCTCTCGGAAGCATCTATCCGGCAGATATTTGTCAATGGTCAGACAGCGTTTAAACTCTATAAGAAATATGTTCTTCCGGAAACCGGAGTGATGCCGGTGTGTCTGCCTTCCACCAGTCCGGCCAATGCGGCCTGGAATATGGAGAGACTGACAGAGGCATGGCAGGTGATTGTCAGAGAATCGTAAGGCTTCTTTCATTGTTTTCATGCAGCAGGTATGTTATAATCTGAATATAAGATGCATGAAAATGGGGACAAGGACTGGGCTTTGAGGCACAGGGAGAAAGGAAAAGGGAAAGTATGAAGAAGCGATTTTTGGGCATGGTGACGGCAGGGATTTTGGCAACAGTTATGCTGGCGGGCTGCGGAGCATCCGCATCAAAGGTAACCGCAGAATCTTTATTGCAGGAAGTCCAGAGTAAATGTGATGCAATGAAGTCTTTGGAGACACACACAACAGCGGAGATCACACTTGAGTCAGATGCTCTTGGCGGAACCATGGATATGACTATGGATATGACCATGCAGACAACCATAGAACCGGTTGCTAACTACCTGAAGGGCAATATCAGTATTCCGGGGCTGGGTACAGCAATGGATATGGAGAATTACACAGTGGTCCAGGATGACCAGATTCTTTCTTATACCGGTATAGCGGGCCAATGGATGGTGTCTAAGATGGCCTATGACAAGGATTCTGTAGAGAGAATCAATGCTGCAGCAGAAGATCTGCTTAAGAGCAAGGATTCTCTGAAGTTAGCAGACGAGACACAGGATGTGGATGGCACGGAAGCCTATATGATTTCCGGCAGTATTTCCGGTGCAGATGTGAAGAATCTGCTGAGTTCCATGGAGAGTACACTTGGCGGTCTGACTGGTGATACAGAGATGAATCTGGATGATATCACCGTGGACTTTACCTATGCTGTCAGCAAGGCGGATAAGATGCCATTATATATGGATATGGTATTTAGTGGTCTGGGTGCCGGTGAGGGTGATGAACAGGTGACATTCAGCAAGTTCAACATGAAGATGGAATATACGAATTATGATACTGTAGAAGCCATCACGGTTCCTCAGGATGTCGTTGATTCTGCAATCGATGTGACAGATTATCTGAATGATCTTCAGAATGAGACATCTTCAGATACAGAATCTGAAACAGCAGCATAATAGAAATAAAAGAAAGACAGCGCATACGAAGTGTGTCGGAAACAGCAATAACCGGACAGGGTGGATCATCAATCTGTCCGGTTATTTTTGTGTTCGCGTTTCAGATCCCCTGTCTTATGAATAAATTTATTGACACTGCCACATACTACCTGTATAAGATGTGTGGGAATTCAGATGAAAATTGATGTCTGTGCAGCAGACCGGAATTCCGTATCGGGACCCATGGGCGGGTCGCGGATGAAAATAGACAGTAAACAGGAGGAATGGCATTATGAAGGCGACAGGAATTGTAAGACGTATCGATGATCTGGGGCGGGTGGTTGTGCCGAAAGAAATCAGAAGAACGCTGAGAATCCGGGAGGGTGATCCGTTGGAAATATATACAGACAGAGAAGGCGGTATTATTCTTAGAAAATATTCACCGATTGGTGAATTAAGCCAGTTTTCAAAACAATATGCGGAGGCCCTGGCACAGAATACCGGCTATATTGTCAGTATTACAGACCGAGACCGGCATATTGCTACGGCCGGTTCGGGGAAAAAAGAGTTGATGCAGAAAGAGATCAGCCGTCAGCTGGACAATCTGATGAACCAAAGAGAGAATCTTCTGGCTGTGAAAGGGGAACGAAAATTTATTTCGATTACGGAGGATGGCGGAGAAAATTATACAGCACAGGTCATCTATCCGATTATCGCAGAGGGAGATGCCATCGGCACCGTTATTCTGACGACAAAGGATGAAAAAGTACGGATGGGTGAGATGGAAATGAAACTGGCTGCTTCAGCTGCCAGTTTTCTCGGGCGACAGTTGGAACAATAAGACGGGCGTCGGGGGACAAGCGGCACAGGCAAAGTTGCAGAGAACATAATTTCCTTGATTTTAGCCTGTGCCATTGCTATAATCAGAAAAGAAATTTCTTGAACAGAGGAAAAAGGCAATGAGTGAGAACCAATTATATTTTGCACCCATGGAGGGAATTACAGGCAGCATTTACCGAAGAGCCCATCATCGGATATTCGGCGGTGTGGACAGATATTATGCACCGTTTATATTTACCAATCCAAAAGGAAAAATCAGCAAAAAGGATTTATTGGAAATCGCGCCGGAGTACAATGAGGGATGTTGGGTTGTCCCACAGCTTTTGTCAAATTGTGCAGAGGATTTTATAGCCACAGCCCATACATTAAAAGGGATGGGGTATGATGAGGTGAACCTGAATCTGGGGTGTCCATCGAGTACAGTGGCATCAAAGGGACGTGGATCTGGATTCCTTGGAGAAAAGGAGGCGCTGAAAGCTTTCCTGGCAGATATTTTTGAAAAAACAGATATGAAGATTTCTTTGAAGACAAGGATCGGGCTGAACCGTGCGGATGAGTTCGATGACATCCTTGACATTTATCAAGCCTTTCCGGTGGAAATGCTGATCGTGCATCCGAGAATCAGAATGGACTATTACAGCGGTAAGCCGGATATGGAAGCCTTTGAGAAAGCGAGTGCCAGAATGCCTTTTCCTGTTTGCTATAATGGGGATATATTTACAGCAGCAGCTTATGGACGTGTCAGTGAAAAATATTCAGATATCCGTCATTGGATGATAGGCCGGGGGCTTTTGTCTAATCCGGCATTGTGTCGTGAAATTCGAGGCGGGGATTGTGCGTCCCGGGAAGAACTGGCGGATTATTATCATACAATGCGGGATGAATATGAAGTACGCCTGCAGGGAAATAAGAAAGTTGTTTTTTTGATGAAGGAATTCTGGCATTATATCAGCTGGATCCTTTCAGAGGAGGACCGACAGGAAATCGATGTACTGATGCATCTGAGAGATGGAGCGGAATTCTTCCGGAAAGCGGAAGAAATTGCGGCAAACTGTACAGTAGTGAAAGGACAGGGGTTTCATTCTGAGATGGAAGTACATAAGTTTTAGGGTAAATGACGGTGTAATAAAAGGACGGTGGAAGCCGTCCTTTTATTTGTTGACATCAATATAGCTGTAAAGTGTATATTTGGAGATGCCGAAAAAGTTTGAAATTTTGTCTCCGGATTTTGTAATGAGAAATGCACCGGCATCATTCAGAAATTGAATGGCGCGCACTTTATCATCCTTGGTCATCATGGCCACCGGTTTGCCGACCAGGGTAACAGACTGGCGAATCAGATCTTCCAGCAGATCATTCACATTCTGAGGGATACTTTCAGGTTCCTTCTTATCATCCTCATTAGCAACCAGGGATTTCAGCGCCTGTTCAGCCAGCAGCATGCTTGTAATATCGTAATTGATAGACAGAATACCGGTAATCTTCTGCTCTGTGTCATCATGAATATAGATTGTACTGGACTTCAAAATACGTCCATCGCCTGTTTTTGTCAGGTATGCCAGGTGATCTGTTGGAGCAGAACCCCGAGCTCCCATTGCCTTCATGGCTTCCAGAACAACGTGTGAAGGACCGTCTCCGACTGCACGATGCGTTACATGTCCGTTTTCAACAAGAACAACGGAATGTTCAATATCCGTAGATGTCAGGTCGTGGAGAACGACTTCGCAGTTATCACCAAACTGTTTGGCAAGCGCTTTCGCTAATTGCCTGAAAAATGGCAGATTGAGTGTCATAAAATTGTGTCTCCTTCCTGCAAATATGATTAAAATGCACAGTAATATTATAATAATATATCAATTTTTGTAAAAAATTTCAAGGAAAAAGACAAAAAAATTTTGGACAATAACAATTTTTTTGCAACAGTTCAGAAATTATTATGCCCGATACATTGAAGATACAATGATGTCTATATTGGAGACTTGGACATTGAATGATTTTGCGGAGAATCAAGAAACACTTTTTCATATGATGCGGGTATTTTTAAGCGGTATGAATGCATCACCACAAACTCTCAATTAAATAAAAATTACTTGAGAGTTTGCTGAAAAAGCTTGATATTGCCTATAAAATATGCTATCTTTTTTCATAGCAAAGGACAAAGGCGTCTACTACAGGCGTGGTTTGTCCTTTTTTTGTTACCATATTTTGGAAATGATAATTTTATACATAGAAGAAAGGTAGTGAGTGATAATGGAACAGCAGAAGAAACCGGCTTTATATGATCCGTCTTTTGAACATGATGCATGTGGTATCGGTGCAGTTGTGAATATTAAGGGTATCAAGACACATAAGACTGTTGAGAATGCACTGACCATCGTAGAAACACTGGAACATCGTGCAGGTAAGGATGCCGAGGGTAAGACCGGTGATGGTGTTGGTATTATGCTTCAGATTTCTCACAGATTTTTTAAGAAAGTGACTGAGGAACTGGGTTTTGATATTGGTGAAGAACGGGAATACGGTGTTGGTATGTTTTTCTTTCCACATGATGAGCTGAGAAAGAATCAGGCCAAGAAGATGTTTGAGATCATTGTGGCCAAGGAAGGTCTTGAATTTCTCGGATGGCGTACAGTACCGACGAATCCATCCGTACTGGGACAGAAAGCACTGGACAAGATGCCATACATTATGCAGGGCTTTGTGAAGAAACCTGCAGATGTGGCCAAGGGCATTGATTTTGACCGTAAGCTGTACATTGCAAGACGTGTTTTTGAACAGAGTAATGATAATACTTATGTTTGTTCTTTATCCAGCCGTACTATTGTCTATAAAGGTATGTTCCTGGTAGGCGAGCTGAGAAAGTTCTTTGATGATCTTCAGGATGAGGATTATGAATCAGCCATTGCAACGGTACATTCACGTTTCAGTACGAATACGAATCCAAGCTGGATGCGTGCGCATCCAAACCGTTTGATCGTTCATAACGGCGAGATCAATACAATCCGCGGCAATGCAGATACCATGTTGGCCCGTGAGGAAACGATGTCTTCCGGTGCACTGAAGGGTGAGATGCATAAGGTACTGCCGGTGATCAATTCTTCAGGTTCTGATTCCGCGATGCTGGACAATACATTGGAATTTCTGATGATGAGCGGTATGCCGCTGCCGAAGGCTGTCATGATCACAATCCCTGAACCATGGGAGAATGACAAGAGCATGAGCCAGACAAAGAGAGATTTCTATCAGTACTATGCAACGATGCTGGAGCCATGGGATGGCCCTGCTTCTATTGTCTTTTCAGATGGTGATCTTCTTGGTGCGGTGCTTGACCGAAACGGTCTGCGTCCGTCCAGATATTATGTGACAGATGATGATTACATGATTCTGTCTTCAGAAGTTGGTGCACTGCCTGTACCGGAAGAACATATTGTTTTAAAGGATCGTCTGCGTCCGGGAAAGATGCTGCTGGTAGATACTGTTCAGGGCCGTTTGATCTCTGATGATGAGTTGAAGGAAACATATGCCCAGAGCCAGCCTTATGGTGAATGGGTGGATGCCAACCTTGTTAAGCTTGAAGATCTGAAGATCCCAAATGAACGTGTGCCGGAATATACAAGGGATGAACGTATCAGACTGCAGAAGGCATTTGGCTATACATATGAAGAGTTAAAGGATACTATCCTTCCGATGGCAAAGAATGGTGCAGAGCCAATTGCTGCCATGGGTGTGGATACACCGCTTTCTGTTCTGAGCAATCAGCCGAAGCCACTGTTTTCTTATTTTAAACAAATGTTTGCACAGGTAACCAATCCGCCGATTGATGCCATCCGTGAGGAAATTGTGACATCTACAACGGTTTATATCGGACCGGACGGCAATCTTCTGGAAGAAGAAGCAGAAAACTGCAAGATGGTACAGATCCACAATCCGATTCTGACGAACACAGATCTGCTGAAGATCAAATCCATGAATATAGAAGGATTCAAAGTAGCGACAATTCCGATCACTTACTATGTCAATACACCCCTTGAACGTGCATTGGATCATCTGTTTGTGGAAGTAGACAGAGCTTACAGAGACGGTGTAAATATTCTGATCCTTTCCGACAGAGGCATCGATGAGAACCATGTAGCGATTCCTTCCCTGCTGGCTGTATCTGCCCTTGAGCATTATCTTGTCAGAACAAAGAAGAGAACAGCGGTTGCTGTGATCCTTGAGAGTGCAGAGCCAAGAGAAGTGCATCATTTTGCAACGCTGCTGGGTTATGGTGCCTGCGCCATCAACCCATATCTGGCTCAGGAATCCATCAAAGAACTGATCGATCTGCATATGCTTGACAAGGATTATTATGCAGCTGTCAGTGATTACAATTCAGCGGTTCTTCACGGTATTGTCAAGATTGCTTCCAAAATGGGTATTTCAACGATCCAGTCTTATCAGGGCTCTCAGATCTTTGAAGCCATTGGTATCAGCAAAGAAGTCATTGATACATATTTTACGAATACAGTCAGCCGTATCGGCGGCATAACATTAAAAGACATTGAGCGCGATATGAATACATGGCATATGCGTGCATTTGATCCGCTGGGGTTGGATGTGGATCTGTCTCTGGACAGCATCGGTGGTCATAAGATGCGAAGCGGCAAAGAGGAACATCTTTATAATGCAAGAACCATTCATCTGCTTCAGGAATCCACAAAACGCGGAGATTATGAGATGTTTAAAGAGTATTCTCATAATATTAATGAAGAAACACGCCTGATGAACCTGAGAGGTCTTCTGGAGTTCAAGTTTGATGAAGAAGGCGGTATTCCGATTGAAAAAGTAGAGAGTGTGGATGAGATTGTGAAGCGCTTCAAGACAGGTGCCATGTCCTATGGCTCCATTTCTCAGGAAGCTCATGAGACACTGGCTATTGCCATGAATATGATCCACGGTAAATCCAATTCCGGTGAAGGTGGTGAGAGTCTTGAACGTCTTACCATCGGACCGGATGGACTTAACCGGTGTTCTGCTATCAAACAGGTAGCTTCGGGTCGTTTTGGTGTGACTTCCAGATACCTTGTCAGTGCCAACGAGATCCAGATTAAAATGGCTCAGGGTGCAAAACCGGGTGAAGGCGGTCATCTTCCGGGCGGAAAAGTTTATCCGTGGATTGCAAAGACAAGACTTTCCACACCGGGTGTGGCGTTGATCTCACCACCGCCGCATCATGATATTTATTCCATCGAGGATCTGGCACAGTTGATCTACGATTTAAAGAATGCGAATCGTTCGGCAAGAATTTCTGTCAAACTGGTATCTGAGGCTGGTGTCGGTACTGTTGCAGCCGGTGTTGCCAAAGCAGGTGCACAGGTTATCCTGATCTCCGGTTATGACGGCGGCACAGGTGCAGCACCTCGAACATCTATCCACAATGCAGGTCTTCCTTGGGAGATTGGCCTGGCAGAAACACATCAGACACTGATCATGAACGGTCTTCGTTCAAGAGTCCGTCTTGAAACGGATGGTAAGCTGATGACAGGTCGTGATGTAGCAATGGCAGCGATCCTTGGTGCAGAGGAATTTGGTTTTGCTACAGCGCCCCTTGTGACAATGGGATGCGTCATGATGCGTGTATGTAATCTGGATACATGTCCGGTGGGTATTGCTACACAGAACCCTGAACTGCGCAAGCGTTTCAGAGGTAAGCCGGAATATGTGGTCAACTTTATGAAATTTGTTGCCCAGGAACTGCGTGAGATCATGGCAAAACTGGGTGTGCATAACCTGGATGAATTAGTGGGACGTTCTGATCTGATCAAAGTCAGAGAAGATGTGGATCCTCAGATCTACGGTAAACTGGATCTTTCAGCCATTGTTGAGAATCCGTATCTGCATGAAGAAAAACATCTGTTTATGCCGGAGGATGTCTATGATTTTGGTCTTCAGAAGACCATTGATGAGAAAGTCTTCCTGAAAGAATTCAAGTCTGCACTGGCAGGCAAGAAGAAAAAGAAGATTGAGATTAATGTACGCAATATAGATCGTACACTGGGAACAATTTTCGGGTCCGAGATCACCAAGAAGTATGGCGATACATTGCCGGAAGATCAGTACACGGTGAAGTGCAACGGCAGCGGCGGACAGAGCTTTGGTGCCTTCATTCCTAAGGGACTGACACTGGAACTGTGCGGCGACAGCAATGATTATTTCGGCAAAGGTCTTTCAGGGGGCAAACTGGTGCTTTATCCACCAAAGAATATTAAGTTTGAGTCCAATGAAAATATCATCGTCGGTAATGTTGCCCTTTACGGTGCCACAAGCGGCAAGGCTTATATCAGCGGTGTGGCAGGTGAACGTTTCTGCGTTCGTAATTCAGGTGCAACAGCAGTTGTTGAAGGCGTCGGCGATCATGGCTGTGAATATATGACAGGCGGCCGTGTGGTTGTTCTCGGACGCACAGGCAAGAATTTTGCAGCCGGTATGAGCGGCGGTATTGCCTATGTTCTGGATGAAAACAGAGATTTATATAAACGTGTCAATAAAGAATTAGTTTCCATTGATACGGTGACATCCAAATATGATGTTATGGAGCTGAGAGATATGATCCAGGCGCATGTGGATAATACAGGTTCTGCCATTGGCAAAGAGATTCTTGACAACTTCTCTGAATATCTGCCGAAGTTCAAGAAGATCATACCGCATGATTACAGTCATATGCAGACAGCCATTGTCCATATGGAAGAAAAAGGTCTGACATTTGACCAGGCACAGATTGAAGCATTTTACGCAAGCAAGAGAGGATAGGAGGGGATAACAATGGGAAAACCAACCGGATTTTTAGAATATGAGAGAGAAACAGGGGGTGTCATTTCACCTGAGGAACGTATTCAGAATTTTAACGAATTCCATATCCCTCTGAGCAGTGAAATGCAGCAGAAGCAGGGCGCAAGATGTATGGACTGCGGTGTACCGTTTTGTCAGTCTGGTATGATGATCGGCGGTATGGTATCGGGCTGTCCGCTGAATAACCTTGTACCGGAATGGAATGATCTGATTTATAACGGCAACTGGGAACAGGCATGGCGTCGTCTGATGAAGACAAACAGCTTTCCTGAATTCACATCACGTGTCTGCCCGGCTTTGTGCGAGGCAGCGTGTACTTGCAATTTAAACGGAGCCCCGGTTTCTGTTAAGGAAAATGAACATGGTATTATTGAATACGGTTATGAACATGGCTTGATGAAGGCAGATCCACCGAAGGTAAGAACCGGCAAGCGAATCGCAGTTGTGGGTTCCGGCCCTTCCGGACTGGCAGCCGCAGATCAGCTGAACAAACGTGGCCATCAGGTGACAGTTTTCGAGAGAAGTGACCGTGTGGGCGGACTTTTGATGTACGGTATTCCGAATATGAAACTGGACAAAGCGGTCATCGAACGCCGTATTAACATTATGAAAGAAGAAGGCATTGAATTCGTAACAGGTGCGGATATCGGCAATAATTATAAGGCTTCCAGACTGCTCAAAGAATATGACAGCGTGATCCTGGCCTGTGGTGCATCGAATCCGAGAGATATCAATGTGCCGGGGCGTGAAGCAAAAGGTATCTATTTTGCCGTTGACTTCCTGAAGAAGACAACAAAGAGTCTTTTGGATTCAAATTTTGAGGACGGCAATTTCATTTCTGCCAAAGGTAAAAATGTGCTTGTTATCGGCGGCGGTGATACAGGCAATGACTGTGTGGGCACATCTATTCGTCTGGGGGCTCAGAATGTCATTCAGCTGGAAATGATGCCGAAAGCGCCGGATCAGCGTGCAGAGAGCAATCCATGGCCGGAATGGCCGAAAATCTGCAAGACAGATTACGGCCAGGAGGAAGCCATTGCATTATATGGTCATGATCCTCGAATTTATGAGACAACGGTGAAATCCTTTATCGCCAATGATAATGGTGAAGTCTGTGCTGCAGAATTAGTGAAACTGTCATGGCAGAAAGACCCTGAGTCAGGACGTATGGTGATGCATGAAATCGAAGGCAGCAATGAGATTATTCCAGTCGATCTGGTGCTTATTGCAGCAGGTTTCCTTGGCAGTCAGAGTTATGTTACAGATGCTTTTGGTGTAGAGGTGGACGGCAGAACCAATGTCAAAACAGAACCGGGCCATTATCATACAAGCGAAGAGAAAGTCTATGTGGCCGGAGATATGCATAGAGGACAGTCACTGGTTGTATGGGCGATCAGAGAAGGTAGAGAGGCTGCAAAATGTGTGGACATTAATCTGATGGGGTATACAAACCTTGATTAGTCGATACGCAGATTGACGAAAGATTGACGGCGTGCAATCAGATGCATAATAGAGGAACCCTAAACGGGCACATTCATGTACAGGCATACTCGCGTTGCCTGGTCTACGTGCTACTTCGGTCGGTGCTAACGAAAATCCACTGGACTTTCAGCACCGTTGGCAGCGGTACATAAGATGCTAAAGGACAGCATCTAAGTACCGGCCACGTCAGAAGCACCTGTACATGAATGTGCCCGTTTAGGTTCCATTTTGTTGTTTTTTGATGCACGCCTGTTTTATTGGCCGACAAAAAAAGTTTTGACTAAAATCAAATGGTTCGTATGATTTATTTTGAGGTGTAGGGCTGTTTTTATTTAATGATGGCATATTTTTATATATGTGGACATGGATGGCTTTTGGATAAGAGGTATGGTAGAATAATTGATAGTACAGATATTTTGAGGAAGTTGGAGAGAAGATAGGAGTATAGGCATGACTTTTGAAAAAACAGTTACATTAAAGGATGGCAGAAACTGCCTTTTGAGAAATGGCGTTACCAGTGATGGTAAGGCAGTTCTGGATGTTTTTAATCGGACTCATGAGGAGACGGATTATCTGCTGACTTATTCGGATGAGAATTGTTTTACGGCTTCTCAGGAAGCAGATTTTCTGCAGAGGAAAACGGATAGTACGAATACTGTTGAGATTATTGCGATTGTGGATGGTGTTGTTGCTGGGACTGCAGGGATTGATGCTTTGGGAATGCGGGATAAAATCAAGCATCGTGCGGTTTTTGGCATTGCCATTACAAAGGAGTTCTGGGGACTGGGCATCGGAAAGTATCTGATGGAGGCATGCATTGAGTGTGCCAGAGAAGCTGGGTATCTTCAGCTGGAACTGGAAGTTGTTGCTGAGAATGAGAGGGCAGTTGAAATGTACAGGAGAGCAGGATTCATTGAATATGGAAGAAATCCGAAGGCTTTTCGTCTGAGAACAGGGGAATATCAGGAATTGATTGACATGCGTCTGGAATTAAAATAAAACGAATCTTGATATTTCCATGTTAAAAAAGCAACGATATTTGCAAATTTTTAATACTTTTTTATAATAATTTAATGGTAATGGTTGACTTTCCAAAAAAAATCGGATAATATTTAAGGCATGACTAGTATGCAGATTGTATGATTACATCTGCATAATTTATGCTCAAAATTAAACGTTTAAGAAAGAGAAAGGAGTTTAATTATGAATCTCATGTATGTCGCAGTTATCTGCGCACTCATCGGTCTGGTATTCGCTTTTGTTTTGACAAAGAGAGTTAATACCGTTGATGCTGGTACAGACCGTATGAAAGAAATCGCTTCTGCTATCGC
This sequence comes from Coprococcus intestinalis, assembly GCF_023656595.1. NCBI lineage: Bacteria > Bacillati > Bacillota > Clostridia > Lachnospirales > Lachnospiraceae > Coprococcus > Coprococcus intestinalis. The sequence continues at coordinate 50,004 of NZ_JAMOKJ010000005.1, read as the reverse complement.
AGAAGGTGCAAGAGCATTCCTTTTTGCTGAATACAGAATTCTTGCAATCTTTATCGTAGTGCTCTTCGTTGTTCTTTGCTTCTTAAGAAATCCACTTACAGCAGTTTGCTTCCTTTGCGGTGCTGTTCTTTCTATCATCGCCGGTTATTGTGGTATGACAGTAGCTACTAAGGCGAATGTCAGAACAGCCAATGCAGCAAGAACAAGTGGTATGAACAAAGCACTTAATGTTGCATTCTCCGGTGGTGCCGTTATGGGTATGTGTGTTGCAGGCCTTGGTCTTCTTGGTGTAGCTGGTCTGTATGTAATCACAGGTGATGCAGATGTTCTTTTCGGTTTCTCCCTTGGTGCATCTTCTATCGCTCTTTTTGCCCGTGTTGGTGGTGGTATTTATACAAAAGCTGCTGACGTTGGTGCTGACCTTGTAGGTAAGGTAGAAGCTGGTATCCCTGAGGATGATCCGCGTAACCCTGCTACAATCGCCGATAATGTAGGTGATAACGTAGGTGACGTTGCCGGTATGGGTGCTGACCTTTTTGAGTCTTATGCAGGTTCTCTTATTTCTGCTATCACTCTTGGTCTTGCAGGTTCTTTCGGTGCGATCACACTGGATACAGCGAAAGCTGCAATCTTCCCTGCAATCTTATCTGCTCTGGGTATCGTTGCTTCTGTTATCGGTACATTCATGGTACAGGGTAAAGAAGGCGGTAACCCACAGAAAGCCCTCAACAGAGGTGAATATACAGCTGATGCCATTGTTGTTATCGGTGCCATTGCATTGTCTGTATATTATCTTGGTTCTATCATGCCTGCTGTTGCTATCATCGCTGGTCTGATCGTTGGTCTGATCATCGGTATTATCACAGAGGTTTATACATCCGGTGATTACGGCTCAGTTAAGAAGATTGCTGAACAGTCTGAAACTGGTGCTGCTACAACAATTATTTCCGGTCTTGCTGTAGGTATGCAGTCCACAGCTATTCCGCTTGTACTGATCTGTGTAGGTATCTTTGTTGCTTACAAGTGCTGCGGTCTTTACGGTATCGCACTTGCAGCTGTAGGTATGCTTTCTACAACAGGTATCACAGTTGCTGTTGATGCTTATGGTCCTATCGCTGATAATGCCGGTGGTATCGCAGAAATGTCTTACCTTGATGAGTCCGTTCGTGAAATCACAGACTCCCTTGATGCTGTAGGTAACACAACAGCTGCTATGGGTAAAGGTTTCGCTATCGGTTCTGCTGCACTGACAGCTATGGCACTTTTCATGTCCTACGCTCAGCAGGTTAACCTTTCAGCAATCAACATTCTTTCTTATACAACAATTATCGGTCTTCTGATCGGTGGTATGCTGCCATTCCTTTTCTCAGCTTTCACAATGGAATCTGTATCTAAGGCTGCATATTCTATGATCGAGGAAGTTCGTAGACAGTTCAGAGAGATTCCTGGTATCATGGAAGGTAAGAGCAAACCTGATTATACAAAGTGTGTAGATATTTCTACAAAGGCTGCTCTTCGTGAAATGATTATTCCTGGCGTTATGGCAGTTGTTGCTCCAATCATCATTGGTTTCCTTCTTGGTACAGAAGCTGTAGGCGGTATGCTTGCAGGTTCCCTTGTAACAGGTGTTATGATGGCGATCTTCATGTCCAACGCAGGTGGTGCTTGGGATAATGCTAAGAAATACATTGAGAACGGCAATCACGGCGGCAAGGGTTCTGAAGCTCATAAAGCTGCAGTTGTTGGTGATACAGTCGGTGACCCATTCAAGGATACATCAGGCCCTGCTATCAACATCCTGATCAAACTGATGACAATCGTTGCATTAGTATTCTCTTCAGTATTTATCGGTATTCTTAACTAATTATGAATCATCACTACATAGAATCTATGTAGACAACATAAAAGCGGTATCGTTCATTTGAACGGTATCGCTTTTTTTTGTTTTTTGGTGTATACTTAATAACAGCGGCCCGGAGATTTGGATGAACACTATGTCTGCGGAGCAGACCCGGGTTTCATATGAAAATGCACGGGTAAATCTTGAATTATCATGGAGGTTCTATCAAATGAGCGAAGTTATTAATAATATGAAGACAAGAAGAAGTATCAGAAAATATAAACCGGATATGATTCCGGAGGATGTGCTCAATCGGATTATCGAAGCGGGCACCTATGCAGCAACGGGTATGGGCAAGCAGTCACCTATCATTATTGCGGTGACGAATAAAGAAATCCGTGACAAGTTTTCGAAGATGAATGCAGAGATCATGGGTGTGGATTCTGATCCATTTTATGGTGCACCGGTTGTGCTGATTGTTCTGGCAGATAAAGCAAGACCAACCTATGTTTATGACGGCAGTCTGGTGATGGGCAATCTCATGCTTGCTGCTCATGCAGAAGGCATTGGCAGCTGCTGGATTCACAGAGCCAAAGAGGAATTTGAATCCGCAGAAGGCAAGGCCTTCTTAAAGTCACTTGGTATTGAAGGCGATTATGAAGGTATTGGCCACTGTGTGCTGGGATATACAGATGGAGAAGAGCCAAAAGCCATGCCTAGAAAAGAGAATTACGTTTACTGCGTGAAATAAAAAGGAAGCGGGGAAATAGAGAATGAGAGCTTATGAACGTTTATTAAATTATGTCGTTGTCCACACAGCCAGTGATGAATTCAGTGAGACAACACCAACCACCCAGCGTCAGTTTGATCTGGCGAACATGCTGGTTCCTGAAATGAAGGCACTTGGCATTGAAGATGCACGTGTCAGTGATTTATGCTGTGTGTACGGCACACTGCCGGCAACACTGGGATATGAGGATGCGCCGGCCATCGGTCTGATTGCCCATCTGGATACAGTGCCGGATTTCTGTGGTGAGCATGTGAAGCCGAGAATTATTGAGAATTATGACGGTGGGGACGTCGTACTGGGAGACAGCGGAAGAACACTGAGCCCGGCACAATTTCCACATCTGCCGTCTTTAAAGGGCAGAACACTGATTGTAACAGATGGTACAACAGTGCTTGGTGCGGATGACAAAGCCGGTATTGCGGAGATCATGACAGTTGTTGAACATCTGATCAAAGAAAACATTCCGCACGGCAAGATCTGTATTGCTTTTACACCGGATGAAGAAGTGGGAAGCGGTGCCTCAGCCCTTGATCTGGATGCGTTTGGTGCGGATTATGCCTATACCATCGACGGCGGCGAAGAAGGCGAAATCACCTATGAGAATTTCAATGCCTGTGCAGCAAAATTTGTGATCAACGGTTTCAATGTCCATCCGGGAAGTGCCAAAGATACGATGATCAATGCACTGAACGTGGCATGGGAGCTGCATCAGATGCTGCCGGCAGCGGACAGACCGGAACATACGGAAGACTATGAAGGCTTCTATCATCTGACAGATATGAGCGGTAATGTAGAAAAGGCCGAGATGCAGTATATTGTCAGAGATCATGATCTGGCGGCCTTTGAACTGCGCAAAAAAGAACTGCAGCATATCCAGACTGTCTTAAATGGCCGTTATGGTGAAGGCACTGTGGAACTGACCATTACAGAGCAGTACCGCAATATGTCCGAGAAGATTCTGCCGCATTTCCATCTGATCGAGAATGCGAAAGCAGCTGCTGAGGAAATTGGCCTGAAACCGCTGATCGTGCCTGTCAGAGGCGGTACAGACGGTGCACAGCTCAGTTTCAGGGGACTGCCTTGTCCGGATATCGGTACAGGTGGTTATGCTTATCATGGTCCTTATGAGCATATTACAGCAGAGGGCATGGATCTGTCTGTTGATCTGATTCTCGGCGTTTTGAAGCGCTACGCATCTTTTAAGGCTGGTGAATAAGTTGAAACAGGAAGTTTCATTTCGAATGGAAAGACCGGATCTTCTGAAGGCCGGTGATGAAGTGGAGATGAGCGAATCCAAGCTGAACACTCTGGCAGGCACCATGTATTATTATACAATTGAACCGGCACTGGCCATGAGCGACAATATTCCGGCACTTCGGAGACTGACAAGCCTGCATGCCACAGTCAAGGAAGTCAAGTATGAAAACAGTGTCTATACGGTGGTTGCATATTGTGAGTAGACCGACCGGAATGCTGTTTTGGGAATGTGTCGGACCATTGAAGAAAATGGCGAAAAAAGGGCATTTCTGCGATATTTTTAAGCCTTTTGGTATTCAAGAATATAGGAAATCCTTTGACTTTTGAGGTTAAGTATGGTATGCTGAACATGCTGCAAGAATAACCTGCAGTAAGACCCATTTTTAATTTTTGGAGGACTTTGGAATGAACAAAGGTACAGTAAAGTGGTTCAACAATCAGAAGGGATTCGGTTTTATTTCCGATGAGCAGGGCAATGATGTATTCGTACATTATTCAGGCATCCAGTCCAATGGCTTTAAGTCACTGGAAGAAGGTCAGGAAGTAGAATTCGAAGTCATCGAAGGCCAGAAGGGACCACAGGCAGTGAATGTCGTTAAGTTATAATCCTTCATGCAGTGTGCCTTTTCTAAGATATATTATATTGATTACGAAGTTTGTATTTTTTATTTTAAATGTTAGAATAAGCAGTTGTTTAGAGCGATTATCAGAGAGGGCTATCCGGTTGGATAGCCCTTTTTGTAATGATGCACAGGCAGATTCGCTGAGATGGGCGAAAACATTTGTGCAGCGCAGGGGTGCATCCATTCTGTATTGACTTTTTTTGAAACTCCATATATGATGATAAGAGGAATTTAAGCGATATTTTAAGATGAAAAAGAGAGGATTAAATGTTTAGAAATTATCTTGATAAAATAGAACGTGATGAGGATGTGCGTAAGAATCTGATCGAGCTGCGCAAACTTTTAAAAACAGAACCCGGCAGTGCAGCCTGGCAGCGTGATCGCCAGAGATGCCTGTCTCTGATGCTGAAGCTTTTGAAGCATGAAGATGCCAAAGTCAGGAAGAATGCGGCATTGATTCTTGGCGAGATGGGATGTCAGGATGCATTGGATGCCCTGTTTTATGCTTATGAATGCGAGGAGAAGCTTTTTGTAAAGAGTGCTTATCTGACAGCCATGAGTCAGTTGGATTACAGGACGTATTTAAACGCTTTCAGGGAGCGGATGGAAGAACTGATGCAGATGGAGATGACGCCGGAGAATCAGAAGCATCTGAATGAGGAATTGAAGCTTTTAAGGGATATGCTGTTGATTGTGGAGAAGCCGGTGAAACATACATTTACAGGCTATTCGGTGCCTTCAGAGATGATTTTGCTGACCAGTCCCGGGATGGAGCAGCTGACCATTGATGTGATGCCGAGAAATGTGAGAGATGCGGCCAAGGCAATGAGAGGCGGTGTGCGTATTCTGGCAGAACGTCCGGGAGAACTTTTCGGTATCCGTACAGTGAAGGGCTTTATGTTCCGCTTCTGTGCCAATCCGTTGAAGGCAACAGACTATCAGGCTGTTGCGGCGGCAATTCAGGATGCCGGACTGACGGACTATCTGAAGAAGCGCCATGAAGGTGACGGACCCTTTTATTTCAGAATTGATCTGCGGACGAAGCTGGTTTTGAATGAAAAGAGTCAGTATGTGAAGCGTCTGGGGGCAGAACTGGAACGCTTGTCCGGACATCATCTGCAGAATTCCGCGTCCAATTATGAATGTGAGCTGCGGATCACAGAGAATAAGCAGGGACAGTACAGTGTTTATTTGATTTTACATACGATAGCAGACAGTCGGTTCAGCTATCGCCGCAATGCTATTGCCACATCGATGCACCCGGTGAAAGCAGCGGAAGTTGTTTCAATTGCCTCTGAATATCTGGCGGATGATGCGGATGTGTTGGATCCATTCTGTGGTACGGCGACGCTTTTGATCGAGCGGTATCGTAAGAGGAAGGCTGCACATCTCTATGGTGTGGATATTTTTGGAGAGGCGATTGACGGAGCCAGAGAAAATGCAAGTCTGGCGAATGTACCGTCTTACTTTATTAACAAGGATTTTGCGGAGTTTTCCCATAGTTATACTTTTGATGAGGTATTGACAGAACTGCCGGCGGGAAGTGACAAGATGACGCCGGATGTTCTCTTTACATTATATAAGAACTTTGTCAGAAAGCTGAACACATGGATGACACCAGGGGGATATGTTATCGTTGTCACAACGGAGAAAGAATGGCTTTTATCTCTGGCAGCAAAGTCGGGATATCTCAAAGAAGAGAAAGAGTGGGCACTTTCCGGCAAAAAAACGCAGTACGTGGTTGTTTTAAGATACAGAGGTTAATGTGATGACCCGGCTTTATTCAATTGGTGACGTTCATGAGATGACTGGGCTTTCAGTATCGGCACTGCGCTATTATGCCGATATGAAGGTTGTCTGTCCTGTCAGGATCGATAGACAGACGGGGTACCGCTATTATGATTTTGATGATATCCAGAGACTCAAAACCGTCGGATATCTCAAGAAGGCGGGATTTTCCCTGGCGGAGATCACGGTTGTGATGGAGGCTGCTTCGGAGGAAGAACGACGGTTGCTGATGTCGGAGCGAATGGAACAGACGCAAAAGCAAATGAAGCGTCTGAAAGAACGAATGTCTATGATGGAGTGGTTGACGAGCCAGAACCCGGCACCGGAGGCGGGGCACGAGAGCTACAGGATCCATCAGAAGCAGATGGATTCTCGAAGAGTTTGGATGACAGAAACGGCGAAGCCATGTGATGTAGAGGATTTCTATCGGCAGACAGGTGTGCTGATGACTGAGGAAATGGCAGATTTTCAGAAAATGCGCGGTTACTTATTGGAAGAAACTGCATTTATGGAGGGAAAAAAGCTGGCCATTGAAGGCAGCTTTATCTCAGGCGGAGATTGTGTTTCTGCTGAGAAGAACCAGTCTATCCTGCCGAAGGGCAATTATATCTGTATGACTACGGCCATTTTCAGGGAGGATAAGTGGATTCGCGCCCTTTCACGGTATTTTACGGAAAAGGACATGCGTCCAAGGATCATCCTGGCTGTTTTAAAGCACAAAGATTTTTATAACTGGAGGCATTCTCTGTACGAAGTGCAGATACTGGTATAACAGGCAGCGAATTATTTTTATTTGCGGCATGCCGGGCAGCTTTGTTACAGAGAGATAAATTAATGAATATACAATTAATAGGCATTAGCCACAAAACAGCGCCTGTACAGATACGGGCTCTGTTTGCGTTTACAGATGAAAATAAAAAAGAACTGATGACGCGTATCTGTACGCAGAAGGAAATTCGGGAATGTGTACTGCTCTCAACCTGCAACCGGACAGAGTTGTATACCGTCAGCGAAGAAAATATTTCTGTGCGCAGCGTGATGGCTGCAATGCAGCGGATCATGCTTGATATGGCCGGAATCGGTGATGCAGGCGAGGTGTCGGAGCATTTGCGGTTTTATCAGGGAACACAGGCGGTGCGCCATTTGTTTTATGTGGCGGCGGGGCTGGATTCAATGGTTTTGGGTGAGGATCAGATCCTCGGTCAGGTGAAAGAAGCCCACAGGACAGCTATGGAGGATGGTTTCAGCGGAACATGGTGTAACAGCCTTTTTCGGATGGCAGTGACAGCGGCCAAGAAAGTCAAGACAGAGACGAAGCTTTCAGGCATTTCTGTTTCAACGGCTACATTGGCGGTGAAAGCGGCGGAAATGTATTTTGGAAGCCTGGAGAATAGAAAGATACTGGTTATTGGTGCCACTGGTAAAATCGGACAGATTATGATGAAAAATATTGCTGCGGATCATCATGTACAGCTATATGCTGCTTCCAGACAGCTGAAATCGGGAGAAAAAGCGGTTCTGGGAACGGATACTCTGTCGGATGGCCATGGAACGAGACATCAGCAGACAGAAGAATATGTGCAGATTGCCTATGCAGACCGTTATCGACTGGCCAACGAGATGGATGTGATTATCAGTGCCACAGCCAGTCCGCATTACACATTGACGAAAGAGGGATGGCAGTCTGGCGTTATTCAAAAGCGCAGAAGAATTCTCATTGACATGGCAGTTCCTATGGATATTGAGGCGGGCATTGAAGACGAGGAGAACAGCCTTTGTCATCTGGATGAGCTGACAAGTCTGTCTGAGAAGAATCAGCATCTGCGTTTTGAAGCGGCTGACAGGGCCCGGGAGATGTTGGAGGAGGATATTGATGATTTCAGGCGTTGGGCTTTGTTTCAACAGAATCGGCCTTTGATGGCTGCATTTAGGGAACACTTGCTGGAAGATATGTTGTCAGATCCGGAAAAGGGACTTAACAAATTCTTTTACCGGGCCAGAGAAGCGGCGGAGCCGGAACAGCTGGAAATGTTTTTCGAGGTTTTGAGACGGTCTGAGGAGGAACGGGGAAATGGCTGATTTTCCGTTGTTTATCAAAATGGATGGCCGAAAAGTCATGGTTATCGGCGGCGGTTCGGTGGCGCTTCGGAAGATACGGATTTTAACGGATTACGGTGCAGATATCAGGATTATTTCGGGAGAAGTACGGGATGAATTAAAGATGCTGGCTGAGGCGGGCAGGCTTGAATGGCAGAAAGAAAATCTGACGGAAAAGCACCTGTCTGAGTTGGATGAAGCTTTTCTTGTGATCTGTGCATCGAATGATGAGACGGTGAATGTGATGGCAGCGGATTATTGCCAGATGCGGCATATACTGGTGGATTGTGCCAATCCGGGGGAGGTCTCGGATTGTGTGTTTCCATCGGTGGTCAGACGGGGCAATGTGGTCATTGGTATCAGTACATCCGGCGGTGTGCCTGCACTGACCAGATATTTGCGGGAGAAAATCGAAGCATTGATACCGGAATGGTACGGTGAACTGGAAATAGAGCTTCGCCAGAAGCGCAGAGAGTTGAAAATGTCCGGGCTCGGTCAGTCAGACAGAAAAAAATATCTGAGACAGTGGATTGCAAAAGAAGAGAAAATCAGAGAGGAGGGCAAGGGTCAATATGAAAATCGGAACGAGGAAGAGCCGTCTGGCTATGGTGCAGACGGAAATGGCGGCGGAGGCCATTAAGAAGGTTTTTCCATCCATAGAGATAGAGATTGCCGGATTTGAGACAAAGGGTGATCTGCATCTGGATAAATCCCTGTCAGCTTTCGGCAGCAAAGGAGCTTTTACAAAGGAGCTTGAAGGGGCTATGATGGATGGCCGGATCGATCTGGCCGTTCATAGTGCCAAGGATCTTCCTGTCGAATTGCCGGAAGGACTGACAGTGGGAGCTGTGCTTAAAAGAGGTGACAGCCGGGATGTATGGGTGAGTCTCCGAAAGGAATTTTCTGAAATTGAGGCATGTCGGGGAAAAGTGATTGTGGGAACCGGCAGTCTCAGACGGGCACTTCAGATACGTCAAATGTGTAACGGCGTAGAGATCAGAGACATCCGGGGCAATGTGCCCACCAGGCTGAAAAAGCTGTCAGAGGAGCTGTTTGATGGGATTATTCTGGCTGCAGCCGGTTTAAAACGGCTGGGATACCTGTCGGATGCCTGTAATGAGACAGGTTGTTTTGAGGCGGAAGAACAGACATTTTTTTATGAAATCCTGTCTAAGGAGCAATTTCTTCCGGCAGCAGGTCAGGGAATCATTGCACTTGAAACAAGACAGAAGGACTGTGAGGACTGCATGCAGGCCATTCATGATGAGGATACCTGGCAGATGTTTCTGACAGAGCGCAGCTTTCTGAGAGCCATTGGCGGCGGCTGCAATGAGGCAGCGGCGGTGGATGTCAGGATGGATGGACAGAAGGTATCTGTGCGGGCTAGATATGCAGGGGATGGCCTCCATATGAAAGAAAAGACGGTGACAGGTACACGATGCGGTAATATAGAAGAAGACCGCAAACTGGCAGTTTCACTGGGAGAACAGATAGCGGCAAGGCTTCAGAGCGGCAAGGTTTATCTGATCGGAGCCGGACCGGGGGATACAGGGCTGATCACTATGAAAGGTATAGAAGCACTGAAAGAAGCCGATGTGGTTGTCTATGACCATCTGGCGTCGGCATCTCTTTTAAATGAGACGAAGGATGCAGCTGAGTGGATCGATGCAGGCAAGTTCGCAGGAAACCACAGGATGAAACAGTCAGAAATTGAACAGCTGCTGATCGAAAAAGCGATGGCAGGTCATGTTGTTGCCAGATTGAAGGGCGGAGATCCGTTTATATTTGGCCGGGGCGGTGAAGAAGCACTGGCACTGACGGCAGCAGGCATTGACTATGAAGTGATACCTGGGGTGTCATCGGCCTACAGTGCACCGGCTTATGCGGGCATCCCCATCACCCACCGGGGAAAAGCATCGTCTTTTCATGTGATCACCGGTCATGAGGATCCGACAAAAGAAAATAGTTCGCTGGATTATGAGATTTTGGCCAGAGAGGAAGGCACTCTTGTTTTTCTTATGGGGCTTTCAAAACTGCACCAGATTAGTGAGCGGTTGATAGCCAATGGCAAAGATGCCCATACCCCGGCGGCGGTGATTGCATCGGGAACAACAGCCAGACAGCGCTGTGTAACGGGGGAACTCGGCAGAATTGCTGCGATATCAGAAAAAGCGGACATTCAGCCTCCGGCGATCCTGGTTGTGGGGGATGTGGTCAATCTGAAGGGAGCGGTTGACTGGCAGCAGCCAGGGCCTCTTTCAGGCAGGAAAATCCTTGTAACAGCCACAGAAATCATTGCACGACCGCTGGCAGAGTACATCAGACGGCTTGGCGGAGAACCGGTGGTGATGAGCCTGATCGGTGTCAAGGGGCAGGAGATGAGCAGTATAAAGGCGGTTCTGACCTCTCCGGGAAAACGCTGGCTTGTATTTACCAGCAGAAACGGTGTACGATTCTTTTTTGAGCAGATGAAAAAGGAGCAGGTGGATATCAGAAGTCTTGGAGACAGCAGGATTGCGGTCATGGGTGCCGGAACCCGCAAAGAACTGGAGAATTGGGGCTGTTATGCGGATCTGGTGCCGGAACAGTCATGTAGTGAATCACTGGCAAAAGCCCTGTGTGCGCATGCTGAACCGGATGAAGCCATCTGTCTGTTTAGGGCCGAAGAGGCTTCAGATGTTCTGACAAAGAGGCTGCGGGAAAAACAGTACCGTGTGGTGGACATTCCGACGTACCGCACAGAGATCATGTGGAAAAAGCGGGAACTTTTAAGGGAAATGTTGGAAGATGTGGATGCGGTAACTTTCTGTAGTGCATCAGCGGTCAGTGCCTTTGTACAAATGACAGAGAGACATGACTTGGTGGCAAAGACAATCTGTATCGGACCGGTGACAGCGCAAGCTGCCAAAAAAGCGGGGCTTCATATAGATAAAGTAGCAGAACAATACGATTTGGAAGGATTGACAGAAGCACTTTGTGCTATACTGGCTCAGTAAGCAATAAGCAGACTTTAGCAAGCCGCGGGAATGCAGTTGCGTGTTCGGTGCCTGATAGGTATCGGATAGTGAAATAAAATGAGGTGATTAAAAGATGAATTTAACCAGAAGACCAAGACGTTTAAGAAGAACCGCACAGATTCGTAATCTGGTGCATGATGTAGATGTCAGATGTGATGATCTGATCTATCCTGTTTTTGTGACAGAGGGCGAGAATGTACAGTCACCGATTGAATCTATGCCGGGAATTTACCATTATTCCCTGGACAGACTGGCTATTCATTTGAAAGAAGTGTGGGAGAAAGGTGTGCGTGCCGTTATCTTTTTCGGGGTGCCGGATCATAAGGATGCCTGCGGAAGCGGTGCTTACGACCCGGATGGGATTGTACAGCGTGCCTTGAGAATGACAAAGAAACTTTATCCGGAGATGATCTGTATTGCGGATATCTGCCTTTGCGAATACACCGACCATGGTCACTGCGGCGTCATTAAAGACGGGGAAGTATTGAATGACGAGACCCTGGAACTTTTGTCAAAGGCGGCTGTCAGCTGTGCCGCAGCAGGTGCAGATATTGTGGCACCTTCGGATATGATGGATGGCAGAATCGGTCATATGCGTCATACACTGGATGCGGCCGGTTATGCACATACATTGATCATGGCCTACAGTGTCAAGTATGCGTCTGCTTTTTACGGCCCATTCAGAGAGGCGGCAGATTCTGCACCGGCCTTTGGTGACAGAAAAAGTTACCAGATGGATTTCAGAAACCGCAGGGAGGCCCTTCTGGAGACTGAACTGGACATGGAGGAAGGTGCTGATATTATTATGGTGAAACCGGCACTGGCTTACCTGGATATTGTCCGAACCGTCAGTGAAGCTTTTGATCTGCCGTTATGTACCTACAGTGTCAGCGGTGAATATGCCATGATGAAAGCAGCAGCCATGAATGGCTGGATTGATGAAAAGCGCGTGGTGATGGAGAGCATGATCGCTATGAAACGTGCCGGGGCAAAGATGATTATTACGTATTATGCACCGCAGATTGCAGAGTGGCTGCGGGAAGAAGAGGGACAGAGATAATGAGGAGTCAGAAAATATTTGAAAAAGCCTGTGAACTGATGCCGGGAGGTGTCAACAGTCCTGTGAGAGCCTATAGAGCAGTTGGGATGACGCCGCCCTTTATATTCAGGGCAAAAGGGGCTTATATCTATGATGTGGAAGGTCATCAGTATGTGGATTATGTCGGCTCATGGGGACCGATGATTCTTGGTCATGCCAAGGATGAGGTGGTGAAGGCGGTGACAGCTGCAGCCATCAAAGGCACCAGTTTTGGGGCACCGACTAATGGGGAAGTAGAGCTGGCAGAGCTGATCCGAACCGCAGTCCCTTCCATGGAAATGATGCGTATGGTCAATTCGGGTACAGAGGCGGTGATGAGTGCCATCCGTGCTGCAAGAGGTTATACAGGCAGGGATTATATTGTGAAATTTGAAGGCTGTTATCATGGCCATTCGGATGGCTTGCTAGTGAAAGCCGGTTCAGGGCTTCTGACAGAGAATGTACCGGACAGCGCCGGTGTGCCTAAGGCTTTCACAGATACAACGCTGATCGCCAGATATAATGATCTGGACAGTGTCAGAAAACTATTTGAACAGTACGGGGACAAGATCGCAGCATTGATCGTGGAGCCAGTGGCAGCCAATATGGGTGTTGTACCGCCGGAAAATGGCTTTCTTCAGGGGCTACGTGATATCACAAAGCAATACGGCGCCGTACTGATTTTTGATGAAGTTATTACCGGTTTTCGTCTGGCTCTTGGCGGTGCCCAGTCCTATTACGGTGTCACACCGGATATGACTACCTTCGGTAAGATTGTCGGCGGCGGTATGCCGATGGCTGTTTACGGCGGCCTCAGAGAGATTATGGATTGTGTATCACCGATAGGGACGGTTTATCAGGCCGGCACCCTTTCTGGCAATCCGGTGGCAGTGGCAGCGGGAACAGCGATGTTGAAATTATTGATGGAAGATAGGGCTGTGTATGAGCGCCTGGAAGAAAAATCCGCAGGAATTGAGCATGCTTTTAAGTCTGCTGTGGAAAAATATCATGTAAAGGCTCAGGTCAACAGAGTCGGCTCACTGATGAGCATTTTCTTTACAGATAAACCGGTGAAGAGCTTTGATGATGTCCGGACATCAAATCTGGCACAGTTTACACAGTATTTTAGAGTGATGAAAGCGCAGGGCATGTATATTGCACCGTCTCAGTATGAAGCTTTTTTTGTCAATGATGCTTTGTCAGAAGCGGATTTGCAAAAGACAGAAAGTGCCATTGATGCAGCTTTGTCTCAGTCATTTGATCAATGCTGATTATCAGATAATAAGTGAAATACACGTTAGGTGTGCTTCACTTGTTTGGAGTTCAAAAGAAAGAACAGGTATAATTTATGAAAAGAATATTGTTGATGGTGTTGAAGCTTCTTGGACATGTGCCGGCCTGGTTCTGGCGTATTTGTTCTTTTGCGAAGGATACAGAGGAACAGCGGTACAGCATAGAGGAAAAATATAACTATATCCGAGAAATTGCCATCAAAGCCAACAAAGCAGGAAGAGTGACCATTGTCAGCAGCGGAGAGGAGAATCTGCCGGAAGAAGACGGTTATATTCTCTATCCGAATCATCAGGGAATGTTTGATGTGCTGGCTTTTCTTGAAACGATGAAGCGGCCTTTTTCTCTGGTGTTTAAACAGGAAGTGAAGGATATTATTCTGTTAAAGCAGATTAGAGAGGCACTTCACTATATTCCTATGGATAGAAGTGATATGAAACAGTCCATGAAGGTGATTCTGGAAGCTTCCAACCGGGTGAAAGCAGGAGAGAACTTTTTGATTTTTGCGGAGGGAACGAGGAGCCGGAATGGCAATGAAACCCTTCCTTTTAAGGCGGGCGCCTTTAAGGCGGCCACAAGGGCGAAAGCACCGATTGTTCCGGTGGCACTGCTTGACAGTTATGCACCCTTTGACAGAAGTACCACAGAGCCTGTAACTGTGCAGATCCATTATATGAAACCGATGTATTATGAGGAATATGCCGGTATGAAGACAACGGAGATTGCATTGGAAGTGGAGAAGCGGATCAGAGAAGAAATTCATAAGCGTATGAAGGCAGAGTAGTTGTTCAGAGTCGGACATAAGTGTATACAATGATATCTGGCTCTGAATAAAAAAACAGTGCAGCTAAAAGCTGCACTGTTAAAAAATCAATTTTTAATTGTTGATGAAATTCTGTTCAGATTAGATCAAACCGACAACAACGAATGTTGCACAAACGATGATACCTGATAAGATAAGGTCAACAACACAGAATCCCATGATATCTCTTGCGCCAAGACCTGCGATACCAAGAGCTGGCAGAGCCCAGAATGGCTGAAGAAGGTTTGTCCAAGCATCGCCCCAGGCAATAGCCATACAGGAAACTGCAGGGTCAAGACCCATTTTAACAGTTGCAGGTAATACGATAGGAGCCTGTACTGCCCACTGGCCGCCGCCTGATGGTACGAAGAAGTTAACGATACCGGCGCTCAGGAATGTGAACAGAGGGAATGTGACGTCATTGGAAATAGCAACGAAGAAGTTACTGATAACACCGGCAAGTGAAGGACCGCCTTCTGTAACTGTACCTGTCATGATACCCATGATACCAGCGTAGAATGGGAACTGAAGAACGATACCGCCGGCGCCCTTAACAGCGTCATTAACAGCCTTAACGTAGTTCAGAGGTGTACCATTCAGTAAAACACCGAGTACAAGGAAGATCAGGTTAACGATGTTCAGGTTCAGTGCATTCAGAGGATTGCCTGCTGCTGCGAAATACTGAACAAGGTAAACAACACCGATGATAACAACGAGCCATGATAATGGTTTGCAATCTTCAAGTTTTTCAGCTGGAGTAGAAGCTTTTCTAACTGTGACTTCTTCTTCAACAAGTAACTTAGGATCAACTGCAACAACTTCATTTGCTGCCGGATGCATCTTAGCATTCAGTAAAGGCATAAGAATCAGGATAATCAGGCAGGCAATTAAGTTCCATGGAGAAAGAACTGTTCTGTCCATACCGATGGATTCTGTCAGAGCACCACCTGTAGCAGCTGTAACAGCTTCTGTAACTTCTGTGATTGTCAGAGGAATAGAACCTGACAGACCAGCATGCCATACAACGAAGCCTGAGTATGCAGAAGCGATCAACAGACGGTAGTCAACGCCTTTAACCTTCTTGGCAATAGATTTTGCAAGAAGAGCACCAACAACCAGACCGAAGCCCCAGTTTAACCATGATGCAACAGTACCAACTACAGTTACAAGAACGATAGCTGAGAAAGGTGTCTTAGCAACACCTGCAATCTTGTCAAGGAGTCTCTTGACAGGAGGTGCAGTAGCCATAGCTGTACCAAGTACGAGTACGAGAGCCATCTGCATTGAGAATGCTAACAGACTCCAGATGCTCGTGCCCCAGAAGCCTACAACCTGAAGTGGTGTAGCGCCTGCAGCAGGAATTGCTGCGATGAATACGACGATTGTTAATATGATACAGAAGATAAATGGATCAGGCAAGTATCTCTGTACGATATGTACACAACCATTAGAAATTTTCTTGAGCATAAAAAAGTCCTCCCTTTAATTTGAATTGTGCTCTTTGTTATTTTACAAACAATCTGGTATTATTATAAAACTTTTCTAAACAAATTGAAACTCTAAAAATATATTATATTATAGAAATTTTGAACTAGTATAGGTGCAAAAAGAGATGAAAAATGCGAAATTGACAGACAAGACTGACAATTATAGGATATTGAGTGTATATATTGATAACATTATGCGTAAAACTGAGAACCATGAGCAGCAGACAAGGCTTGTTTTTGATTGTTATACTATTGTCATAGTGCGCAGTGGTAAAATCCACATTGAAGAAAGCGGTCAGCAGATGATTCTCAGGAAGGGCGATGCCATTTTTATTGAAAAAGGCAAGATGGCCATCGGCAAGGCATTGAAAGGGGATGAATGCTGGATCATGATCATACAGTTTGATGGCGAGGGTGTTCCGGGAATGCTCCAATATCTTCATATTCAGGATGGGGAACGCTTTAATGTCAGCGGAAATGTCCTGGCGGCGGAACTGGACAGCATGATTCAGACTTGGGAAGCCGGGGAGTATTTCAGAGCATCCGTTATGCTGCAGTCTTTGTTTTTGACGATACATGATACAAGAGGGACGGATTACCGGAGTCTGGATCTGAACACAATTTATGAATATATTCAGGAACATTACGCAGAGCCATTGGATCTGAACAGTTTGTCACAGCTTTATGGGACAAGCGTCAGCTATTTTTCCAGAGCATTTAAACAACATTTTGGTACGGCCCCTATGACGTTTGTCAATGAAGTGCGCATGCATTATGCACGGCTGTTCCTGACAACAACAGAGATGAAGGTTCAGGAGATTGCAGGACATTGCGGATTTGAGAAAATGGAATATTTCTGTTATGTCTTCAAAAAGGTGGAGGGCTGTACGCCGTCGCAGTATCGCCTGAATCGTTGGCATGCGGACAAAAATCCTTGTACCGCGGACGGAAGATTGGAAATGGAATCAGACGGAAATCTTTAAAATTTAATAATATTTTTATAAATAACTATGGACTTTAATCCTCTAAAATGATAAAATGTGTTTGTGTGTGTCGGACAGTGCATGCTTGCTAAGTAGGAAGTCAGTACTGGACGGCATACGTTCGAATGGCATATTATTATTTATAATGAAGGGGATTTGTGACGACATGAATAAAAAAATTAAAACGCCGGAAGTTGAGCAGTTATTCAAAGGTATGCTTTGTCTGAAGAGCGTGGAAGAGTGCTATGAATTCTTCGAAGATATCTGTACCATCAATGAGCTGCTGTCATTATCACAGCGATTCGAGGTGGCCAGAATGCTTCGCGAGAAGAAGACATACCTTGAGATCGCAGAGAAGACAGGTGCTTCTACTGCAACGATCAGCCGTGTCAATCGTTCACTGAATTATGGTAACGATGGTTATGATATGGTCCTGGATCGCCTGAATGAAGAATAAATTGTTATAAAATAAAGGAATGCACAGGCATTCCTTTATTTTTTGTCCAAAATGGCTTCAATGAGCTGTTTCTTGAGATAAATGTCCAGACTCAGCATACAGATAAATGTAAATTCCCGGAGGGATGCCTGATCAGCCTTCGGAGCATCGGGAAACAGGTCTGCTGACATGTGGAACTGCTTCATAACATTCTCCAGTACTTCCTGAACGAAAGTATCCTCCTTGGAAAAGAGGGTTGTGTAGATGGCCTCCAGATTCAGATCCGCATCCTTATGAAAATACTTGTCCGTCAGAGGCCCCAGAATGGTCTTGATATCGCTGATGGGCAGAAAATTCTTAAAATAGTAAATAAAGATCATCAGAAGAATATGGTCTCTGGAATACTTCTTCTTGTCCGGCGGCGGCAGCAGATGATTCTTCGTGTAGTTGTTGATCATGGTCTTGGTCATGATCTTGTCATCTTCAAAACGGATGGTTTTGGCAAGATGCCGGGTCAGGAATGTTGTAATCTGGTCTACATATAAATCAAGATCCGGCAGCATGGACGCCTTGATATAACTGCCATCGGTATAGCATTTGAAAACTTCTTCGATGACGGAAGGGATATCGTTGCCTTGTTCCATGATCGGGTTCAGTCCTTTCGTTGAAAATTTATCTCCTTATAGTATAGTCTATAAAATAGCAAAAGGTCAATCAAAAATTGCAATATGTAGTAATGAAAACCATGTTGATGAAAGGCTTGCATTCACTGCCTGCAGATGGTATGCTAAGAGACGAAAATATCCGATTTTTTAGTATGGATCGGGAAATGTACAGGAGGTAGACAGCAATGATTAAACGAGCAGAAGATATGGTGAAGTTATACAATGAGCATATGCGAGGCGGAGACGGAACTGTGGAGATTATCCGTTATCTTGAACCTGAGGAGTTTAACGGAAATGCTAAGATGATCGCGAAGCTGGTGCTTAAGCCGGGATGTTCTATCGGCGAGCATACACATGAAGGTGAAGAAGAAATTATTTGTATTGCAAAGGGAAATGCAGAATACAATGACAACGGCACAATGGTGACACTTCATGAAGGGGATTCCTGTGTTTGTTTGGGTGGACAGACACATGGCATCAGAAATGCATCTGATACAGAGAATCTGGAAGCCTTTGCCGTTATTCTTCTGTATTAATCAATGGGTCATTATGAAGAGAATGAAGTTGGACAAAACATGTACAGTGTGTATGATTTTGCTCCTGACGGTGCTGCTTGCAGCATGTGGCAGGGGCAGCAATCAGGAAGCAGCATCTGAAAAGCCGGTAGATATTGTATCCGAAGTCGCGGAGGTCGTCAGCAGTGAGACGGAGACGACTGCGATGGATGAAACGGTTCAAAAGAATTACAAAGTTCTTCTGGATGGAACTTCTGATCAGGAGGCTGTTTATTATCTGATGGATGTGACAGGCAACGGTTCACCGGAACTGATTGTCGGCAAAGAGGCCATGAGTGTTTATTCATGCAATCAGGGAGCAGTGACAACCATTGGTGCAATGGCCATTGATACAGCCTACTTGTCAACGAAGTATGGCTTCTTGGCATTCAACAACCAGAATGATAAGTATGAGCTTGTGCAGTATAAATACGATGGTGAGATGATCACTGAGACGGTGCTTGTGTCTGCGTCTTCTGAAGCTGATTATAAGAGCCAGGCAGATCAGTATCTGGCGGATGCAAGAGAGCTGAAGGCCTATGCACTGGATGACAGAACGCCTTTCGGTGATGAAGCTGCCGAATAGACCGCAGTGCTTGAAGATAATAAACAGAGCATTTGTCAATACAAAAAAGTATTGCCAAATGCTCTGAAGGTATGTATGATAAATTTAAATGAATACGGAGCTTGTCTCGGCAAACGAATAATGAAGGCTATAGATTTCTACTGTTTCTGAACATAACAGTTAAGTCTATAGTTTTTTTTTATGCAGATAATGAGTGCGATTGGTTAAGAGCAGATTGTTTTCGTTTGTTTTAGTATCCATACAGAAAGAGGTTATAGCAATGGGAAGAATAGGATGGATAAAAAAGATAATGATTATTGTGCTGGGATCGATGCTTGCAGCATATGGCATCACGTTGGCCTTGTATGCGGGATTTGGAGGGGCGACCCTCGCAATCGTATGGCAAGGCATGTCAAAAACATTTCATATAAGTATTGGTATGGCTTCTCTGATAGTGGCTTTGATAATGATAGTTTTTGTATTTTTTTATGATCGTTCACAGCTGAATATCGGCACAATCTTGTATCAGTTGGTGTACAGTTTTTGTGTAGATTTATTTGCAGATGCCCATGTATATAGTTCACATTTATGGCTAAATGCAGTCATTATGATATTAGGAGTTATGTTGTTTGCTGTCGGTACCGGATTTTATGCATCAGCGTCTATGGGGCGGGGCTCGTATGAGGCTCTAACTTTTTCGCTTGCCGAGAAGAATCACTGGCAGGTGAAAGGTGTGCGGATGGTACTGGATGTTTTGATGGTGATTGTCGGTGTTGTATTAGGCGGAAAGTTTGGTATATGTGCAATAGCCACTATTCTGTTTTCTGGTCCGGTTATCCAGTTTACAACTGCAAAAACAAAAAAGTTATTAGCAATATAACACGAGGTACTTTAAAGTGAATTTTGAGAAAATAAATAACAGTCAGTGGGATATGAATTATGCGAGTGTATCATTTGTTATTCAGTGGATAAATAGTACAGGACATTTGGATATTGTTGATATGGGGTGGTCGAAAAATCTGATATTACGTCGTTTGACTGCTGTGATAAAAACGCAGTTTATAAGCCCGACAAATCAAATATATGAAAAATATCTTGTAAAAAATACAACGGTAAAAGAAAGAAAAAGATATGTTGAGAAGCTGAACGGAAGATGGTATTCAATAACAGCGCCTTTTAATGGATATATTAAGGGAAAAGGTGAAATTGATGAAGGATTTAAGCTGATTTGGAGACAATTTCTGCAGGAAGAGAAGAGAAAACTTGAAATATCGGATGTCAGACGACAAAGCAGAGTATCCAGGGCGTTTGATGAGATAGGAGAGATGCTTGCAGCAATGACAGAAAATTGCAAAGGCCAGGAGAAGGACAGTCAAAATAGCTGTGATGAGTTTGTAGAAAGGATACGTGCATTCAGTGCAGGAAAATCAGAAGAAGCGTTTGTGGACAGACTGATTTCTTTTTACTGTTATGAAATAGAGAAAGCCTATGCAAACCGAGATATGGCATTACTGGAAGAACTGACTATGGACTGGTGTCCGAATGGGCTGATGCATGATTATGTGTGGCAAAAAATAAAAGTAGCGGGTCAGTAATTTTGGCAGTAAAATAACCTCAAAATCCAAACTCAGTTTTTGAGTAGGATGGATTTTGAGGTTATTGCTGTTTAAAAGAGATATTTATCTCGGAGATTTAGTGTTATTTCATTCTTGAACAGCTTTTTCGGCAAATTCTGTTGTAATAAGAGTGCCATAATCCACCCGCTCAGTCAGTTCTCCGGCCTGGTCAAGGATATTCTGCAGCAAGTTGAAAGCTTCCTCTGTGAAAATACAGTCTTCCTTCCACGTATCCTGTGCAGCGTAACGGTCGATAATGGCAATGAGCTTATCGGTATCAGTCTCTTCAAATTGCGGCTGGATGACATCAGCAATTTCAGCAGGTGTGTGGCTGCCCACGTAATCCAGGCCTTTTTGGATGGCATTGGTAAATGCCTGAATGATATCCGGATGCGCCTGAATATAGCTCTCAAGGGCCGAGAAACAGGTATATGGGACATAGCCGGAGTCTTCGCCGAGAGATGCGATAACATGCCCGTTGCCGTTCATTTCCAGAGAGGTAGCAAATGGTTCAAATTCTACGGTATAGTCGGCGGTGCCGCTGGCAAAGGCTTCGGCCGTCAGTCCGAAATCCACATTCTGGATAATAGTCAGGTCATTTTTCGGGTCAATGTTGTTGAGGGTTAAAACATACTCGAAAATCATTTCAGGCATGCCGCCTTCACGACCGCCCAGAACGGTTTTGCTTTTTAAATCCTGCCATGTGAAATCCGGTTCTTCCTCTCTTGCAACAAGGAAGTTGCCGGCGCGCTGTGTCAGCTGGGCAAAATTGACAGCATAGTTCTGTGCCCCTTGGTTATAGACATAGACAGTGGCTTCGGGCCCCATAAAGCCTATATCTGCGTCGCCGGATATGAGAGATGTCATTACATTATCTGCACCGGAACCGTTCACCAGAGTAATATCCAGACCTTCATCGACAAAGTAGCCATTTTCGATAGCCACATACATGGGAGCATAGAAGATGGAATGGGCAACTTCGCTGAGGGTGACCGGTGTCAGGCCGGAACTTTTTTGGGAACAGCCGGTAAAGATCATGGTAAGACAGCCAAGCAGTGCAGCCGCTGAGAAAAACTTTTTTAAATGCATACGGAAAAATCCTCCGGGGAATTCTACTTTTATCATATGTTTCCGGGGATGAAAAGTGAAAGCTGAAAATTTATAAAAGTTTTACTTGTGAAAAGACGATTGGTAGTGTACTCTTAAAAGAAGACATCATGTCGAATAAAAAACGGATAAACGGAGGATTTTTAATCATGGAAAATACAATGACAGGACGTAATGTCGGCAAGACATGTCGCACCCATTACAGAGGTACTTTTAACGACGGCACACAGTTTGATTCATCCTATGACCGCGGTGAGCCATTGGAATTCGTCTGCGGTGCAGGACAGATGATCAAAGGCTTTGATGCAGCCGTGGCTGATATGGAAGTCGGTGAGATCAAAGAAATTCATCTGATGCCGGAAGAGGCTTATGGCATGCCGGATCCGAATGCGATTATTGAAGTCGAGATCGCACAGCTTCCGGGATCTGAGGAACTGACAGTGGGTCAGCAGGTTTACCTGACCAATCAGTACGGTCAGCCTTTCCTTGTAAAGGTTACGGATAAGGATGAGAAGATGATTACTTTTGATGCCAATCATGAGATGGCAGGCAAGGAATTGAATTTCAAAATCGAACTTGTAGAAGTGAAATAAGAAAGTTAAATAGAATACAGGTTTGAGATTTGTATAAGATACGAATGTGAAAAAGTGCCCTGAAGGTAGATTCAGGACACTTTTTTTTCATAGGTAATATTGCCTATGAGATATAAAGGATAGATAAAAAATGAAAAGAAGAGGGCTTATTTAAAGTGTCATCGGTTCCATATGTTCTGTCTGTTCTTCTTTGATGAACATCATAAGAAATCCAATCAGAAGAAGCATACAGGAAATCCATATGGTTCGCATGCCGAAAATTGTAATGCCGTAACCGCCGATACCTGCACCGATGGCAAAGAGTAAAATGATTCCCCAGTAGCACAGGGATTTGCGCAGAGTGTTTTTATCACGGGTACGGATAAAAGCACATAAGGCATCTGTGCCGCTTCGGATGTTGCCGATGCACATAGTACTGGCAAAGGCGTATCCGTTGACTTTACGAAAACTCTGAACCTGCATGGCACATGAGAATGAAACCATGGCATTGGCCAGCAGATTCAGTCGTGTCGGCAGAAATCCAACAACCAGCAAAAGAAGAATCTCAAGTACGAGAACCAGTTGGCGCCAATGGATATGTTGGATACGCTGAAATTTGACGTGGATACATTCAGCGATGGCGATGCCCAGGGCAAAAAACAAAAGAGGCACAAGGTAATGGATCGCCCGGACAAAGTCTTTATCGATAATGCTTTGGCTCAGCAGGACAATATTGCCTGTCTGGGCATTGGCAAAGACTTTTCCACGAAAAATATAAGTATAAGCGTCCTGTAATCCTCCTGACACTGACAAAAAGGCAGCAGTCAGGAAAGATTCGGACATTTGTTTGTGGTGCTTGAAACTCATTAATGATTCCTCCAGTAAAAATTATCAGTTATTGTCTTAGTACTTGCCGGGTTAAGTACAATAACGGAATGTGCGGTCAGTCAGGATTCTTGCGAAGATCAGGCCAAGGGGGAGAGCGGCTATGATCATAATCGCTGCTGCAAACCACGAAACGGATTCGTTCAGGGACATAATGCCAAGATTATAGATGGCACGATAGAGGTAAAGCCCTGGAACCATGATCACAATGGAAGGAACAGTGATAGATATTCTTGGATAACCATGATTTCGTTTAATAATGGATGCAAGTAAACCTGCTGTCAGTGCACCGATGAAAGCGGCCTCCGCAGATGGCATCTGGGTGAAATCAATGAGTTCAAGTCGTAATGTGTTGGCAGCAGCGCCAATCAGCGCAGCGGTGGCTGCGATAGGAATGGCACTGTTGAACATGATTGAGAAACCGAAAACGCCGCAGAAGCTGGTAATGATCCGAAGAAACATATGTAAGAGGGGATCAATGTTCATGGCAGCAAAATCAACGGGTTTCAATTTCAGTAGTAAAGCCATGATCCATGCAAACATTGTGGCAACAAGCACAATAATGATTGCGTAGGTCAGACGTTCCAGACCGGAACGAAGATCCAGTTTGGCAAGGTCAATGCCGCTTGTAATAAAGGGAAAGCCCGGAATGATAAATAACATGGAACAGATATAGCCTGCTTCATGGAATGAGGAGATGCCGAAGCAGACCTCAGACAACTTCAAAAGCAGTGCATAAACCAGGCAGGCAGCCGATATGGAGGCTGCGATATTTAAAAACAATGTATAGTGGTGTTTAATCAGCTTTGTACGGATAAAATTACCGATACCGGCTGCAATAAAGGCCAGTATCATTTCCACAGGGCCACCGCCAAGTAAAAATGTAAAGGCGCTGCAGGCCAGTGCTGCTGCAAAACCAAGTTTTACAGGTGAATACAGACCGTGGATTTCTTCAATTTCATCCAGTCTTTTATGGATTTCTTCACCGGTAAGTTTGGCTTCCATTGTCGGAAAAGAATCTACGAATTGTTCCATTCGATACAGCTTAGATGTATTGACACCGGTATTGGCGATGCTGAGAGACTGTGAAACGCAGTCTTTGCCGTCAAAGCAGTTGAATGAAATGGACATTAATCCAACATCAACAGTACAGGTCACACCAAGTTCTCTGGACAAACGGTTCATGGAAGTACGGACGCGCCATGCACCGGTGCCGCAGGAAAGCATGATCAGACCTACACGGCCGATGACAGAGGATTTCTCAATCAATCCAGCCTGACTGATGATAACATGGCTGTCAGCATCTGCATAATCATGCCATGGAATTTCCATATGGTTTTTTTCCATGATATCAACATAAGAAGCGGCAGGTGCTGATGCAGTATTATTTTTGCGCATAGATAATCGCCTCGGCTTTTTCAATATGTTTCTCCAGATGTTTCAGAAAATGAGAGTTCGGTAAAAATATGCCGATTTCGTCATATCGTTTATTATGTTCTACCAGTGTGTCCTGTCCATAAAAGACATAGGCCATCGGCAGCTCTTTTTCCAGTGCGATCATGATATCCCAGACAGCAGCATAGGCCTCTGCCTCGGTTTCTTTGAGTTTTACTGTGTCCGGAAGTTCACGGATCAGAAGAATGCCTGTTGTGATCTCAAGAATCTTCTGCTCGATATTCATATGGTTTGGACCGTAATCATGGCTGTAGCGATAGGCTTGAGCCAGAAAAATGTTTCTATCTGATTCAAGATCATGATAAATTTTTTGAAAAGTACTGTATTCTTTCTTATAAAAAGGATTATCATACTCCGGAAGTAAGAGACCTTTTTCATCGGTCATGATAATCGGATTCTGTTTGCCGTCTGCATCGAAACGGTAAGGAATCAGAAAAGAATTCCGAAGAAGGTCAAAAATAGTATTCTGGCAAATGCCCATCAAAAATGCGGACAAATCTCTATTCTTATAGGATTCAAATAAAGCTTTGGAAAATTCTTCAGGTGAAAGGGGATGATCAAATTCATCATTACAAAATAGAAAATCGCAGAATGTTGCCTGAAGTTTTTCACAAGCCCATGGATCATTTAAAATTTTTTGAAATAATATATCTGAATGCTCTTCCCGAGGAAAAATCGTTTTTTCTTCCATTATTTATTACACGTCCTTCCTTGATTTTCATATTCTGTTCGATTATACTATGAATGTAGAAATAAGTAAAAACTATAATTGATATGATATCGATTATGTTTTGATATGTCTGGAGTAAAAGTATGAATGTCAATTTTGAGTATTATCGGATTTTTTATTATGTGGCCAAGTATCGAAATTTTACAAAGGCGGCCAGAGTCCTGGGAAATAGTCAGCCGAATATTACGAGAGCGATGAACTGTCTGGAGCAGCAGGTACATGCGACGTTGTTTATTCGGACAAACAGAGGTGTTCAGCTGACATCGGAGGGAGAGGAACTTTATAATTATGTATCTGCTGCCATGGCTCAGATTTTTGCAGCGGAAGAGGCTCTTTCGGAAAATGATGGCCTGCTGTACGGTAATATTGTGATCGGCACAAGTGAGACGGCGCTGAATATTTTTTTGGTGGATCAATTAAAAAGTTTTCATCAGAGTTACCCGGGAATCCGTTTAAAAATCTATAATTATTCGACACCGCAGGCTCTTGAGGCGGTCAGAAGCGGTAAAGTTGATTTTGCTGTGGTATCGACACCCGTGGAAACAGCGGGACCGCTGAAGGTGACTTCACTGGCCTCTTTTCAGGACATACTTGTGGGCGGCAGAACCTTTGAACATCTGACCAGTCGTGCAGTCAGTTTGTCTGAATTGAAGGAATATTCACTGATGGGACTTGGTCGGGAAACGATGACTTATAAGTTTTACAACCGTTTTTTTATGACACATGGACAGGAATTTGCGCCGGATATCGAAGTAGCCACAACAGATCAGATTCTACTGATGGTTAAGTCTGAACTGGGGCTGGCTTTTGTACCGGAGCCGATGACAAGAGAATCGTTGAAGAAAGAGGAGATTGTGACGATTCAATTGCAGGAAGAAATACCGATAAGAGAAATCTGCCTGGTGTATGATTATCAACATCCGCTGAATTCGGCGGCCAGACAGTTTGTAACAATGTGTAAGAATTGTTAATATTTTCAATAAAACGGGTGTGTTCTTTATATAATAAATGTTTGTCATTTCTCAATGTATATGTTATAATGTAATGCATATTTTATTGCGTTTAATGCTTTAAATGAATGAAGACTTATACAGTGAGGAGACGAGAAAGTTTATGTCTGAGGAGAAGAAAGCCTCCATAAAAGCCGAAGTGTTCAGCTGGGTCAAGGTGATTGTTTCAGCGATTATTATTGCTCTGCTTGTGGACTTTTTTATTATAGCGAATGCGGTTGTACCTACCGGATCGATGGAAACAACGATCCCTGCCGGATCCAGGATCATGGGACTTCGATTGTATTACGATTTTAAAGAACCGGAGAGAGGCGATATCGTTATTTTCAAATACCCGGATGATGAGAGTGTTGATTATCTGAAGCGTATTATCGGCCTGCCGGGAGAAACAGTAGAAATAATCAGTGGTAAGGTCTATATTAATGGTGAATTGCTGGATGAGCCTTATCTGAGTGAGGAGCCGACAGGTGATTTCGGGCCTTATCAGGTGCCGGAGGACAGTTATTTCATGTTGGGAGATAATAGGGCTGTTTCGAAGGATTCCAGGTACTGGCACAATACCTATGTGAAGAAGGATAAGATCATAGCGAAGGCCTTTGTGATGTATTGGCCGTCATTGAAGTGGCTGGGTTAATTGAATATGTGATGAAAGAAGGGCTGCTTTTTGAAAAGCAGCCCTTCTTTCATAATATAAAAATGCCCGAATCAACAATTCTGATGATCCGGGCATTGCATTCCAACGATAATAAAGATTAGTCTAACTTGATGCCTGCAAGTAAGGAAGCAAGGCTTGTTGCTGCCTGACCTTCTTCTTTGTAGTTGAAAGCAGGTTCTCTGTTATCAACGACTTCTGCATCTGCATCAAGAGCAGCTTTCATGCTGAGGCTGATTTTGCCATCTTTCTTGCCGATAACCTTAACCTTAACTTCGTCACCGACTTTGACAACTTCGTTCGGGGATTCGATATGCTTGTTAGCCATCTGAGAGATGTGAACAAGACCGGATAAGTCATCAGCAAAGCCTACAAAAGCGCCGAAAGAAGTGATTCTTTCAACTTTACCGTCGTAGATGTCACCAACATTGACAGCATCCATCTTAGCAGCTCTTTCAGCAGCTGCCTTTTCCTGTTCTACAGCTTTGCCTGAGAGAACAAGACGTTTCTCTTCTGGATCGACAGTAATAACCTTAACTTCGATAGATTTATCAACCCATTCGTTTAAATCTTCGACATAAGCGATGGATAATAAAGAAGCAGGAATAAATCCGCGAACACCCTTTACATAAGAGATGACACCGGCATTGACAGCAGCATTGATCTTAACTGTCAGAACTTCACCGCTTTCCTGCATAGCCTTTAATTCTTCCCATACAGCAGGATCAACCGGCTTACGAGGTTTTCTTGCAGGTTTCTTAGGTGCTTCTGTGGATGTTACTTCTAATTCTTTTTCTTCTGTACTCATTGTTGAAATCTCCTTTATTAAACTGGTGCCGAAGCAGCAGTGTGATTAATATATTCGTCAGTCTGAAAGCTGCCGGGAAAATGATTATTCTTCTTCTGCGGCTTCAGCTCCGGAATGATCGTCTTCCTCTGGCTCGTCTTCAGGTGCATCTTCGGCTGGTTCTGATTCAGCATCTTCTTCCTTCTCGGATGTCGGATGCAGATTGACATATTCACGGGAATCCTTAGAGGATGCGTCTTCTTCGTCATCATCAAAATCATCGAAATCATCATCAAAATCATCATCAAAGTCGTCAGACAGATCTTCCTGATACAGTTTATTCTTGATAAAGTAAACAACTGCGCCGATACCTGCACCAATTGCTGCAGCGGCTGCAATAGCCTTTATTGTCTTCTTCATGAAATAGTCACCCTTTCTAAAAAACAAGTAGACAATCGTCTGATTAGAATATATGATTTATAATACCACAAATACATCAAAATAAAAATAAAATTTTTATATTTTTTCTAAAAACAATACTTGCATTTTGTGAGAAGTTGATGTAGTATACACTAGTGAAAGACAAATGTGTTTCCAATGCGGACATTTTTGAGAGAGAATGAATACGAATAGGAGTCAATTGTTATGAGTGAGAAGTTAAGAGTTGGAATTTTAGGTGCAACAGGTATGGTCGGACAGCGTTTTATCAGTTTGCTGGAGAATCATCCATGGTTTGAAGTAACAGCTGTGGCTGCAAGTCCGCGTTCTGCAGGCAAGAACTATGAAGATGCCGTTGGTGACAGATGGAAGATGGATACACCAATGCCGGAGACTGTGAAGAAGCTTGTTGTGCGAAACGTACTGGAAGTTGAAGAAATGTGCAAGGATGTAGATTTCGTATTCAGTGCAGTTGATATGTCCAAGGATGAGATCAAGAAGATTGAGGAAGCCTATGCGAAATGTGAGACACCTGTTGTTTCCAACAACAGTGCCCATAGATGGACACCGGATGTACCGATGGTCGTTCCGGAGATCAATCCGGAGCATTTTGAAGTTATCAAGGATCAGAAGAAACGTCTGGGAACAACAAGAGGTTTTATTGCCGTTAAACCGAACTGTTCCATTCAGAGTTATGCCCCTGTTCTGACAGCATGGAAGGAATTTGAGCCGACAGAAGTTGTTGTTACAACCTATCAGGCTATTTCCGGTGCCGGCAAGACTTTCAAAGACTGGCCGGAGATGGTTGGCAACATTATCCCTTACATTGGCGGTGAAGAAGAGAAGTCTGAGATGGAGCCTTTAAGACTCTGGGGACATATTGAGAATGGTGAGATTGTGAAGGCAGAGAGCCCGATCATTACATCTCAGTGTATCCGTGTTCCTGTATTGAATGGTCATACAGCGGCTGTCTTTGTTAAATTTGCAAAGAAACCGACAAAGGAACAGTTGATTGAAAAACTGGTGAATTTCTCGGGTGAACCTCAGAAACTGGAGTTGCCAAGCGCGCCGAAGCAGTTTATTCAGTATCTTGAAGAAGACAATCGTCCTCAGGTAAGTCTGGATGTTGACTATGAGCATGGTATGGGTATTTCT
The DNA here is from genome assembly GCF_023656595.1 of Coprococcus intestinalis. Classification (NCBI taxonomy): domain Bacteria; kingdom Bacillati; phylum Bacillota; class Clostridia; order Lachnospirales; family Lachnospiraceae; genus Coprococcus; species Coprococcus intestinalis. The sequence goes on along the minus strand of NZ_JAMOKJ010000005.1, from coordinate 20,325 downwards.
GTTGGTCGTCTTCGTGAAGATAAGGTGTATGATTACAAGTTTGTTGGTTTATCCCACAATACAGTCCGCGGTGCAGCAGGCGGTGCTGTTCTTTGTGCGGAATTCCTGACAGCAAAGGGTTATATTACCAGAAAATAACAGATGGGCTGTCATGCCGAAATATAAGATATTTTGACAATTGAAATCGGAATAACAAGAATAAAGCAGTATTTTGTCGAGGGATCGTTGCAGGCACAACGGTCCCTTTTTCAAATCCGTGAAAAGTCATATTATTTTAAGAAAAAAGAATCCGTTTTTTTCCTGAATCTGTGATATAATGAGCGTTAGTGAGCGGGAGCAAGCAATGCTTGTTCATCGCGAACGGCGAATGGCGATCATGATAGCTGCGTATGCAGCGTCAAGCACCAAAGGTGCGAATCATGATATAATAGGCGAATAGTAAGAAATTAAAATAGAATGATTCTACAGGGGGAATAGATGATGAAGAATAAGAAGTTCAGGATATTTGGCATAACTGTGGTGGTAGTGGCTGCTTTGGCAGCTGGTTTCGGCGGCTGGTATTTTATGGCCGGAAGTAATAATTATAAGAATGTTTTTTATCCGGGAACAACATTGAATGATATGAATATTGAAGGAATGTCTGTCAGCGAGTTGGAAGAACAGCTGAAGGAATCTGCGAAGGATTATGAGCTTGTCGTAGATTTTAAGAATGAACAGCTGACCATCAAAGGCAGTGACATTCAGATGGCTTACAACGAAGCGTCAGATCTGCAGGCATTGAAGGATCGGCAGAATGAGCATAAGCTGAAAGAAACCGATCAGAAGGATCTGGCACTGACAGTGAATAATCTTTTTACATATAATGAAGAGCGCGTCAAACAGGAATTGGCGCAGTGCAGTGCAATGGATACAACGAAGATGATCGCACCGGAGAATGCACAGCTGGTTTATGATGCAGGGAAGAATGCTTTTTCATTGCGTAACGGTGAGCAGGGAACAACGCTGGATGAAGGTGAAGTGACAGCAGCGGTTGAAGATGCGATTGAAGAGAATGTATCGAAACTGGATGTTGAGGCCAAGGGCCTGTATAAGAAGCCTGTTTTGAGTGAGGATTCTGAGAATGCCGATGAGATTTTGCAGCAGGCTAATGCCTATCTTCAGGTAGAACTGAAGTATCCATTTAAGAAGAACGGTGAAAAGAAGGAAGAAGTGATCAATCACGAACAGATCAGCCAGTGGGTGTATATTGATGAAGACGGTACGCTTCAGATTGATCATGATAAAGTACAGGAATGGGTGAATGGCATTTCTGAGAAATACAGTTCCAAGAAGATGAATATGGATTTCACAACCACATCGGGAAGTGTGATTTCACTGAATGTACCGGTGAGCGGAGAGACTCTTGATACAAGTGCTTTATTTGAAGATGTTTTACAGTGTCTGACAGATGAAGTTTCAGGCGAGCGTGAAGTGCCTTATACGGAAAGTGCTTCCGGTATCAAGAAGAATTTCGGAGGCAATTATGTGGAAGTGGATCTGACGAATCAGAAGTTGTATTTATATAAGAATAGTGAACTGATCATGTCCTCGAATATTGTATCAGGAAATGTCAGCCAGACCCATATGACACCGACCGGTGTTTATCAGGTATACAGCATGGAGAAGAATACAGTTCTTCGAGGTGCCGATTATGCTTCACCGGTATCATTCTGGATGCCGTTTAACGGCGGTGTTGGTTTCCATGATGCTACGTGGAGAAGCAGTTTTGGCGGAACAATTTATCAGTACAATGGTTCCCATGGATGTATCAATATGCCTTATGAGAAGGCAAAAACACTCTATAATAATATCAGTACAGGTTATTATGTTGTCGTGTACGGCGGTGTCACTTATGTGTCTGGACAGACATCCGGAAGCAGTTCATCTAGCAGCAAGAATACAGAGGCAGAGACGAAGCAAGAGACTGAGACAAAGAAGGAAACAGAGAAAAAGCAGGAAACTGAGACGAAGGCAACAGAAACAAAAGCACCTGAGACAAGTGCGCCAGAGACAAGTGCGCCGGAGACGAACCCACCTGAGACAAGTGCGCCAGAGACAAGTGCACCTGAGACAAGTGCACCGGCAACGAACCCGCCAGAGACAAGTGCGCCGGCAACCAGCGCACCGGAGGAGGCAACACCTGCCGTTGAAGCCGGTGAGGTATCCGGGGCAATGGAACAGTAGAGAATGTGATAACGGGATGAAACGCGCGAAGCGTGTTTTATCCCGTTTGAACGAAGGATGGAAGGAAGATTAAATGGAAAGTAATACAGAAAATCAACCGGTACACAAGAGAAGGGTACGGTACAAAGGAACACATCCGAGACATTACAACGAGAAATACAAGGAGCTGAATCCTGAGAAATACGGTGAAACAGTTGAGAAAGTGATTCGGAAGGGCGGCACACCGGCAGGAATGCATATATCGATCATGGTGCAGGAAATCCTTGATTTTCTGCAGATTCAGCCGGGGCAAAGAGGACTGGATGCTACGTTGGGATATGGCGGGCATACATCCGCTATGTTGAGGTGCCTGAATGGCGAAGGTCATCTGACGGCTCTTGATGTGGATGCCATTGAGATGGCCAAGACAGAAGAGAGGTTGAGAAATCAGGGATTCGGACCGGACATACTGACGGTTCGGAAGATCAACTTTGCCAATATTGATGAGGTAGCCGAAAAAGACGGCAAATTCGATTTTATACTGGCAGACCTGGGGGTTTCTTCCATGCAGATTGATAACCCGGACAGAGGATTTTCTTATAAATATGACGGACCGTTGGATCTGAGACTGGATCAGACAAAGGGAGAGCCTGCATCCGAGCGGTTAAAGCATGTGACAAGGGATGAATTTGAGGGTATGTTGATTGAGAACTCTGATGAACCTTATGCGGCAGAGATTGCGTCAGTTGTGATGCAGGAACTGAAAAAAGGGCATCCGGTGGATACAACATCAAAACTGCGTGAATTAATTGAAAAGGCGTTGGTCAGAGTACCGGCTGCAGATCGGAAAGAGGCAGTGAAGAAATCCTGTGCCAGAACATTTCAGGCGCTGCGTATTGATGTGAACAGTGAATTTGAAGTGTTGGAAGCTTTTCTTCAGAAACTTCCGGATGTGTTGAATCCGGGCGGCAGAGTAGCTGTTTTGACGTTCCATTCAGGAGAAGACAGACTGGTAAAGAAATCTTTCAAGGAAAATGTGAAAGCTGGTATTTACAGTGAAGCCGCGAAGGATGTGATTCGTCCTTCTGCGGAAGAATGCAGATGCAACAGCCGTGCACATTCCACAAAACTCCGATGGGCGGTCAGAAGCTGATACAAGCGGGATATGTTGCTGTTTGATAATAAAAATATACATCAATAGATTGCATAAGAAAGAGAAGGCGAATAGATATGGGAAGATTTAAGATGGAAAATGACCGTCTGGTTGTGACGATCGATGATTTGGGTGCAGAACTTGTCAGCATTTATGACAAAAAATATAGCCGCGAACTGATTTGGCAGGGAGACCCGGCCTGGTGGAAAAGACAGGCACCGATCCTTTTTCCGAATGTAGGCAAGTTTTACGGCGGCGAATACCTGTATCAGGGCAGACATTATGTGCAGGATCAGCATGGTTTTGCCAGAGATTATGTGTTGGAAAGAGTTGAAGAAAGTCCGGCTTCTGTGACCCATCGACTGGTGTCGAATGCAGAAACAAGAAAGGTTTATCCGTTTGATTTTGAATTGATGATCACCCATCGGTTGGATGGAGATAAAGTGGATATACAGTGGCAGGTAAAGAATACAGGTGACCACCCGATGCATTTTACAATTGGCGGACATCCCGGATTTAATGTGCCGGTGCTGCCGGATACGGAATACAGTGATTATGCGCTGAAGTTTGCGGAGGATCAGGATGAATTGCATTTTATCCACATCGACATGAATACGGGAACCGGTTTGCCGGATAAGGTTTACACAATGATGTTGACTGATCACAAATACCAGCTGAGAAAAGACCTTTTTGACCTGGATGCCCTTGTTTTTGACGGCGGACAGATCAGACAGGCAGGAATTGTTATGCCGGATGGCTCGGATTATTTGACCCTGTTATGTGACGGATTTCCGAATTTTGGTATCTGGGCAGCCCCGGGAGCACCTTTTGTGTGCCTGGAACCGTGGTGCGGACGATGCGACAATTTCGGCTATGAAGGTGAATTGCAGGACAAACCGGGTATCAACAGCCTGAATGTGGATGAAACATTTAAAAAGGTGTATAGTATTGTGATTGGCGGTTGAAAACTTTCCTGAAAAAATCCGAAATGGTGGATAATGGACTGGAAATAAGAAAAATTCAGCATTGAAAAAAGAAAAGAGGCTGTTACTCTGAGGTAACAGCCTCAATTTGTATAGCGGAGACGATGGGATTCGAACCCATGTGCCGGTTGCCCGACAACTTGATTTCGAGTCAAGCTCGTTATGGCCACTTCGATACGTCTCCAGTGCCTATCTATTATACTATGGTTTTGATGGAATTTCAAATACTTTTTCATAAATATTTCACAAATACAGAAAAAGGGAATTAGTACTTTGCGGAATTGGGAAAATAGTTTACAATAAAAAAAGCACTGAATGAAAAACAAAGGATTTGATATAGATGAGTAAAACAGTATTAGGTATTCTTGCACATGTGGATGCGGGAAAGACAACGTTATCTGAGAGCATTCTTTATCTGACAGGCAGTATCAGAAAGCTGGGCAGAGTAGATAACAAAGATGCTTTTCTGGATACTTACAGTCTGGAGAGGGAGAGAGGCATCACTATTTTCTCAAAGCAGGCCGAAATTGAGATGCGGGGAAGATCGTATACACTGCTTGACACACCGGGACATGTGGATTTTTCAGCAGAGATGGAGCGAACGCTTCAGGTGCTTGACTATGCGGTGCTGGTGATCAGCGGTGCAGACGGTGTTCAGGGACATACACAGACACTGTGGCGTCTTCTGGCACGGTATGAGGTGCCTACATTTATTTTTGTGAATAAAATGGATCAGAATGGGACAGACAGAAGGGCTTTGATGGAGGAGATCAGACAGCGACTCGGGGACAGTTGTATTGATTTTTCCGAAGAAGCAGATGCACGCAATGAGAATCTGGCGATGTGCGATGAGAAGGTGCTGGAAGCTTATCTGGAAAAGGGAACTGTGACGGATGAACAGGTGCGCAGAATGATCACCGGGAGAAAGGTTTTTCCGTGCTTCTTCGGTTCAGCCCTGAAATTGACAGGGGTGCAGGAGTTGTTGGACGGCATTGCAAAATGGACAGAAGAGAAGCAGTATCCGGAGACATTCGGGGCCAGAGTATTTAAAATCGCAAGGGATGCCCAGGGCGGACGCCTGACTTATATGAAGATTACCGGTGGCAGCCTGAAGGTCAAGGCACAGCTCCGGGGCCCTATACGGAGAAGACAGGAAGCCGGGGGTGAGGCAGAGGATACATTATCCGGGAAAGATACTTCGGCAGGTGAATGGGAAGAAAAGGTTAATCAGATCCGTATATATAATGGAACAAAGTTTGAGACAGTTGATGCAGCTTCAGCAGGTACGGTTTGTGCAGTGACAGGGCTTACACAGACACAGGCCGGAGACGGACTGGGAGCGGAGGCTGAGCAGGTAGTGCCCCTTTTGGAACCTGTACTGACTTACAGGGTTGAACTGCCGGAGGGCAGTGATCTGCACAAGGTACTGCATCAATTGCGTCAGTTGGAAGAAGAAGAGCCGGAACTGCATATTGTATGGGATGATATTTCAGGACAGGTGCTTGTGCAGCTGATGGGTGAGATCCAGACAGAAATATTGCAGCAGATGATCCATGAGCGGTTTGGGCTGGAAGTAAAATTTGGTGCAGGACAGATTGTATATAAGGAAACGATTGCAGCACCGGTGGAAGGTGTGGGTCACTTTGAACCTCTCAGACACTATGCGGAAGTCCACCTTTTAATGGAACCTTTGGAGGCCGGCAGCGGACTTGTCTTCGATACTGTCTGCAGCGAGAATATGCTGGATCGCAACTGGCAGCGTCTGATTCTGACACATCTGGAGGAAAAGGTTCACAGAGGCGTATTGATGGGAGCGCCGATCACGGATATGCGCATCACATTGATTGCGGGAAGAGCACATCAGAAGCATACCGAAGGCGGGGATTTCAGGCAGGCGACATACAGAGCGGTGCGCCAGGGACTGCAGAAAGCAGAAAGTGTTCTGCTGGAACCTTATTACCGCTTCAGGCTGGAATTGCCGCAGCGGCTGGTAGGACATGCCATGACAGATATTGAGAAGATGAGCGGCAGGTTTGAACTTGGAGAAAATGAGGGCGAAACAGCCGTATTAACAGGAATGGCACCCGTTTCAGAAATGCGTGAATATCAGAAGGATGTGGCTGCCTATACCGGAGGCACAGGACGATTGTTCTGTACAATGGCGGGCTATTATCCTTGCCATAATACGGAAGAAGTACTGGTGGCATCAGCCTATGATCCGGAGCGGGATCTGGCAAATCCGACGGGGTCTGTGTTCTGTGCCCATGGTGCAGGATTTGTAGTGCCATGGTATGAAGTGGAAGATTATATGCATCTGGAAGGCGCCGGACTGGATGGAGAGACGGCAGGTGCTGAGGATGAGGATGCGGTGATGACAGCAAAAGCGAAGGCTGCCAGAAGCCGAAGCATTGCACCGTCTCTGGCGGATGATAAAGAACTGGAAGCTATTTTTGTCAGAACATATGGTGAAATTAAGCGACGAAAGCCACAGAAAGAACGTACATTCAGAGGAGCGGATACAAGTTATTCAGAAGTATCAGGCTCTTCAGGGAAACTGACAGGTGGGTTGAGTGATTCATCAGGTAAAGGCAGCTGGCGAGGTGAAAAGAAGCAGCAGGAGAACAGACGACAGGCGACCGCACAGGAAAGCTATCTGCTTGTGGACGGTTATAATATCATTTTTGCCTGGGAAGATCTGCATGAATTGTCGGAACATAGTATGGACGCTGCACGCAACAAGTTGATGGAGACATTGTCCAACTATCAGGGCTATACAAGCCAGAGGGTGATTCTTGTTTTTGATGCCTATAAAGTGGAAGGATTTCCGGGTGAAGTGACAAAGTGGCATAATATTGATGTCGTTTTTACAAAGGAGGCAGAGACGGCAGATCAGTATATCGAAAAGACGGCCCATGCCATCGGAAGAAAGTATAAAGTAACCGTGGCAACATCAGATGGCCTTGAGCAGGTGATTATCCGAAGTCAGGGGTGCCTTCTGATGTCAGCCAGAGAATTGCGGCAGGAAATCGAGCGGATAAAAGTCGAAATCCGCCGTGAGCATCTGGAGAGGAATCAGGAGAGAGGCAATTATCTGCTGAATTATCTTCCGGAAGAAGAGGCCGAGCGGATGGAAGCCATCCGTCAGGGCCTGATATCAGCAGATGAAGCGGATGCGGACAAAAGGCGCCGCTGATAAATAAGATACCATGAGACAAGAACGATTCCTTTCAGTATGCTGGAGATACTGATGCTCCACCAGATGCCTGAAAGGCCAAGGGGTGTTTTTGTCAGAATAAGAAGTAAAGGAATACGCATACATGTCAGCAGGATGCTTTCGCTGGAAGGTGGCAAGGTGTTGCCCAGACCTCCGAAGGCACCTGCTGTTGTAATTTCGGCACACATAAAAAGCTGTGAAAAACCCATGATGCGCAGATAGTCGATACCGATCGGCAAAACAGTATCATCGTTCAGGAAAATTCTGAAAATCGGTTCCGGGAGGAAAACAAGCAGTAATGTGCAGAGACTTCCCCAGACAAGAACAATTTTCATGATGGAACGATAACCGGCTTTGACACGATCCAGCTGTCCGGCACCATAGTTCTGTGAGATAAAGGCATTGATAGCGGCCATAAAACCGTCGGCAGCCATCCAGGACAGGGATTCAACCTGAGTGCCGACTTTCTGCGCAGCTACAGCGCCGTCCCCGTAAACGGCGACAAAGCGGGCAATCAGCATGGAACAGCATGAAAATAGCATATCCTGCAGAGAAAGCGGAAGGCCGATGCGTATAATCTGTGTATAATACTGAAATGGCCTTGGTTCCGCCAGTTTCAGCCCACGGTAAAGGGGGTGTCGTTTCCTGATGGTAAAGATAAACAGGATAAAGACAAACATCTGGGCAAAAACAGTAGCAACAGCGGCACCGGCCACGCCCAGAGCCGGGAAAGGGCCAATGCCGAAGATCAGCAGCGGGTCCGCAATGACATTGCTGACAAGACCGCATGTATTAATGATAAACGGTGTCCGGCTGTCCCCATAGACATTGAAAGATGACGTGAAAATCTGGTTCATAAAGGTAAATATAACCAGGCCGCAGGTAATGCGGAGATACAATACAGCATCATGGATGACTGCCGGACTGCTCAGATGAAAAAAGCCGATCAGTGAGTGTGCCAGAATATTTATACCAATGCCGAAAAACAGGGCAAATACGATGCCAAGCTTCAGGGCAGCGCCGAGATAGCGGCGTGCATCATCGTCGTCACCGGCGCCGAGGCAGTGACCAATCTTCACCTGACCGCCCATCTTGGCCATCATGACCAGTCCATTGGAAAACCAGGTAAACATACCGGCTACGCCGACACCGGCCACTGCGCCGCTGCCAAGACGGCCAATCCAGATCATGTCGATGAAATTGTAGGCCATCTGTATAAAATAAGTCATGACAATGGGCACTGCTAAAATGCAGAGTGAGCGCATGATTTTGCCATGGAGTAAATCAATTGTTTTGGTCATAAATCCTCCTAGATTTCGAATCTGCCAGCAGGATGGCAGATATTGTAGTCTGTCGTAAGTTTAGAGAACAGAAAGGGATATATTTTAAGCATTATCAGTGATTCTCTTAAATCTTAGTCGCCAAATACTATGGTAACATATTTGGAAATTTGTGTAAACTGAGAAAAAGCAAGTATAAAAATTGCTCATGGCAGAAAATTCAGTCAAAGGGTCGCTTTACAAGGCAAGGCTGGCGATGTATAATGTGCAAGAGGCTAACTTAGTTATTAAATGCAAAAAAAATAAATGGATTTTAATAATAATATTGTTGTGATGTACCAGGCAGATGCAAATTTCTCATTTCTCTGAAATATTGAAGAAATTTGCTCATGCCGGTAGATTCAGAAAGGAATTTAAAATGAAAATCGTTGTTTTAGCAGGTGGAATCAGTACGGAACGAGATGTTTCTCTTGTATCGGGAATGGGTATTTATAAAGCATTAAAGAGCAAAGGTCATCAGGTCATGCTTTTGGATGTATTTCTGGGTTATGCGAATGAGGACTGGAAGAATGTGTTTGAAAAGGATGTAGACTGGACAGCTTCTGTAGGCGCTATTAAGGATCAGAATCCGGATATTGATGCAGTGAAGGCTCTTCGTCTGGATTGGAAGAAGAATTTCTTCGGCCCGCATGTCATTGACATCTGTCAGCAGGCGGATGTTGTCTTTATGGCACTGCATGGTGAGAATGGCGAGAACGGAAAGATTCAGGCATGTTTTGATCTGAATGGTATCCGTTATACTGGCACGGATTATGTAAGTTCAGCAATCTGCATGAATAAAGCTATTTCTAAAGATTTGTTTGCAGCAGGCGGTGTGCCGACACCTGTTGGCATTCGATTGAAGAAAGGGGAAACACCGGATGTAAAGGTGCCTTATCCTTGTGTTGTGAAGGCTTGCTGCGGCGGTTCCAGTGTCGGTGTTGTTATGGCGAATAATGATGAAGAATATGCGGCAGCACTTGAAGAAGCGTTTAAATACGATGATGAAGTCGTTATTGAACAGTATATCAAGGGCCGTGAATTTTCTGTAGGTGTTGTAGATGGTAAAGCGTATCCGATCATTGAGATTGCACCGATCCATGGCTTCTATGATTATAAGAATAAGTATCAGGCGGGATCGACGATTGAAACATGTCCGGCAGAACTCAGTGAAGAGAAGACGCTGGCCATGCAGGCGGCAGCAGAGCAGGCTTTCAAGGTACTGCGTCTGAAGAATTACGCACGTATGGATTTTATGATGGATGAAAAGGGAGATTTTTACTGCCTGGAAGCCAATACACTGCCGGGTATGACACCAACGTCACTGCTGCCTCAGGAGGCAAAAGTGCTGGGCATTGAATATGCGGATCTTTGCCAGTTATTGATTGATATTTCCATGAGAGATGAATAACAGGAAGGAAACGGTATAAATTGATGAAAAATATGACTTTAGAGAATATTGCAGCTGCATGCGGCGGCCAGATTTATTATATGCGCGAAGATCTGGCACAGGAAACGGCAAAAGGTGTTGTTATCGATTCAAGGCAGATTGAACCGGGCTATATTTTTGTGGCAACAAAAGGTGAACGCGTGGATGGCCATCGTTTTATTCCCGACGTATTTGCAAAGGGTGCGCTGGCAGTTATCTGTGAAGTATTGCCGGAAGAGGACCTGGGACCGTGTATCCTTGTGGAAGACAGTTTTATGGCTCTGAAGCAGGCTGCTGCTTTTTATCGTCAGCAGCTGAATATCCGGGTGGTGGGTATCACCGGCAGTGTGGGTAAGACCAGTACAAAAGAATTCATTGCAGCCGTTCTTGCTGAGAAGTATAAAGTACATAAAACAGCCGGCAACTATAATAATGAAGTCGGTCTGCCGCTGACGATTTTCGGGATTCAGGATGATGACCAGATTGCGGTTCTTGAGATGGGAATCAATACATTTGGTGAAATGCATCGTCTCAGTGAAGTGGCCAGACCGGATATCTGTGTGATGACGAATATCGGGCAGTGTCATCTGGAAAATCTTATTGACAGAGATGGCATTCTTCGGGCAAAATCCGAGATTTTTGACTTCATGAATCCGGAAGGAACAGTGATTGTCAATGGTGATGATGATAAGCTGGCAACAATTCATGACGTTTACGGCAAAGCACCGATAACTTTTGGTATGAACAAAGATAATGCCATCTGGGCAGATCATATTGAAAATCGTGGATTGCTGGGAAGCCGTGCGGATATTCATATGGGGGATGTGCTGGTGCATGCCAATATCCCTCTGCCGGGTGAGCATATGATCTACAATGCTATGGCAGCAGCGGCAGTGGGAGTTCAGTTTGATATGACGAAGGAAGAAATCACGGCGGGTATCAGCCATGTTGAGGCTGTTGCAGGGCGCAGTCATCTGATTGAGGCCGGAGATAAAGTTGTCATTGATGACTGCTATAATGCAAATCCGGTATCCATGAAAGCAGCGATCGATCTGCTTGCGACGGCACCGGGACGCAAGGTGGCTATTCTCGGTGATATGTTTGAGCTTGGAGAGAATGAGAGGGCCATGCATCGTGAAGTCGGGCAGTATGCGGCCGAGAAGGGTATTGATCTGATTCTCTGTGTGGGTGGACTTTCCTCCGAGATGTATGAGGGGGCTGCTGAAAAAGGCGGAGAGGCCAGACATTTCGAGATAAGAGAAGCTCTTGAAGCGGTTCTTCAGGATCTTCTTCAGCCGGGTGATACTGTCCTTGTAAAGGCTTCTCACAGTATGGCTTTTGAAAATATTGTGCAAAATATACAGGAGAACGAATAAATTTTGTTGGAAGTGTTCATAGTAAGCCTGAGAAATAGTTTGCATGTTTGTTAATTTTTTAATTATCGCGGAATGCATTGCAATCTGAAAAAAAAGTGATAAATTATATATGTGAGATTGTCAAAAGACAAATTTAGGAGGAATATATATCATGAGCAAGAATATGCAGGGTTTCGGTATGATGATTCAGAAACTGAAAGCATCACCGAAGAAAATCGTTTTTACAGAAGGTACAGATGAAAGAATTCTTGAAGCAACATCCCGTCTGCTGGCATCCAGCTTCCTTACACCTATCCTTGTAGGCAAAGAAGATGAAGTTCAGGCAGCAGCAGAAGAATATGGTTACAATATCAGAGGTGCTCAGATCATCGATCCTGAGAACTTCGACAGAATGGATGAGATGATCGCTATGTTCTGTGAACTTCGTAAGAGCAAGAACATTCAGCCGGATGAAGCACGCAAGATCTTATCCGCAGGCAACTACTTCGGTACAATGCTTGTTAAGATGGGTGTTGCAGATGCACTTCTTGGTGGTGCTACATACTCAACAGCAGATACAGTTCGTCCAGCCCTTCAGCTGATCAAGACAAAACCAGGCAGCAAGATCGTATCTTCATGCTTCATCATGGTTCGTCCATCTGCTACAGGCGAGAACGAAGTATTAGCTATGGGTGACTGTGCAATCAACATCAAGCCAACAGCAGAAGAACTGGTAGAAATCGCTATCGAATCTGCTGAATGCGGCCGTATTTTCGGTATCGATCCGAAGGTTGCTTTTCTTAGCTACTCAACACTGGGTTCAGGTAAAGGTGAAGATGTTGACAAGATGCGTACAGCAGCTGCTATGGCGAAAGAAAAAGCGCCTAGCCTTCCAATCGAAGGTGAGTTACAGTTTGATGCTGCCGTTTCTCCACGTGTTGCTCGTACAAAATGCCCAGGCAACCCAGTTGCTGGTCATGCGAACGTATTTGTATTTCCTGACATCAACGCTGGTAACATCGGTTACAAGATTGCTCAGCGTCTTGGTAACTTCGATGCATACGGCCCAATCCTGTTAGGTCTGAATGCACCAATCAACGACCTGTCTCGTGGATGTAACGCAGAAGAAGTTTATTCCATGGCTATCATTACAGCAGCATTAGCTGAATAATTGTAAGCGTGAGAACAGAATAGAATGACATAAGAGAGGATATCCCATACGGACATCCTCTCTTTTTTTTGTAAACAGGATTCCTCTTTAATATAATTTGAGTTTGACTGTTTACATTTTATATTTAATTTCATCATTTGCATTTTGTGTTCATTTCAATCGCTTAAGTAAAGGAAAAAATCAGTTGAAAAAAAGGAATATTCCTCATATAATATATGTATAAGTCGTATGATATTGTTACTGGGAATCAACATACATTCGGAGAGGAAGATGAATAACTGCTTCTCTCCGAATTTTCATGTGGGAAATGTTTGGATGTTATGATAATGGGGAATTAATAAAGAACAGGAGATAAGGGGTATGGATGAGAATACAGTCGCAGTGGGGAAAGATATTGATCTGGAGACGGTCATTTTGCAAAATGTGGATTTGGTGGAGAACATCGGTGCTTTCAAAGAAGTGGCAGAGCAGTTTCAGCAGCTGATGATGATGTACAGTTGTGCCATCAGGGAGGTGCGGACGAAGTTAGAGGTGCTCAATGATGAGTTTCAGGTGCAGCGCAGTCATAACCCTATTTCTTATATTAAGTATCGCGTGAAGAAACCGGGAAGCATTTTGGAGAAGCTGAAACGAAGAGGCTATCCGGTGACGCTGCAGTCTGTGGAGGAGAATCTTCATGATGTGGCCGGTATCCGTGTCATCTGCAGCTATGTGCAGGATATTTATATGGTGGCGGATATGCTGACTTCCCAGAATGATATTACATTATTGGAAGTGAAGGATTATATTGCCAATCCGAAGCCAAATGGTTACAGAAGTTTACATCTGGTTGTACAGATTCCGGTATTTTTTTCTGATGGATGCAAGCTGTTGAAGGTAGAAGTTCAGATCAGGACAATAGCCATGGATTTTTGGGCCAGTCTGGAACATCAGCTGAAATACAAGACGGAAGGAGATGTGCCGGATAGTATTGCAGCGGAATTGAAGGATTGTTCGGATGTGATCGCCAATACGGATCAGAGAATGCAGAATATATACAATACATTAAAGAAGGATCGTCCGGAGAAAGAAAATTAGTAGCAGGAGATCAATGTGCTCCAGCTTCTCCCGCAAAGATCGGACAATGTAAATGGCAACTGGAATCTGGCAACAGATTCGAAATTTCAGAGCATGATAAAAAATATTGATGATTTTGAGATTAAGATTGAGACAAAAACACTTACTGAAATCAACAATATGAACAAAGGCGAAATGAAGAAACTGTTGTCCGAAAAGCAGATGCTGGTTATCGGTTTTGATGATGTTTATCAGGATATTTCAGATAAGAATGGACAGGTACAGGATATTCTGGATTTTATTAAATCAGGTAAGAGTGTTATTTTTTCACATGATACGACATCTTATATTAATTATGACAAGAATGATATGTATGAAAAAATAGCGGACAGTGATTATGAACTCGGCAATAATAATGAACACACTTCAATTTATAATGATAACTGGCTTTTTAGCAGAAATCGAACCTGGGGATTATCATTAAATACTATTTTGCGTTCTGTAGTTGGTATGGACAGATATGGGATTACATCAACTGAGCAGATAAATGGTGAGACTGTTTCAGCATTATTGAAGCACGGAAAGGCATTAAACAGTCAGAGTGTTGATTTTGGTACATTGATGACACTTGCAGGTGATATTGCATGGCAGACAAATGGAAGCCGGGAGAGCAGTTATGCACAGACCCAGGCATATACCAACAATATGCTGCAGACAGGTTCAATCGGAGATAAGGAAACAACAACGGCTACGAAGATTAATGATGGTGCGATTACCCAGTATCCGTATGTAATTGGCAATAATATTCAGGTAGCAAAGACACATGGCCAGTATTATCAGCTGGCGCTGGAGCAGGACAGAGATATCAATGGACGAAGCGATGGCACTTCAGATGTGGTTGTGTGGTATTGTCTGTCGGGATCGGTGTATTCGGATTCGCCGAATGATGCAAGAAATAACTACTATTTCTACAGTAAAGGTAATGTGATTTACACCGGTGCCGGCCATAGAAAGGTTGACGGCGACGAAGAAATCCAGCTGTTTATTAATGCCATGGTCGCTGCTGCCAATGTTACGGCAGTGAAACCGGAGGTTGACTTTGTGGATACGCTGAATCCGGATGCGGATATTGAAGGTGCCCGTTATTATGCCACAGACCAGTCCTCATGGAAAGTGGGGGAGAATAATATCCTTGAAAAGGATATGACCTTCAATATCAATGTCAAGGACTATAATATGGTCAGTGCGGATCTGAACCAGGAAGACCTTGACAAGCAGAAGATGGAGATTTCATTCTTTATAAATAATGACAAGGGCAGTACGCTGGAATCAAGCGATGAAGCGGGAAGTTCGTCTGATGGTGCATCGTCGGAGAGTGAAAAAGTAACCAATATTACAAACCAAATCGGAACTTTAAAGAGCTATGACGGCAAAACAATTGAGGAAAGCGGTGATACTTTTGACATTACAGAAAATAATGCCTTCAGCCTGAATGTGGCTGATATTGAGCAATATTTGAGAGATACCGGCAGTTCAGATAATCTGAATGGCTACAAGAAGAGCTGCAAACTTTATGTCAGAGTGAAGAGTACCGTTTATCTCTATGGGAAGGAAAACTCCAATATTTCATGGGCCAGCATTGACTTGAAACAGCGCCAGTTGTTTGAACTGAATTAAATGTCAGCAGATATTTTTAACGAAACTTAAAACATAACTTAAAACAAAATAAAATCAAAATTCCAAAAAGTCTATTGACATTGAAATGCAAAGGTGGTAAAATATATGAAGTTGTGTGATAGACACAACATCCGTACGAGAAAGCAGAGTACTCACTCTCACCTTAGCATTTCAGATGACTTGGGTTCATATTTAAGTATTTTACACATTACGTGTCTTAAATGGTGAGTAGTTTTCTGCTCACCATTTTTCAGTTTAATGTTATGAATAAAAGTCATGAGACATGGAGGTGTCAATTATTAGCGAATTAATGATTAATGAGCAGATCAGAGATCGGGAGATCCGACTGATTGGGGAAGACGGCGAACAGTTAGGTATCATGTCAGCCAGAGATGCAATGAAATTAGCCAGAGAGGCGAATCTGGATCTGGTGAAGATCGCTCCGACAGCCAAACCACCTGTATGCAAGATTATCGACTACGGCAAGTACAGATATGAGCAGGCGCGCAGAGAGAAGGAAGCACGCAAGAAACAGAAGACCATCGAAGTGAAAGAGATTCGTTTGTCACCGAACATCGATACGAATGACCTGAATACAAAGGTGAATCAGGCAAGAAAGTTTGTATCAGGCGGCAATAAGGTCAAAGTTGCTGTTCGTTTCAGAGGACGAGAGCTGGCCCATACAGCAGTCGGCAAGACGATTCTGGAAGATTTTGCTCAGAAGTTATCAGACATTGCGGTAATTGATAAACCTGCCAAGCTGGAAGGTAAGAGCATGGTTATGTTTTTAGTTGAAAAACGTAATTAGACCATTTTCATATTAAGGAGGACATTAAAATGCCAAAGGTAAAAACAAGTAGAGCAGCTGCAAAGCGTTTCAAAAAAACAGGTACTGGTCAGTTAAAGAGAATGAAAGCTTATAAGAGCCACATCTTAACAAAGAAAT
Source organism: Coprococcus intestinalis (assembly GCF_023656595.1). Taxonomy (NCBI): domain Bacteria; kingdom Bacillati; phylum Bacillota; class Clostridia; order Lachnospirales; family Lachnospiraceae; genus Coprococcus; species Coprococcus intestinalis. The sequence goes on along the minus strand of NZ_JAMOKJ010000005.1, from coordinate 3,820 downwards.
CTGCAAAGAGAAAGAGAAATCTCAGACATGCAGCTATGACAGATTCAACTAACGCAAAGGTAATGAAGAAGATTTTACCTTACCTGTAATAGAAACGGAGGAACGACAAAATGGCAAGAATTAAAGGCGGCTTAAACGCTAAGAAGAAACATAACAGAGTTTTAAAACTGGCTAAAGGTTACAGAGGTGCCAGATCTAAACAGTATAGAGTAGCAAAACAGTCCGTAATGAGAGCTTTAACAAGTTCTTATGCAGGCAGAAAACAGAGAAAACGTCAGTTCAGACAGCTTTGGATCGCAAGAATCAACGCAGCTGCAAGAATGAACGGTTTATCTTACAGCAAACTGATGCATGGTCTTAAGCTTGCAGGTGTTGAAGTCAACAGAAAGATGCTTTCTGAAATGGCTATCAGCGATGCAGCAGCTTTCACAGCATTATGTGAAACAGCAAAGGCTAAACTTGCTTAATCAGAATTAAGAATACGATAGAAGAGCATTCCGATAGATGTCGGGATGCTCTTTTTTTAAGACAGAAGTTACCCAGAAAATGTATGTGCTGAAACAGGCAGTGAAAAGCAGATAGAGTGAAAACATAGAAATAGAACTCCCAGAGGAATGCCAACGGGCATTTCCTCCGGGAGTTCCAGAGATTAACTATATCTTATAGATCAAATAATCTATAAACTCGAAATATTAGTTCTCGTAGCCGTGTGCTTCACCAACACCTGTTGGGTTGCATTTAGCCATTGCAAGGTACATAGCGTCACGAGCTTCGATAGCCTTATCAGCCTTGTCACCGCTGTAATCATAGAAGCCTTTGCCTGTCTTAACACCGTAGTTGCCAGCCTGGTAAATTGCTTCGAATTCACCTGATGGATACTTAGCGTCTGAAAGGTCTTCCCAAAGATATGTAGCGATGTGATGATGAACATCAAGACCACCCTGGTCAACAACTTCGCAAGGTCCAAGGCAGGCATAACGGAAGCCAAGGCCGTACTTCATAGCGCCATCAACGTCTTTGTAGTCACCGATACCCTGTTCAACGATGTAAACAGCTTCACGAAGGATAGCAGCCTGAATTCTGTTGCCGATGAAGCCAAGAGCATCTTTCTTAACGTAGATAGGTTTCTTGCCAATCTTTAAGGACAGCTGGTAAACTGTATCAGCGATTTCCTGCTTTGTCTCATCGTTGTTGATAACTTCGATCAGAGGAACGATGTGAGGTGGGTTGAACCAATGCATACCGCAAGCTCTTGTCTTATCTTTGCAGTTAGCGAAAATCTTGTTGATAGAAAGACCGGATGTGTTAGTAGCAAGGATACAGTCAGGGGATACAACAGCTTCTGCCTTTACCCAGAAATCCTGTTTAACGTCAAGTCTTTCAAGAACGGATTCAACGATGATATCGCAGTCTTTAAGACCATTGATATCGCCTGTAAAGCTGAGCTTTGTCTTGATCTCAGCAGACTGCTCTGCTGTGATATCACCAGCTTCAACTAAGCTTGCCTGGTTGATCTCTACAAGATGTTTACCTCTTTCAAGACCTGCTTCAAATGCATCATAAATGATAACTGTGTAACCATACTGTGCGAAAATCTGAGCCATGGAAGCGCCCATTGTACCTGCACCAGCAATACCAACTACTTTAATTTCGTCGAGTGTCATAATTAAGTCTCCCTTCATATATTTAATATATGTTTTCCACCTATTATTATAGTAAACTGTACCAATAATGTCAAATGTTGATTTCAAAGTGCTGTAAATTTTTATCAAACATGATATAATGAGCGTTAGCGAGCGGGAGCAAGCAATGCTTGTTCATCGCGAGCGGCGAATGGCGATCATGATAGCTGCGTATGCAGCGTCAAGCACCAAAGGTGCGAATCATGATATAATGAGCGTTAGCGAGCGGGAGCAAGCAATGCTTGTTCATCGCGAGCGGCGAATGGCGATCATGATAGCTGCGTATGCAGCGTCAAGCACCAAAGGTGCGAATCATGATATACTAGGCATATAAAAAACAAATGATTAAGAAAACAGGAGGAGCAGTGATGTATAAAGTAGAAATTCATGTTCAGGAAAAGGGCAGTAAAGAGAAGAAGGAGACTTTTGTGATCGGAGATATTGATTCCTCTGCCTATCATGATGAGATGAATGCGGTTTCAGATTATCTGTACGGACTTGATATTCCCTTCGATGTGGATGCGGACGGCGATATGATGATTGATGATATTTTGATCAGTTTGTCGGAAGAGGAAGATTTTGAACAGTCTTTTACAGCAGGAAAGACGACATATCTTGTTCAGGGAAAGAAAGAGGATTAGCATGGAGGCGTTTTATGCAGCAATGTATCATAAGCTAAGTGCATATACGGCAAAAAGCTTCATATATCGGGGAATGAACACCTGATATATGAAGCTTTTGTGCGCTTAATGATTAAAGCTGCAGTGCCTTTCTGACAGAAGGAATGATCAGACCGGCCACAAGGCCGATAAGCAAACCTGTAATGATGCCGGCGATCATAAGTACCGGGAGATAGAAAAGCAGATTCAGGTTCTTGACAACGAATACAGCCACCAGAATCTGGCCAATGTTGTGGCTGATGCCGCCGGCAACACTGACACTTATCGTGGAGAGACCTTTGATCCTGCGGCAGAGAACCATCACTGCGAAGCTCAGAAGTCCCCCGGTGATACTGTAGAGCAGAGCGGCCATATTGCCGAATGTAAAGGATACAAGCAGAATACGTACAACGGAAATCATCAGTGCCTGTCTGGCATTCAGCAGATACAGGGCCACAACGACCACCAGATTGGCCAGTCCGAGCTTGATGCCGGGAATGCCGAAGTTAAATGGAATCAGTACTTCTACATAGCTGAGAATCATTGCCAATGCAACCAGAAGTGCTGAAATAGTCAGTTTTTTTGTCATAATGAAAAACTCCTTACTGTGTCACAACATCGACGTCAGATACTTCGCCGCCGGTAATCTCAACCACCAGCTCATGAGGCAGACAGATGATCGTTTCATGGCCGGCATGAATGGCTGCGTGCTGGACACAGTATTGATCCGGACAATCGGCATCCGCCATGTGGACGCTGCCATTCTCAATGACCACTTTGTTGTAGCCTTTAGCGTCATTGATCTCAATGGTACGGGACTGATCCAGGGGATAAGTGCCGTAGATCTCACCGCCAATTGTGATGGTGACGGATGCTCCGGTCTGATGCTGAAGAAACTGTGTCACACCCAGGCCGATCAGGGCAATAACGAGTAAAACGCCGATCAGGATAAAATCTTTCTTTTTAGGCATGGGAAATCTCCAATTCTTTTTTTGCTTCTTATATTATAGGTGATGGCAAAAGATATGTCAAAGATAAGTCATCGGTATTAATGAGAAATAACGTTCAGTAAGTACCAAAAGGGAATGTTTTGTAAAAACAATATACAATTTAAAAAATTTAAAAAAATACGAAAAATATTGTTGACAGAAGATGAAACAAATGATATGATATTACTTGTGAGCGGCACAGACGCTTGCGATTATCTAAAACGCAGTTGTGGCGGAATTGGCATACGCGCTAGACTAAGGATCTAGTCTGGGTTAACTGGGTACGGGTTCAAGTCCCGTCAACTGCATGAAAGCGGTTTCCATATGGAAGCCGCTTTTTGAATAGAAGGTGAATAGAATAAATATAGGTGAGTTGCAAAAGTAACTTCTACTTTGCAGAAGTAAATTCTACTTTGCAGGGTTAAATTCTATACAAAATAGAAAAATAATGACTTAGATATATGAAATCCCTGAAAACGGAGTTAAAATA
>NZ_JAMOKJ010000048.1:0-1144 GCF_023656595.1 Coprococcus intestinalis | reverse complement strand
TCCGACTTCCCACAAGGTTTCTCGTGTCTCGTGGTACTCTGGATCCTGTCCGCTGCCTTCCGTTTTCGCCTAAGGGGCTTTCACCCTCTCTGGCCGGCTTTCCCAAAACCGTTCGGCTAACTTCCAGCTCACTTTTGACAGTCCGTAACCCCGGTGTGCACGCACACCGGTTTGGGCTCTTTCCCTTTCGCTCGCCGCTACTCAGGAAATCGATGTTTCTTTCTCTTCCTCCGGGTACTTAGATGTTTCAGTTCCCCGGGTTCCCTTCATACACCTATGGATTCAGTGCATGATGACAGGAGTTCTTCCTGCCGGGTTCCCCCATTCAGACATCCGCGGCTCAATGGATATTTGCTCCTCCCCGCGGCTTTTCGCAGCTTATCACGTCTTTCGTCGGCTCTCAGTGCCAAGGCATCCGCCCTGTGCCCTATCTTGCTTGACCTTTCGTTCCCACATCATGTAGCGTCATGATGCGGTCGGTTCTATTTCTTCGATTTCTTTTGAAATCTGTAAATCTTTTCTTTTCGATGATTTACGGCTTGATGTGTTTCTGATATGCAGTTTTCAAGGTACATAGTTATCTGCACTTGGATATCCGTTACTTAATTGATTTAATAACTAAGTTCCTTTTATCTTCGTGCGATGAACATCCATGGGATTCGGACCCATCCGCAAAAACGCCTGCCCCTGCGTGTCCCCTTTCGGACTATGTTCTTCTCTCTATATAAAACCCTCTCAGGTCTGTTTTCTTTAAAACACTGGCAGCCACCTGCTCTCCCGTGCCGTCTCCAGCAAAGTACCATCGGCCGCTTAAGTCTTAACCGTCGTGTTCGGGATGGGAACGGGTGTCTCCCTTAAGCGCATCGCCACCAGTAAAAGGTGTTACTGTATTTACTTTGAAACTTCGTTCAGCTAAGTTCGGCTCCGCCTCACTAAGATTCACAAAGTGCGTTCTCACTAAGCTCAGCTTCGCTTCACTAAGTGTTCACAGCAACTCAACAACAAAACAATCCCTACTTCTTTTTCCTTAGAAAGGAGGTGATCCAGCCGCACCTTCCGATACGGCTACCTTGTTACGACTTCACCCCAGTCATCGGCTCCACCTTCGGCAGCTCCTCCCTTGCGGTTAGGTCACTGACTTCGG
>NZ_JAMOKJ010000047.1:0-1175 GCF_023656595.1 Coprococcus intestinalis | reverse complement strand
GGTGAGTTGCAAAAGTAACTTCTACTTTGCAGAAGTAAATTCTACTTTGCAGGGTTAAATTCTATACAAAATAGAAAAATAATGACTTAGATATATGAAATCCCTGAAAACGGAGTTAAAATAATAAAAAAGCTGCGGTTTTGGGGATTTTATTGCATGCTGAGCGGAAGTCGAATTTAAGTTAAAATTTTTGGAGAGAGTAAATTCCACCTCTGGGGGCGTTCTGCGATGATGGCTGCTGATATTATTTTCCTACCCAGCTTTTTTCTGTTAGATTTTGGTTATTTCAATAATTCAGGACTGAGAACGATTTCATCCGCAGGGATCTTCTGCAGGTGAAATGCATCTAAAATTTTTTTGCCATATTGAAACTCGAAGACTTCATATGGACTTTTGTTGCCCAGTTTCTTTCTGGAATAAGAATTAATGTGGCTCATCATGAGATTGATCTGTTCCTGTGTATAGCGTCCGATATCTGTGCCTTTTGGAATAATCCTGCGTATGAGTTCGTGGTTGTTTTCGCAGCTTCCTTTCTGATAAGGTGCGTTGGCATCACAGTAGAACATTTTTGTCCTTTGATTTTTCTGGGCATCCAGTTCAATGGCAGAAGGATTGGAAAATTCACTGCCGTTGTCAGCTAAAAGGACTGGAAAAAGCTGAATGAAAACATCGGACCTTAATTCAAGATAAAGGCGTTCAAAAATGTCAATGACAGACTGTGAATCGTTATGCCGGCGGAGAAATGCGAGCTGGAGCTGTTGTTCCACGAAATGTATAGTAAGAAGAACAGCACCTCCTTTTAAACCTTCCACAGAATCAAGCTGTCTGACAGAGGCATCGGGATGGTCAGCCATGTACTTATGAAAAGATTGAAAATCACGGCCAATACGGCAGGACTTATCAACTTTGAGGTTAGAAGAAACATTTTTCCTTGGCCGCATACGGATGGTACGGGGCATGTCGATATTTCTGGCGGTAAAGAGGCCGCTGTTAATGTAGACATAGAGAGTCCTTTCAGATTTCATAAGTTCATCAGCATGATGAAGAGCAATGTGATGAAGGGACTGTCCCTTTTTGAGAAGAGGAGACACCACATCATCAAGCTGTTTAAGTTCAGCCTCGGAGAGAGCGAAACCGGAACGGGATTCGCTTCTGACCTGTTCGTATTCCTTCTG
>NZ_JAMOKJ010000045.1:0-1286 GCF_023656595.1 Coprococcus intestinalis | reverse complement strand
AAAACAGATAGATGACATTGTGCAAAGAATAAAGCGTCAGGCTCTATCGGGCAATGGCTTTACCGAGGGCGAAAACAGACAAAAAAGAATTCCTATGAAAGCAACAAATGAAGAGGATTTGTCGTCACCGCAATCCATAGAACGTATGCAGAACGAGCTTTTGTATCTAAGACAAGAAGTAGAGTTTTTAAAAAAAATTATTATTGCGGACAATTCGAGGAAGAGAGATTAGTCATGGAGACTTCAGAAAGCAAATTTGAAATCATCCATGAGACGATAAATAAAGCAAATAATACATTGTCAGTTAAGATGCTCTGTGAAATAGCAGGAGTATCAAGATCCGGTTATTACAACTGGGTACATTCAGCGGATAAAAGAGCAGAAAAAGAAGCACAGGATAGAGCCGATTTTGAATTGGTATTAGCTGCATATAGCTTCAGAGGTTATGACAAAGGGGCTCAAGGAATCTATATGAGATTGTTGCATATGAATCCACCAGTTGTTATGAATGTCAAGAAAATAAGACGATTGATGAAGAAATATGGTCTTATGTGTAACATAAGAAAAGCAAATCCTTACAGAAGAATGGCAAAAGCAATAAAAACTAATAACGTTGCCGATAATCTTGTGAAACGGGAGTTTGAAAAATATGGTCCGAGAAGGATATTGCTTACGGATATAACCTATGTTCCATTTGATGGTCGATTCTGCTATCTATCAGCAATTATAGATGCCTTTACAAAACAAATTTTATCGTATGTGTTAAGCGAATCTTTAGAAGTGGATTTTGTTTTGGAAACAGTCAACCTGATGATAGAAAAGCACGGAGTTTCCCTTACAACTAAAACAATCTTACATAGTGATCACGGGTGCCATTATACGAGTTGCAGTTTTATACAACTTGTCAAAGATAAAGGCTTAAGACAGTCTATGTCCAGAAGAGGAAATTGTTGGGACAATGCACCTCAGGAAAGTTTCTTTGGACGTATGAAGGATCATATAGGAGACAGGCTAAAAGAATGTGGAACATATAGCGAGGTTCGTGCTATTATTGACGATTGGATGGATTATTATAACAATGATAGATATCAGTGGGAATTAGCGAAGCTTTCTCCCAATGAATACTATAAATATATAACAACAGGCATATATCCGATTAAGGGAAAAATCCCTTCTACGGATATGTATGATGAAGAAGGTAATAAAACAAACTGATATAGCCATCTACTGGCTAGAAAGAACAAATCCCTTCTTCTTAATTTGTCCTTGACAAGGGGTACACTTTA
>NZ_JAMOKJ010000044.1:0-1619 GCF_023656595.1 Coprococcus intestinalis | reverse complement strand
AAGACTAACTATTAAAAGTCAAGTCTAAAATGAAAATTTTTTGAATGAATTGCAGAAATGCATTTCAGATATATTTGAACCTTGAAAACTGTATGACGAAAAGAGCATCATTATTGGTGCTCAAAAAAAGGAGTATTGAATTAGAAAAATTTAATCAGCCTTGATGTATTGCTGGTTAGTTTTCTCAAGATGATAAATGACTCGAACCAGCTTTTTGATAGCATGAGATATAGCAACGTTGTAATGCTTGCCTTCGGCTCGTTTCCTTGCCAGATATTCAGCAAACGTCGAATCCCAATGGCAGACATATTTGGCCGCATTGTATAACGCATACCGCAGATATCTGGAGCCTCGTTTTTCCATGTGTGAGTAAGCACCATCAAGTTGACCAGATTGATAAGTAGAAGGTGAAAATCCGGCATATGCCAGGATTTTATCAGGAGAATCAAAACGATTGAAATCACCTATTTCTGCAATAATCATAGCGCCCATACGATAGTTGATTCCAGGAATGCTAAGGATTGGAGAATGGATTTCATCCATGATGATTTTGATTTCGTTTTCTATTTCATCAATTTCAGAGGTCAGTTCCCGGATAAGCTTGATAGTATGTTTCAATTCTAATGATTTTGCAGGCATATTTGAGCCTATAGAGGTTCTTGCAGCATCTCTGAATGTAATGGCTGTTTCTTTACCATATCGACCTTTTGAGGCTTTAGTAAGAAGATTGGTAAGTCTGGTAAGATGAACATTAGCGACTTGTTTAGCACCGGGAAATTCAGAAAGCAATGCATAAACAGATGCCATATGAAGCGTTGGTACTAACTTTTCTAATTCAGGGAATAAGATACAGACCAGTCTGGAAACGGAAGATTTAAGCTTTGCCCGTTCCTTAACTTTATCAAAACGATAACGGGTTAGTGACTTCAACTCTTCGTTGTGGTAAGATGTATCTGAGTAGGACTTCAAGTTCACATCAGACATCAGCATAGAAGCAATCGTACGGGCGTCTACTTTATCCGTTTTCGTCTGTCTAAGGCTAAGACTTTTTCTGTACAGATTAGTATGTAACGGATTGATAGCATAGGTGGGCAAACCTTTATCAATGAGATAACCGAGGAGATTGTAACTATAGTGTCCAGTGGCTTCCAGTCCTACTTTTACTTTTGATACATCTTCCATAACGGATTCAATTTTTTGATAAAGTTCAGTGAAACCAGTCAGGTTGTTGGCGATGGTAAAAGCTTTAAATAACACTTCTCCATCAGAGTTAGTGATAAAGCAATCATGCTTATCTTTGGCGACATCAATTCCGACGTAAATCATAAAAAATCTCCTTAAAAAAGTATTAATGCTGTTTTAGAACCACAGGGAACTCCTTGTGATTGTAACCTCGTTCTAAATAAACCGTCATGCGGTATCTAACTGATTAACAAATGAACAAAGAGACTGTGGTTGGAGCCTTTCCTAAACCATCAAGTGGTAGGAGTGTGAAACCAATCCACAGCACCTTATATATCATAGTCGAACCTGTAGAAAAGGTAAAGAAAAGGACTATGACTTAATAGTTATGAAGACCTTGGAGAGGGTCTCTAAACACTACTACTATATAATACGAG
>NZ_JAMOKJ010000043.1:0-1729 GCF_023656595.1 Coprococcus intestinalis | reverse complement strand
ACCTAAAATGAAAAATTAAACCTGTACTTTGACAACTGAAAATGGCTATAAAAGGTCTAGTTTACTTTTTCTACAGCCTTTTCCAAGGCATGATATATTGGTTATATCGATTACTATCTGCTGGGAAAGGAGCAGATATGAATTATTACAATGCTAGCGGACAAATGGACCTGTCAGATCGAATAGCAATAGAAACTGGGATATGCATCGGGGAGTCATTCAAAAAAATAGCAAAAAGACTTCGCAGACATCCATCTACTATTGCACATGAAGTTAAAGAAAACAGAACCTTCATTAAAGGTAATTACCCGAATGGAAAAGATTGCCGCATGGCAAGACAATGCACAGTAAGGAATTTGTGCGGCTGTGATGAAGAAGCCTGTAATACAAAGTGTAGACTTTGCAGAGGAGTGGATTGTACCAAGGTATGCGATAGATATGTATCAGTTGCTTGCCATAAGTTTGATTCGCCTCCGTATGTTTGTAATAACTGCAAGGATAAAAAGCTTTGCAACAAAGATAAGTATATTTACAGTGCGAAATTCGCTGATGTAGCTGTAACTCGTCGTAGATCGGAGAGTCGACAAGGAGTTAGACTTTCTGATGAAAAGAAGGAAGAATTGGATGAACTTGTGACTCGACTTGTTAAGAAAGGCCAGCCTTTAACACACATATATGCAGAACATGAAAATGAAATGCCAGTGTGTTTGAGAACACTTTATAACTATATCGATGAAGGTGCCTTATCTATTAAAAACATAGATTTAAGAAGAAAGACAGGCTACAAACCACGAAAGAAAAAGTACAACGATATCAATGGATTTCACTCAATGGAGTATAGACAGTGTAGGACATATGAGGATTTTGAGTATGCGATGAAATTCAAATATTCAGAAGATGAAGTAACAGAAATGGATACTGTAAAAGGCGTTAGAGAATCTGGAAAGCGTTTGCTTACAATGATCTTTAGAAAGAACAACGTAATGCTACTATTCCTGATGCCAGATGGAAAAGCAGAATCCGTAAAAAGGGTTCTGGACTATCTCGAGACAGGATTGGGAATAGATGTTTTTAGACGGTTGTTTCCGGTTATATTGACTGACAACGGCAGCGAATTCAAGAAGGTAGATGAGTTAGAACTTACGCTGGATGAGGATGGCTTCCTAGTTTATAGAACAAGCCTTTATTACTGTGATCCAATGGCTTCATGGCAAAAAGGGTGTATCGAGAAGAATCATGAATTTATTCGTTATGCCGTGCCAAAAGGAAAAAGCTTAAACCCATACACGCAAGAAGATATGACTTTATTAATGAATCATATCAATAGTGTAAAACGTCCTGGACTTGGAAATAAAAGTCCATACGAGCTCGTAGAAGAGGATGATGAAGATTTCAAAGCATTAATGTCATTATTAAAAATGCACCTCATCCCGCCAGATGAAGTGCATTTAATGCCAGATTTATTCGTTAAAAAGTAATTAGACCGAAGCTGCAGATAGTAATCGATTTGTCAATAGGTATTAAATAGACGGGTCGCATTTACTTTTGCATAACAAGTAGCCAGCCGTCTGTTAATCATGCAAACAAATATATACCTGCTATCTGGAATGCCTTAATTATAGCATGATATTTGAATTTGAACATCCATTATTAGGGCTTTATTTGACCTCAGAACAGAATTTTGATTATTAGACGTATTTTCAGTTGGGTTTTAGTTTTTCATTCAAGG
>NZ_JAMOKJ010000042.1:0-1798 GCF_023656595.1 Coprococcus intestinalis | reverse complement strand
AGCCTCCCACCTATCCTGTACATGTCATACCGGGTCCCAGTATCAAACTAGAGTAAAGCTCCATGGGGTCTTTCCGTCCTGGCGCAGGTAACCAGCATCTTCACTGGTATTTCAATTTCACCGGGTGTGTTGTCGAGACAGTGCTCAAATCATTACGCCTTTCGTGCGGGTCGGAACTTACCCGACAAGGAATTTCGCTACCTTAGGACCGTTATAGTTACGGCCGCCGTTTACTGGGGCTTAAGTTCAAAGCTTCGCCTTGCGGCTAACCTCTCCCCTTAACCTTCCAGCACCGGGCAGGCGTCAGCCCATATACCTCACCTTTCGGTTTCGCATAGACCTGTGTTTTTGCTAAACAGTTGCTTGAGCCTTTTCTCTGCGGCCCATTTCTGGGCGCCCCTTCTCCCGAAGTTACGGGGCCATTTTGCCGAGTTCCTTAACAACACTTCTCCCGCCGGCCTTAGGATTCTCTCCTCATCCACCTGTGTCGGTTTACGGTACGGGTACATATGGCGCAATAGCGGCTTTTCTTGACAGCATGTATCCGGACTTCGCTACTATAATTTCGCTCCCCGTCACACCTTTGGCTTATTGCGCGGATTTGCCTGCGCAACGCCTCCTGTGCTTGGACCGGTCTTTCCTTTCCCGGCTTCCGTTAACACCCCGTGTCCCCACAGTTCTGACCATATGCAGTACAGGAATCTCCACCTGTTGTCCATCGGCTACGTCTTCCGACCTCGCCTTAGGCCCCGACTTACCCAGGGCAGATCAGCTTTACCCTGGAATCCTTGGATATTCGGCCAATAGGATTCTCACCTATTTCTCGCTACTCATTCCGGCATTCTCTCTTCAATGCAGTCCACTGCTCCTTTCGGTACAGCTTCTTCCCGCATTCAATGCTCCTCTACCAACCTTGCGGTTCCGCAGCTTCGGCAGCATGTTTCAGCCCCGGACATTTTCGGCGCAGGACCTCTCGACTAGTGAGCTATTACGCACTCTTTGAATGCATGGCTGCTTCTGAGCCAACATCCTAGTTGTCTTTGAGATCCCACATCCTTTTCCACTTAACATGCATTTTGGGGCCTTAGCTGGCGGTCTGGGCTCTTTCCCTTTTGACTGCCCAACTTATCTCGTGCAGTCTGACTCCCTTAAATCAAGTATACGGCATTCGGAGTTTGATAAGCTTCGGTAGGCTTTGACGCCCCCTAGGCTATTCAGTGCTCTACCTCCGTTACTCTTTTAAGAGGCTAGCCCTAAAGCTATTTCGAGGAGAACCAGCTATCTCCGGGTTCGATTGGAATTTCTCCCCTATCCACACCTCATCACCACCCTTTTCAACGGATGTGTGTTCGGACCTCCATTGTCTTTTACGACAGCTTCATCCTGGACATGGATAGATCACCCGGTTTCGGGCCTGCCCCATCCGACTTAACGCCCTGTTAAGACTCGGTTTCCCTCCGGCTCCGCACCTTAAGTGCTTAACCTCGCCGGATGTGGCAGCTCGCCGGACCGTTCTACAAAAAGTACGCGGTCGGACCTTAACGTCCTCCCACAGCTTGCAGACACAGGGTTTCAGGTGCTCTTTCACTCCCCTCCCGGGGTCCTTTTCACCTTTCCTTCACAGTACTATGCGCTATCGGTCACTGAGTAGTATTTAGCCTTGGAGGGTGGTCCCTCCGACTTCCCACAAGGTTTCTCGTGTCTCGTGGTACTCTGGATCCTGTCCGCTGCCTTCCGTTTTCGCCTAAGGGGCTTTCACCCTCTCTGGCCGGCTTTCCCAAAACCGTTCGGCTAACTT
>NZ_JAMOKJ010000041.1:0-1866 GCF_023656595.1 Coprococcus intestinalis | reverse complement strand
ATCGAGTAGGAGAAAATTCCTCTTGATGAGGAATTTTCGACCTCTCACACCACCGTGCGTACCGTTCGGTACACGGCGGTTCAATCAACTTAACATGTAACACACCTTTCAGTGTAATAATCTAACATTGAGATTAGTCCAAATGAGGCTAATCTCTTGTTTGTTATTGCTATATTTACAGCACCACAGCTACATACATGAGCATAGGCTCTTGAACAATAACCAACTTTGTATGCTGTAATCCTGTCAATTCCAAGCTTCATCAAATTCTTCGCACGATTCTGCGGAGTTTTCCAGTGTTTCCATATGCACATACGAAGTCTATACCGAATATTTGCATCTAATTTCGCACATAAGATTTTCATACTACCTATCTTGAAGTAGTTTATCCAACCTCGGATAAGCTGATTGAGCTTCTCTACCTTATAGCTGTTGCTGACGCCCCAACTTCGACAGGTGAGTCCTTTCATTCTTTTCTTAAACTTCGCTACTGATTTTGCATGCGGTTTTGCCTTAAACTGATGTGCTCTTGAATCAAAGTAGAATCCAAACCCAAGGTATTTAAGTCCATTTGGTCTATCTACTTTACTCTTAGTCATGTTGACTTTGAGCCCTAGTTTCTCTTCGATGAATCGTGAGATATTTCTCATAACTCTGTTTGCAGACATTTCACTTCCAACCATGATAATACAGTCATCCGCATATCGTACAAAATTAAGCCCTCTCTTTTCCATTTCCTTATCCAGTTCGTTCAACATGATGTTTGCCAGTAGCGGCGAAAGGTTTCCTCCTTGCGGTGTTCCCACAATAGAGTCCTCATACTCATCATCTATCATGATTCCGCTGACTAGGTATTTCCTAACAATAGAGATGACATCTCCATCTTTAATCGTTCTACCAATAATAGTCATCAACTTATCATGATTTACTGTGTCAAAGAACTTTTCCAAGTCAATGTCTACAATCCAGTCATTACCATCATTCATCATATCAAGTGCTGTTAGGATTGCTTGCTGTGCACATCTATTCGGTCTGAATCCGTAGCTATGGTCATGGAACTGTTCCTCATAGATTGGTGTTAAGACCTGTGCAATGGCTTGTTGTATGAATCTGTCTGTTACTGTTGGTACTCCCAGGTTTCTGACACCACCGTCTGGCTTTGGTATCTCCACTCTTCGTACTGGTTGAGGTTTATATTTTCTTGTCCTCAACTGTTCCTTGATAATTTCGCCGTCCTTTACAAGATGTTCTTTAAGTTCTGTGTACTTCATTCCGTCCACTCCCTCGGCACCTTTATTTCGTACGACTTGCAGATATGCTCTGTTGAGATTATCGCTGGATAGTATCTGCTTCATTAGACTACTTGTGTCCATGCGTTCTTTCCTTTCCGTCTCGCTTGATTTGACCACCTTTTTCCCGATTGGTTACGGCAGATGTTGTCATTTCTGCAATACGAGACATACTCAAACTTATTGATTGTTCGCCCCTTCGCTCCATCTCCATTACAGAGACTTCTTCGCTACTATGGGCTCGGCTGACTTCTCACAGTTCGTTGTTACTAGGCTAATGAAACCTCTGTGAGACCTCCACGCTTAAGGTGCACGCTCTTTCCTCTCATATATCCGCCACATTTACTCGATTCCTACAAACGGCAACTTTACGGCTTTGTCTTATTTAGCAGACTTACCAAGCGGAACCTAGCCTCATATGTGATTTCTGTCCGTCGGACCAAGAGTTTGCTTACAGCTTCCTTCAGATTCTACCTTACGATAGACACCCTTGCTGTTCAGCTATACACTTCCTTGTCGCCTAGGCGTGTTCGGGACTTTCACCCGTTAGAGCGCGCCCATGGCGCGCAAACTAAAA
>NZ_JAMOKJ010000040.1:0-2843 GCF_023656595.1 Coprococcus intestinalis | reverse complement strand
TCGGTATTTTACAACCATGATCAGATGATAATACATCAAATATACTGAATGTGCATTATGATCCATTTTGTCCATATAATCAGTCCTTTCTATCCTTTCGACTGATTATAGTATACCACACTTCGCACCGCAGAACAAGCGTTCTATTTTCTTTTTTCTGCAATTCATCTCCCAACTGTAGAGGAAGGAGAATTCTTGCTAACTTTTGTTAAACTCAATATACACTATAGCATTAGTATACCATAAGAATTAGGCATATAGGGCCTTTATTCTTACAAAATGACCATTACAAACGACTTTTCAATCATTTGTAATGGCCCGCTGCTTATACAAAGGATAACTCCTCTTCTTCTTTTTTCTCTGCCTTCTCATTCACTGTATAACTCACCAGGCTTTTCTTGCTCAGCTTACATAATGTTCCATTCGGAGTTACCATCACAACTTTCGCATTGGCCTGATCGTCAATCTTGTCGTAGATTCTTCCGGCACTCATGCTTTCTCCAATCCTTGTATACGGACTATTGGCAACATAACCTATCTTCCCCATACCTTTAAGTTTCACTTGAATAGCTTCAGGATCATATTTATTATCCGGCTCTTTTTCCAACTGAATCTTCACGCCGCTTTTTAAAAAATCTGATCCGTAATAATGCCTCGTCCCTGTTAATGTGAAATAAATCTTTGTCATTTTAATCTTCTCCTTCCCACGGTTATTCTATAATTAGAGTATACACCTATCTCTATGCCAGTTTTAAATTCAGCCCTGCAAACAACTCTCCAAGTGTGCTGCCAAGATGTTCCGACGGTTTCTCCGGCATTTCGTAACTAATCAGCTGATAGTCCGGATTCATTTCCAGCTTCTCGACCAAAAGACCTGTATTCACTGCATCATCCATTCCATCATGAAACTTACCTTTCGGATCAATGTCTGCTCGCCCCAATGCTTCTTCCAGACTAATACGCCGAGTCAGCTGAAATCTCTGACTGAAAACCATTTGATAATCCACCCATCTATCCTCCATCATAAAAGCATCGACGCTGTCATCCGTAATCTGCTTTGCTGTGATTTCATGCAAAAGCTGATTCCTGTCGGATTCGCTCCAGGCATAGACTTTGTATTCTCTGTCCCCAATCCAGTCAATCATATGCACTAATGCCTCCCCAATACACGGTGCTTTCTTGACCTGACTGTTTTTGATTCCTGTCAGTCTTTCGATAAATGGATCAATCACCCCATGTTCCGGATGTACATATTCTCGAATTGTCCCAACCTGCTTGAATTCTTCATTCAAAAGAACTGCTCCAATCTGAATCGTCTCATAGGCATAATGATAAGCTTTGTTCCGATAATCTCTTGGTACTCTGCACATTTCTAAATCAATCACTAAGTAAAACATTCTTTCTCTCCCCTTTTTATCGAATTAATTTCTTATATCATCTGACCGATATGCTCCAAATGTTTAATCATCCATCTCGTCCTCCCAGTAATCATAGGCATCATCGTATCCATCATCATAATCACCGTCACCGAATTCTTCCGCCCAGTCATCTGCAAAATCATCTGCATCATCATAATCATAAGCATCATACGGGTCATACTTCTTCTGACGGTCATAACTGCTCGTGTAACCTGAATTCTTCTTATAACTTGAGCTTCCCGATGAAGAACCGGAGCTTGAATAAGAACCTGAACTCGTGCCTGAAGCGCCGTTAACAAAAGAACCTGTAGAACCGCCGCCTCCGCCGGCTGAATGCGAATACGTCGCTGATGCTGTTGATGTCGATACTGACGTCGATTTTGATGCTGATGTTGATGTCAACGCAGACGATGATGAATAGGATGATGAAGTCTCACTCTGTAATACATTGGATGCCGTCTGTTTCGAAGTACCATATTTCTCTGCCAATGAAGGCCACATAATACTAACTGCCATTACAACAACACCGGCAATCAACAAACCTCTAACCGTCTTTCTAGTATCATTTTTCATTATCCGTTCCACCTTTCTTCTCTCTAAAACACGCTTCATTTTAACCTAAGTATAATAAACTTCTAACTAAAAATACACCTGCGCTCCGCAGACTTAACCATCGGTATTCCTCAAATTCTGTGACAAAAACAGACATGATTTTCTCTAAAATGATTTCTTATTCATTCATGTATTCATAGTAATCGTCTTCGCTGGCAAACAAGATATATTTGCCTCCAACTAATCCCATGTATCCATCGCTTGTATTAAATCCCTTCATTGCCAGTTCCTCCATTTCTATGAATATCTTTGTTTCCGTCTTTCATTGATTAGAGTATACGTCAATAGGTGGGCTATAAAAATACCAGCTTCTTTTTCTATCCTGCGTGTAAAATGCAAAAAAACACTCGAAGCGCATTTCTGCTCTCCGAGTGTCCGATTCACAATCCGCGTCAGTTAAAAATCATCATTGTCGAAGTCGTCTGAATCGTAATTATCATCATAGTCATCCCGATCATAATCATCGCCATCATAGTCATCCTGATCATAATCATCATCCATATCAACTTCTCTGCTGATATCTCTGGTCGGATCTGAGAAAAATCCTTCCCGATTCAAATAACCAATCTCTGCTGCCTTTTCAAATCCACTTAACTCTCCATCATGATCAAAATCAAAATACTTATCAAAAGGTCCAAACATATACTTTCCTCCTCATCGAAAAATAGGCTTCGTTTTCTTGAATGATTGCCTTGAATGAAAAACTAAAACCCAACTGAAAATACGTCTAATAATCAAAATTCTGTTCTGAGGTCAAATAAAGCCCTAATAATGGATGTTCAAATTCAAATATCATGCTATAATTAAGGCATT
>NZ_JAMOKJ010000004.1:0-229826 GCF_023656595.1 Coprococcus intestinalis | reverse complement strand
GTGATGAAGGGACTGTCCCTTTTTGAGAAGAGGAGACACCACATCATCAAGCTGTTTAAGTTCAGCCTCGGAGAGAGCGAAACCGGAACGGGATTCGCTTCTGACCTGTTCGTATTCCTTCTGAGCAAAGGCAGCTTTATAAAGCTGTTTTTCCAGAGAGCATTTGGAGCGTTGCGGACAGCCGTTGCAGACATAGGGAGGTTTGAAAAGTTTAGGGCAAACGTATTTTTCATAAGAATCACAAGAGGAAAAGCATCTGCCGCAGGTCCAACAGTATCTGTTATGAGAGGAGGTACAGTGCTGACAAATTTTATGAATGGAACATTGATGAAGGAAAGCCAGACGGCAGTCGTTGAAAGAACGGCCGTAAGTACCGGATTTTTCGAAACAGATATGGGACTTCACTTCTTTTGAGATAGTGGTACAGTCTTTGCCAAGGTGTCTGGCAATGGATTTAAAACTATGCTGCTGGTTAAGTAAGGTTTCAATGAGGATTCTGGCATCAAGGTTTAAATGTGTATGCTTATTCATAAGGGCCTCCTTAATGCTGGGAGGAAGAGCCATGTTTATATAAAGAATTATAAAGTAAAAATAGGAAGAATTAAATTCCACATTTGAAAGCAGGGTGATTTGCAGGATTAAATTCCACAGAGGGGTGGAATTTAACTTTGCAATTGAGTAAAAAAAATTTCTTTTTAAAAATTTTTAAAATTATTAAAAAAATTGTTGACAATTAAAACAATTTGATGTAATATAGTCTTTGTCAGGTCGGCCTGACACGGACAAAGAATGGAATCTTAGCTCAGCTGGGAGAGCATCTGCCTTACAAGCAGAGGGTCATAGGTTCGAGCCCTATAGGTTCCATTGCGGCGAGATAGCTCAGTTGGCTAGAGCATGCGGTTCATACCCGCAGTGTCGAGGGTTCGAATCCCCCTCTCGCTACTCGACTTTTTATCCTTTTAGGGATTGACATAATGCAGTTTTTAATGTATTATGTGAGATGTCGAATGATGAATTGAACAGAAGGGAATCTTAGCTCAGCTGGGAGAGCATCTGCCTTACAAGCAGAGGGTCATAGGTTCGAGCCCTATAGGTTCCATTACGGCGAGATAGCTCAGTTGGCTAGAGCATGCGGTTCATACCCGCAGTGTCGAGGGTTCGAATCCCCCTCTCGCTATCAAAGAAAAGCCTTGTAAATGTTGATTTTACTGGGCTTTTTGTTTTTTCTTTTTCAATTTAGAAAGGTGGCGCAGTATGCATACAGTAAGTGATAAAACAGAAGATGCCATTCTGGTTGTCAGTTTCGGAACCAGCTACAATGACAACCGCGAGAAGACAATTGGCGCCATTGAGACAGCGATTGCCGATGCTTTTCCAAAGTGGACGGTTCGAAGAGCTTTTACAAGCCGAATGATTATCCGGAAGCTAAGAGAAAGAGATGGCTATAGAGTAGATACGGTTGAGGAAGCGCTTACACATGCCAGGGAGGATGGTATCCGGCGGTTAGTCCTTCAGCCGACACATCTGATGGATGGCAATGAGTATATGCGCGTTGCAGAAACAGCCGCCGCATGGCGTTCTCAATTTGATCAGCTGGTACTCGGTGTACCGTTGCTTGGCAATGAAAATAATGACCGGGCCGTGATGCAGATCATTACTGCAGATACGCAGGCCTGTGATGACGGCGAAACAGCGATTTGTTTCATGGGGCATGGCAGTGATGCGGCAGCTAACGCCATTTACAGTGATTTTCAGCAGAGACTGCACAGAGCCGCTTACAGAAATTACTATATCGGCACGGTTGAAGCGGATCCTACATTGGAGCAGCTGTTGGCACTCGTCCGAACAGGCGGCAATTACAAAAGAGTCCTGCTTCAGCCGCTGATGGTCGTTGCCGGAGATCATGCCCATCATGATATGGCAGGTGAAGATGATGAATCATGGAAACGCACCTTTGAAAAAGCCGGCTATGAAGTGACATGTATTGTCAAAGGGCTGGGTGAATTAGAAGGTATCCGGAATATTTATGTCAGTCATGTGAAAAATTGCATCAAACAGATGTTATGAAAGGAAACTTGAAATTGATTTTTTCCTATGGTATGATTAAAGGCAGGAAAACGAAATGGAGGCTTTAATAATGACAAAAGTAGATGTTGTAAGAGCAGAAATGGTCAAGGCAATGAAAGCCGGAGATAAGGAACGCAAGAATGCATTATCGATGCTGTTAAGCGCATTGAAGAATGCCACCATCGATAAGAGAAGCGATCTGACTGAAGAAGAAGCTGATGTGATCGTCCGCAAGGAGATCAAACAGACACAGGAGACTTTAGATACGACACCCGCTGAGCGTACAGAGATTATTGAGGAATGCAAGTTCCGTATTGCAGTTTATGAGGAATTTGTACCGAAGATGATGGAAGCAGATGCGATAGAAGTTGTGATCAAAGAGACATTGGCTGAACTTGGCATTGATGCCCCGACAGTTAAGGATAAAGGCAAGATTATGAAGGTTCTGATGCCGAAGGTCAAAGGCAAGGCAGACGGCAAGCTTGTGAACCAGTTGTTATCCGGTATGTTTGTATAGATATAAGCAGAGTACACATGCGTGCACTCCTTGAAAATCCGCGGGTAAGTTCTTCTTACAGCGGGTTTTCTGCTATAAGGAGATTTTGCTGTTTGTTATGTACAACACAAGATGAGGCAGCAAGATGATAGAATTGAATGACACAGAGAATTGAATAATACAGAGAACAGAAAGGACAGATTATGAGAATAGGAATGGGATATGACGTACATCGTCTTGTACCTGATAGAGATTTAATCATCGGAGGTGTGAAGATACCCTATGAGAAAGGATTGCTTGGTCACTCAGATGCAGATGTCATGCTGCACGCTGTAATGGATGCACTGCTTGGCGCTGCTGCTCTTGGTGATATCGGCAAGCACTTTCCGGACACGGATCCTGCTTACAAAGGAATTTCCAGTGTCAAACTGTTGGAGCATGTGGGCAAACTGATTGAAGAGAAGGGTTATATTATCGGCAATATTGATGCGACAATTATCGCGCAGAAACCGAAGATGGCTCCGCACATTCCGCAGATGCGCCAAAATATTGCAAAGGCACTTAAGATTTCCGAAGATCAGATCAATGTGAAGGCAACGACAGAAGAAGGTCTTGGTTTTACCGGTGAGGGCGCCGGCATCTCATCTCAGGCTATCTGTCTGTTGGAAGAAATCGGCAATTTTGGTGGAAGAGATGTGATGTACGAGACTTCCTATGACCCATCAGCAGGCGGCTGTGCAGGCTGCGGCGGCTGCAAACAGTAGGTGTGTCATGAATTTTGAACATTTTATAAAAAAAGAAATGGAACCGCAGGATTATGATATTCTGCTTCCGTATTTTAAGATGCGTTACTCCCATACATGCGAGAACATCCTTGTCAGCAATTTTATGTGGAAAGACTATTATCATACCCATTATATCCGGGATGATCATGGACTGATCTGGCTGATGGAAGTCGATGGTCAACCGGTGACTATGGTGCCTGTATGTACCAAACAAGATCTGAAACATTATTTTGATGTGGCAGAGGCTTATTTTAATGAAGTTCTCCACAGCAAACTGACAGTATGTCTGGCCGACAAAGAGGCCGTTGAACTTCTTGATCTTGATCATGAGAAATATGACATTCTGACTGTCCGTGATTATTATGATTATGTTTATGACGCCGAGAAACTGAGAACATTCAGTGGCAAAGCGTATCACAAAAAGAAGAATCATCTCAACGCATTTAAAAAAGCCTATGAGGGCCGATATGAATACCGAAGTCTTTCCTGCGGATGCCATCATGATGAAATTATGGCTTTTCTCAGGAAATGGGAAACCCAGAGAGATCTTGAGGATCCTTTCCATCGCGATGAATATGAATTAAACGGAATAGATTATCTTTTATCCAATTGCGGTTATCTTGATTACAAAATGGGCGGTATTTATATTGATGGTGAGCTGCAGGCTTTCAGCCTGGGTGTCTATGGCAAAGTGGAGAAAATGGCCGTTATCCATGTGGAAAAGGCCAATCCGGATATCCGCGGTCTGTATCCGATGATCTGCCAGCAGTTTTTGTGCCATGAATTCCCAGATGCCGAACTTGTAAACCGTGAAGATGATATGGGGCTGGAAGGACTCCGTAAGTCCAAAATGTCTTACAATCCAATCTATCTGGAAGAGAAATATGAAATCAGACAAAAGTAATTTGACGGTCCGTTATGCCGATGGAAGGGATACGGATGCATTATATAAGCTGTGGAAAGAATGTTTCCATGATACAGATGCCTTTATGGCCTATTATTTTGACTACTATTTAAGAGATAACCGGATTCTTATATTGGAGCAGAAAAATCAGCTGAAATCTATGATCCATCTGAATCCGTACACATTATCTGTCTGCGGAAAAAAGGTCAACAGCCTATATGTTGTCGGCGTTGCCACTGATGCCGACTTCAGACATCGCGGTGCCATGACACGGCTTTTGCAGCGGACTTTTTCCGACTGCTATGCCGGTAGAATACCTCTGATCTATCTGATGCCTGCGAATGAGGCTATTTATACACCTTTTCAATTTGCATACATTTACAGTCAGTATGTGGAAAAGAAAACGCATACGCCTTTTTCATCCATCCACAATGTTGATATAGCAATTGTGAGGGATATTTCCGCACATCCTGTTTCTTCGGAAGCAGAAAGGCAGCAGCTGGCAGACTGGTCTAATTCGCTGCTTTCACGTCATTATGATGTTTTTACCCGGCGTGATGCCTATTATTTTGAAAGACTGCAGATGGAGAATCAGGCAGACGGCGGTGATTTACTGCTATTATCTGCCAATGGCAAACAGATCGGCTATGTCTCTTATGCCTGCGAAGAAATCATGGAAATTCGCGAAATTTATTGTGAACCCGAATGGCAGTCTGCTGTTGGTCAATGGGTGCTTCAGGCATTCCGGGACAAAGAAGGAGAACTTCTTCCCCTGGTTCAGGCACCTTTTATAGCCGATGCGGCGGATGTCCGCGGTATGAAACGTCCGATCATTATGGGACGCATCATTGATGCTGCAGAATGGATCAAATGTATGCCGATCCGGAATATTTCACTGGATATAGCTATCAGTATCATTGATAGATGGATTCCGGAGAATGAAAGCACATGGTATTGGCAGATAAGTCCAGAGGGCAATTCATTTGAACGTACGGAAGGGCCATGGGACATTTGCCTGGATATTGACACATTTCTGCAATGGCTTTCAGGATACATTCCTGCGGATGAACTCATCCGTCAGCACCGGATTTTGCTGCGCACGGATTGGCAGGAAAACGACGCCATGTATACATTGGAACAGATTCCTGTCCTGCATGGTCTGATGATCAATGAAATCGTGTAGACAGATGCCAATATCTGACATAAAGAGGTTGACAAACCTGCATTTTTTGCATAGACTAAACTTCAGATAAATGCAATTATTTATGGAGGAAATCATGAAAATATTCAATACATTAACGAGAAGAAAAGATGAATTTGTTCCCATTGAAGAAGGAAAGGTGCGCATGTATGTCTGCGGACCGACTGTATATAATTATATCCATATCGGCAATGCACGTCCGATGATCGTTTTCGACACTGTACGCCGTTATTTTGAATATAAGGGATACGATGTGAATTATGTTTCCAACTTTACAGATGTAGATGACAAGATTATCAAAAAGGCCAATGAAGAGGGCGTTGATGCCTCTGTTATTTCAGAACGCTTTATCAAGGAAGCTCAGAAAGACATGGCAGATATGAACGTAAAAGAGGCTACACATCATCCGAAGGCAACAGAAGAGATTGACGGTATGATCGATATGATCCAGACATTGATCAACAAAGGTCATGCCTATGCCGTGGATGGCACTGTCTATTTCAAAACCCGTTCCTTCAAGGATTACGGCAAGCTTTCCAAGAAGAACATTGATGATCTTGAAGCCGGCCACAGAGAAATCAAGGTTAACGGTGAAGAAGGCAAGGAAGATCCGCTGGATTTCGTTCTCTGGAAGCCGAAGAAAGAAGGCGAACCGTCCTGGCCTTCACCATGGGGAGACGGCCGTCCGGGCTGGCATATTGAATGCTCTGTCATGTCCAAGAAGTATCTTGGTGAACAGATTGATATCCATGCCGGCGGTGAAGATCTGATCTTCCCGCATCACGAGAATGAAATTGCCCAGAGCGAAGCCTGCAATGACAAGGAATTTGCACATTACTGGATGCATAACGGTTTCTTGAATATTAATAACGTGAAGATGTCCAAATCCTTGGGCAATTTCTTTACCGTTCGTGAAATCGCCGAAAAATATGATCTGCAGGTACTGCGTTTCTTCATGCTCAGTGCCCATTACAGAAGTCCTCTGAACTTCAGTGCTGAATTAATGGAGGCATCACGCAATGGTCTTGAACGTATCCTGACAGCCGTTGATCGTCTGCGTACATTGAATGTACAGGGAGAAGCATGCACTGAGGAAGAGAACGAACAGATGAAAGTATTTGATGCCCTTGTTGCAAAATACGAAGCTGCCATGGAAGACGATTTCAATACAGCAGATGCTATTTCTGCTATTTTTGAGATGGTTAAGGCAGCCAATATTCATGTAACAGAGACTTCTACAGCTGCTTTCAGAGATCAGATCCTGTCAGAAATTGTCAGACTGTGTGACGTACTTGGTATTAAGACTGAGAAGAAGGAAGAGCTGCTGGATGATGAGATCCAGGCATTGATCGACGAACGCCAGGCAGCAAGAAAGGCAAAGAATTTTGCACGTGCGGATGAAATTCGTGACGAGCTGCTTGCAAAGGGCATTATTCTGAAGGATACAAGAGAGGGTGTCAAATGGAGCAGAGCTTAGAATCCTTTAGTACATGGTTTCGCGAACTTTATCATTTGGACAAGCCGGATGTCAGGGAATATTCTGCCCTGACACTGGCCTATATCGGTGATGCAGTTTATGAGATCATTATCCGATCTTATATTGTGGGCAAAGGCAATGCGCCGGTAGAGCGCCTTCACAAGCGTTCCAGCCGTCTTGTAAAAGCAGAGACCCAGGCTAACCTTATCATGGCAATTGAGGATCAGCTGACAGAAGAGGAACATGCCGTCTACAAACGCGGACGCAATGCCAAGTCTTATACAATGGCCAAGAATGCCACTATGTCGGATTACAGAAAAGCAACAGGCTGTGAGGCTCTGGTTGGGTATTTGTACCTGACGGAGCGCTATGAAAGGCTGACGGAGCTGATTCATACCGGTCTTAAAGCACTTGCCCTGATAGATTAGATGTCTGCCAAATCATACAGATCAAATGAGACAGCAGATATCTCTGAACAAGAATATAATGCGAGGTAAATATGGGATATACAGAATTAAAAATAGAAGGCAGAAATCCGGTCATTGAAGCGTATCGTTCCGGCAAAACCATCGATAAGCTTTTTGTTCTGGACGGATGCCAGGATGGCCCTGTCAAAACGATTACACGTGAGGCCAGGAAACAGCATACCATTATCAGTTACGTATCCAAAGAACGTCTGGATCAGCTTTCTGAAACACATCATCATCAGGGAGTAATTGCCATTGCAGCGGCTTATGATTATGCATCCGTAGACGATATACTGGCCAAAGCCCGTGAAAAGGGTGAAGCACCTTTTATCTTTCTTCTGGATGGCATTGAAGATCCGCACAACCTGGGTGCTATCATCCGAACAGCGAATCTTGCCGGTGCCCACGGTGTCATCATTCCGAAGCACCGCGCCGTAGGTCTGACCGCCACCGTGGCCAGAACATCCGCAGGTGCTCTGAATTTTACACCGGTTGCCAAAGTGACGAATCTTGGAGCAGCCATGGATGAGCTCAAGAAAGAGGGTCTGTGGTTTGTCTGCGCAGATATGAAGGGTGAAGTGATGTATCGTCAGAATCTGACAGGCTCGATTGGTCTTGTCATCGGCAACGAAGGTGAAGGTGTCAGCCGTCTTGTTCGTGAGAAATGTGACTTCACAGCATCGATCCCGATGAAAGGTGATATCGATTCTCTGAATGCATCTGTTGCTGCAGGCGTACTGGCTTACGAAATTGTCAGACAGAGAATGGGCAAATAAAACCTGCCAATAGAATAAGACTTCGCACCTGATGACAAAAAGTGATGCCAAAAAGGTGCGAAGTACTTAAAAGTATTTCTTGACATGAGTCTACCTTATATGATATAGTAATCAACGGACAATTCATTTTGTTTGCTGATGTGGCTCAGAGGTAGAGCACTTCCTTGGTAAGGAAGGGGTCACGGGTTCAATTCCCGTCATCAGCTGGAAAGCGGTCTTCATAGGAAGGTCGCTTTTTTTAGTAATAAGAAATTCCGTTGGAATTCCCTATTACATAAAAAGGCACTGCGTGCCAGAAAGCGCACACTTTATTCTTTGACAAATCCAAAATCCTGCCCTATAGTATAAAAAACGAAACCATATATGTAAATAACAGAAAGGCACCTATTATGACATTGACACAACTCCATTATGTTATTACAATTGCAGAGACGAAATCTTTTAATAAAGCGGCTGAGAAGCTTTATGTTTCCCAGCCCTCCTTGACCAGCGCTATAAAAGAACTGGAAAAGGAACTGGGAATTTCTATTTTTTACCGCAACGGCCGGGGAGCAGTGCTGACCAATGATGGAACGGAATTTCTTCTATATGCCAAACAGATTTACGGACAGTATGAGAGTGTTCTTGAGAAATACGGCAAAGGCGGATCTTATAAGAAGAAGTTTGGTGTATCCACCCAGCATTATTCTTTTGCAGTCAAGGCCTTTGTGGATATGGCAAGAGAATTTGATATGTCCAAATACGAATTTGCCATCCGCGAAACCAGAACCGGTGAAGTCATCAGCGATGTCAATACCATGAAGAGTGAAATCGGTGTTTTATATCTATGTGATTTCAATCGTAAATCTATGACGAAGCTTTTGAAAAATGCCAATCTGGAATTTCATCATCTGATTGACTGTCAGGCTTATGTATATCTATGGAAAAACCATCCGCTTGCAAAAGAAGCATCCATCCGTTTTGAACAATTAGAAAAGTATCCTTGTCTATCTTTTGAACAGGGCGACAACAGCTCTTTTTACCTGGCAGAGGAAATTCTATCTACCAATGAATATCCACAAGTCATTAAGGCCAATGACAGAGCGACCATGCTGAATCTCATGATTGGCTTAAATGGCTATACCCTTTGCTCCGGCATCATCTGTGAAGAACTCAACGGCAGCGACTGTATTGCCGTACCATTCCATGCAGACGAACAAAATCCCAACAGCCTGATGGAAATTGGCTATGTAACCCGAAAGAATACCATACTCAGCCAGATGGGAGAGCGCTATATCCACTATATCAAACAATACCTGAAAATCGAATAGCAGCCGCGTCTGCATCCTCGGCCTGAATGTCCTATTCATAGCTGCCCGGTTATAAAGTCAGTTGCATGAGCTATAAGCTGAATTTATAACCGGGTATTTTTTTTGCATATTGGACAATTAATTCCTAGCATGTTAGTATAAATACAGAAATTTACAAAGGAGCTGCAAGACATGAAACAATTTGCAATCATGCTGAGCAGGAACCGAATGTGGGGCTAAGTTCAGCAAAAGACATTATCGAGTTAAAAAATAGAAATAACTAAGAAAACAAAAAACATACAAGTAGAAATTAAAAACGAATAAAATAAAATTTTTGATTAATCAGGAGGACATTACAATGGCAGATATTAAAGATTCAAAGAACTGGGGATTCGAGACAAAGCAGGTACATATCGGACAGGAACAGGCAGACCCTGTAACAGATGCAAGAGCTGTTCCAATTTATGCGTCCACATCATACGTATTCCATAACTCACAGCATGCGGCTGATCGTTTTGGCCTTCGCGATGCCGGCAATATTTACGGCAGACTGACAAACCCAACAGAAGATGTATTTGAACAGCGTATCGCAGCGCTTGAAGGCGGTGTTGCAGCATTAGCTGTTGCATCCGGCGCAGCAGCGATTGATTATACCATTCAGGCACTTGCAAAAAATGGTGAACATATCGTCGCATCTAAAACAATTTATGGCGGAACCTACAACCTTCTGGCTCATACACTTCCTTTGACTAACAACATCACGACAACATTTGTTGATCCGGAGGTTGAAGGTTCATTTGAAGCAGCAATCCAGGAAAATACAAAAGCAATTTATATAGAGACACTTGGTAATCCGAATTCAAATCTTGTAGATATTGAGGAACTGTCTAAAATTGCTCATAAACATCACATTCCACTGGTTGTTGATTCAACATTTGCAACACCTTATCTGATTCGTCCGATCGAATACGGTGCAGATATCGTTGTTCATTCAGCAACAAAATTTATCGGCGGCCATGGTACAGCTATCGGCGGTGTCATCGTTGACAGCGGCAACTTTGACTGGAAAGCATCCGGCAAATATCCATGGATTTCCGATCCGAACCCAAGCTACCACGGTGTTGCATTTACAGATGCAGCAGGCCCTGCAGCATTTGTTACTTATATCCGTGCAGTCATCCTGAGAGATACAGGCGCAACACTTTCACCGTTCCATGCATTCATTTTCCTTCAGGGACTTGAAACATTATCATTGAGAGTAGAACGCCATGTCAGCAACGCATTAAAGATTGTTGATTATCTTTCAAAGCATCCGCAGGTAGAAGCTGTTCATCATCCATCACTGCCAACAGAACCTAGCCATGAATTATATAAGAAATATCTTCCAAATGGCGGCGGTTCCATCTTCACATTCGAAATTAAAGGTGATGCCAAGACAGCACAGGATTTCATTGACCACCTGTCCATCTTCTCATTGCTTGCAAACGTTGCTGATGTAAAATCCTTGGTTATTCATCCTGCAACAACAACACACAGCCAGTGCACAGAAGAAGAACTGCTTGACCAGGGTATCAAACCAAACACAATCCGTCTTTCTATCGGTATTGAAAAAGTCGAGGATCTCATCTCTGCATTAGACGCTGCTTTTGAAGCTATAAAATAGTCGAATTAAACGCATTAACAGAATAAAATAAAAACAAAAAACTATAAAAGCTGTTGCTGAAGCCTTTGTCTGAAAATGATTTAGTTTAGGATAGTATATATTTTCGGATAAAAGCCAAAGAACAGCTTTTTTGGCTTTACAATCCTTAAAAATATGGTATGATTTAGTAGTATTCTCTCGTTCGGAGTACAATATCTAACAGAGATACTTGAAATTCATATGTGCAGGCAGGTGGAGTGGCCTGCTGCATTCAGGAGGACCAAAAATGGAAAAAGCAACTGACAATTTAAATGAAAAACCAGCAGTAACGAAGAATTTTATTGAACTGGCGATTGATAAGGATCTTGCAGAAGGCAAATATACCGAGATCTGCACAAGATTCCCACCGGAACCGAATGGTTATCTGCATATCGGCCATGCCAAATCCATCCTTTTGAACTATGGACTGGCTAAGAAGTATAACGGTAAGTTCCATCTTCGTTTTGATGATACGAACCCGACAAAAGAGAAGACAGAATTCGTACAGTCTATCATTGCCGATGTAGAATGGCTTGGCGCTGCCTATGACGGAGAAGTGCGTTTTGCATCCAACTATTTTGATCAGATGTATGAGGCAGCCGTAAAGCTGATCAAGAAAGGCAAGGCTTATGTCTGTGACCTGACCGCTGATCAGATTCGTGAATATCGCGGCACATTAAAGGAACCAGGCAAGAACAGCCCTTATCGTGACAGAAGTATTGAAGAGAATCTCCAGTTGTTTGAAGATATGAAAAACGGCAAGTATCCGGATGGATCCAAGGTATTAAGAGCGAAGATCGATATGTCTTCACCGAATATCAACATGCGTGATCCGATCCTTTACCGAGTTGCCAGAATGACTCACCACAATACGGGGGATAAATGGTGTATTTATCCGATGTATGACTTTGCACATCCGATTGAAGATGCCATTGAAGGTATTTCCCATTCTATCTGTACACTGGAATTCGAAGATCATCGTCCGCTTTACGACTGGGTTGTCCGCGAACTGGAATATCCGATGCCGCCGAGACAGATTGAATTTGCAAAGTTATATCTGACTAATGTCGTAACCGGCAAGCGTTATATCAAGAAGCTGGTTGATCAGGGTATTGTTGATGGTTGGGATGATCCTCGTCTTGTAACCATCGCAGCACTGAGAAGAAGAGGTTATACCCCTGAATCCATCAAGATGTTTATGGAGATGGTGGGTGTATCCAAGAGCAACAGCTCTGTTGACTATGCAATGCTTGACTACTGTATCCGTGAAGATCTGAAGATGAAGCGCCCTCGTATGATGGCTGTTCTTCATCCGCTGAAACTTGTGATCGACAACTATCCGGAAGGTCAGATTGAATACCTGGATGTACCGAATAATCAGGAGAACGAAGCGTTGGGTACAAGAAAAGTACCGTTCGGCCGAGAACTTTACATCGAACAGGATGATTTCATGGAAATACCACCTAAGAAGTATTTCCGTCTCTATCCTGGCAACGAAGTTCGTCTGATGAGTGCTTATTTTGTCACATGCACAGATGTTGTGAAGGATGAAGCAGGCAATGTGGTTGAAGTACACTGTACTTATGATCCAGCGACCAAGAGCGGTTCAGGCTTTACAGGACGCAAAGTCAAAGGAACAATCCACTGGGTAGCTAAAGAAACAGCTGTTAAGGCAGAAGTACGTCTCTATGAGAACCTTGTTGATGAGTCCAAAGGCAGTGTTTACAATGAAGACGGCAGCGTGAATATCAATCCGAATTCACTGACTGTTCTGAAAGACTGTTGTCTGGAGCCGAACTTTGAAGGTGCAGTGGGCGGAGACAGCTATCAGTTTGTCCGCAACGGTTTCTTCTGTATCGACAGTAAGGATTCCAAACCGGATGCCCTTGTTTTCAACCGCATCGTTTCTTTGAAGAGTTCATTTAAATTGAATAAATAAAATACGTGGAGTGTGCTCCAAGAATACTGAAAATGGATGTTGAACAAGCAATTCAACATCCATTTTATGCTATTTACGCGAGCAACGAGCCAAAGTCCGTGCTTGCACGAAACCTTGGCGTTGCTAAGCGCCAGTGGCGCTTGTTTAGCAACGACCGAAACGGAGTGTAGAGGCCGCGATAACTTGAGAAACTCGCGGAGCGTGTTTCTCATAGTTGGCAGAGCATACTCCTTTTGGCTGAATGCAAGTTCTTCTAATACAAAAGTTGTTCTTGGGTTTTTACTCAATTTAACAATTTAAAAATGAGAGATATAGTGAGTATTTAAGAGAAATAATGAGATAATATTATAATATCAGCACATAATCACCTCTGAATAAAGTTGCACATTTTTGAAAAATTAAATAATATATAACCATCGATTAGCACTCAAATCAGGTGAGTGCTAGCAAATGATAATGATGATTATATATCCATTAGAATATCAAGGAGGCATATTAATATGAAGTTAGTTCCATTGGGTGACAGAGTTGTATTAAAACAGTGTGAAGCAGAAGAGAAGACTAAATCCGGTATTATTTTAGCTGGTCAGGCTAAAGAGAAGCCGCAGGAAGCAGAAGTTATTGCTGTAGGACCTGGCGGTGTTGTCGATGGCAAGGAAGTTACAATGCAGGTAGCTGTAGGACAGAAGGTTATTTATTCTAAGTATGCCGGTACAGAAGTGAAGCTGGATGGCGAAGAATATATCATCGTAAGACAGAATGATATTCTTGCAGTTGTAGAATAATCATTTATTCAGACAGACTTATTCCTATATTTTTTAATTATAGATTTGGAGGTAATTACAATGGCTAAAGAGATTAAATATGGCGCAGAGGCTAGAAAAGCCCTGGAAGCAGGCGTGAATCAGCTTGCAGATACAGTTAGAGTGACACTTGGACCAAAAGGAAGAAACGTTGTCCTTGACAAATCTTTCGGTGCTCCTTTAATTACAAATGATGGTGTTACAATTGCCAAAGACATCGAACTTGAAGATCCTTTTGAAAACATGGGTGCTCAGATTGTCAAAGAAGTTGCTACAAAGACAAACGATGTAGCAGGTGATGGTACAACAACAGCAACTGTTCTTGCACAGGCTATGATCAATGAAGGTATGAAGAATCTGGCTGCAGGTGCTAACCCAATCATCCTGAGAAAAGGTATGCAGAAAGCAACAGAAGTTGCTGTAGACGCTATCAAAGAGATGAGCTCTACATTAACAGGCAAGGCTCAGATTGCAAGAGTTGCTGCTATTTCCGCCGGCGATGACAGTGTCGGTGAAATGGTTGCAGATGCTATGGAAAAGGTTACAAACAACGGTGTTATCACAATTGAAGAATCCAAGACAATGCATACAGAACTTGATCTGGTAGAAGGTATGCAGTTTGACAGAGGTTTCCTGTCCGCTTATATGTGTACAGATATGGACAAGATGGTTGCTGAACTTGACAACCCATACATCCTTATCACAGATAAGAAGATCTCCAACATTCAGGAAATTCTGCCTGTACTTGAACAGATTGTTCAGAACGGTGCGAAGTTACTCATCATTGCTGAAGATGTAGAAGGTGAAGCATTGACAACACTTGTACTGAACAGCTTAAGAGGTACATTCAAAGTTGTTGCTGTTAAGGCTCCTGGCTATGGTGACAGAAGAAAAGAAATGCTTCAGGATATCGCTATCCTGACAGGCGGTACAGTTATCTCTTCTGAAATCGGCTATGAATTAAAAGATACAACATTTGATATGCTTGGTCGTGCTAAATCCGTTAAGGTTACAAAAGAGAACACGATCATCGTTGATGGTGCAGGTGCTCCGGAAGCAATCAAAGCCAGAGTTGACCAGATTTCTGCTCAGGAAAAAGAAACAACTTCTGATTTTGATAGAGAGAAATTACAGGAAAGACTTGCTAAACTGTCTGGCGGCGTAGGTGTCGTTCGTGTAGGTGCTGCTACAGAAACAGAAATGAAAGAAAAGAAACTCCGTATGGAAGATGCTTTAGCTGCTACAAAGGCTGCTGTTGAAGAAGGTATCATCTGTGGTGGTGGTTCTGCTTATATCCATGCATCCAAGAAAGTTGCTGAATATGCTGCAACACTTGAAGGTGATGAGAAGACAGGTGCAGGCGTTGTTCTGAAAGCACTTGAAGCACCTCTGTTCCATATTTCTGCCAACGCAGGTCTTGAAGGTGCTGTTATCATCAACAAAGTTCGTGAAAGCGAAGTTGGTGTTGGTTTCGATGCACTGAACGAAAGATATGTCAACATGGTAGAAGCAGGTATCATTGACCCTGCAAAGGTTACAAGAAGTGCTCTGCAGAACGCAACAAGTGTTGCTTCTACACTTCTGACAACTGAATCTGTAGTTGCTGAAATTAAGAAAGACGTGCCAGCTCCAATGCCACAGGGCGGCGGAATGGGTATGATGTAATCACATAATACTTTCACAAAAGATGAGGGTTGTCGCAGACTGCGGCAGCCCTTTACTTGTTCCCGCAGTCTGTATCGTGTATAATAGATACGCAGGCATTCTGCACCTGAGCCCACAAGCCGGGCTTTGATCATAGAAGAAATACAAAGGAGAACAAGAATGTATAATGGTGCAAATGGAGATACGTTTTGTGAGGTGCTTGTCAGCCGCAGAAGAGGAACACCCGAAACAGTGAAAGCAGCACTGGCTATTATAGTTGGATTAGTTTTCTCAACGGTTATTATTCTGCTGGTACCGATGTTTTTTATTTTGCTTATTCCGGTATGGGCATTGGTGATATTTGTTGTCAGAATGCAGAAGCTGGAATATGAATACATCTTTACATCCGGAGATCTGGATATTGATGTACTGATCGGCAATTATAAACGAAAGACCCGAATGAGCCTTTCCATGGAGAATATAACACTGGTTGCCCCAGAGAATTCATATGAATTGGATGGATACAGGAGGAACCCAAATAGTCACCGTTATGATTTCAGTGCCAATAATGTCATGCAGACAAATTATGTCATTATCGGCAATTGGAATAATCAGCAGATTTACGTTAAATTCACACCCAATGAGCAGATTTTAGATGCAATGTTCAGAACATCTCCGAATAAAGTCAGACGTAGGTAGACAAATGTCAGTCCATGGCGGAAAAATAAATAGTATTAATAATACTAATAAAATAATGGTTGACATTTTTTTTACAGTTTGTTAAACTTTTTAAAAATTAAAGCAAGTCACTATCAATGACAACTTATGATCTGAACAGAATATAGGTTGTCAAACTTATATAACGAAAGAGAGGAATATGCAATGAGCAAAATTATCGGCGAAGGTATTACATTTGACGACGTTTTACTTGTACCAGCCTATTCTGAAGTCATTCCTAACCAGGTAGATATTTCTACATGGCTGACGAATACAATCAGATTAAATGTACCTCTGATGAGTGCAGGCATGGACACTGTTACAGAACACCGCATGGCCATCGCAATGGCAAGACAGGGTGGTATTGGTATTATTCACAAGAATATGTCTATTGAAGCCCAGGCGGAAGAAGTAGATAAGGTAAAGCGTTCTGAGAATGGCGTTATCACAGACCCATTTTATTTATCCCCTGAACATACACTGGCAGATGCAGATCGTCTGATGGCAAAGTTCAGAATTTCGGGTGTGCCGATTACAGAGGGCAAGAAGCTTGTTGGTATTCTGACCAATCGTGATCTTAAATTCGAAACAGACTACAGCAAAAAGATCAAAGAGTGTATGACAAGCGAAGGCTTAGTTACAGCCAAAGAAGGCGTGACACTTGAGGAAGCCAAGAAGATCCTCGGTCAGGCCCGCAAAGAGAAACTTCCGATTGTTGATGATAACTTCAACCTCAAGGGTCTGATCACAATCAAGGATATTGAGAAGCAGATCAAGTATCCGCTGTCTGCAAAGGATGCCCAGGGACGTCTGCTCTGCGGTGCAGGTGTTGGTGTTACAGCAGATATTCTTGACCGTGTAGATGCACTTGTTAAGGCCCATGTTGATGTTATCGTTATCGATACGGCACACGGCCACTCAGCCAATGTTCTTCGTACCGTTCATATGGTCAAGGATGCTTATCCGGATCTCCAGGTTATCGCAGGCAATG
The DNA here is from genome assembly GCF_023656595.1 of Coprococcus intestinalis. NCBI lineage: Bacteria > Bacillati > Bacillota > Clostridia > Lachnospirales > Lachnospiraceae > Coprococcus > Coprococcus intestinalis. The sequence continues at coordinate 212,589 of NZ_JAMOKJ010000004.1, read as the reverse complement.
TTGCCACAGCAGAAGCAACAGAAGCACTGATCGAAGCTGGTGTCGACTGTGTCAAGGTTGGTATCGGACCTGGTTCTATCTGTACAACACGTGTTGTTGCCGGTATCGGTGTTCCTCAGATCTCAGCTGTTATGGATTGTTATGAAGCAGCCAAGAAACACAATATTCCGATTATCGCTGATGGCGGTATCAAGTATTCCGGTGATGTAACAAAAGCAATCGCAGCTGGTGCCAATGTCTGCATGATGGGCAGCATGTTCGCAGGTTGTGATGAAAGCCCGGGCAGCTTCGAATTGTATCAGGGAAGAAAATACAAAGTTTACCGAGGCATGGGTTCTATCGCTGCTATGGAAAACGGAAGCAAGGACAGATACTTCCAGTCAGATGCCAAGAAACTGGTTCCTGAAGGTGTTGAAGGCCGTGTTGCTTACAAAGGCTTCGTTGAAGACACTGTATTCCAGCTCCTTGGCGGTCTCCGTGCAGGTATGGGTTACTGCGGTGCAAGAACAATTGAAGAACTGAAAGAAAACGGACGTTTCGTGAAGATTTCTGCGGCAGCTTTGAAAGAAAGCCATCCGCATGATATTCACATTACAAAAGAGGCACCAAACTACAGTGTCGATGCTTAATCTGTAACTGTTCAGAGCCAAGCAAAATTTCAAACAATAAGTCGGCTGCTGCAGGATTGAAGAAGAATTTTCAATTTTGCAGCAGCTTTTTGCATATTTTTATCCAACAGCCGGATAATAAAAGGATGACCCTTGTTTACGATTAATAACAAAATGTGTTATAATAGATGGCACGAATGCGAAAATGATCAGGAGGCATAAAATGACAGACAAATTTACTCATATTCCGGCGGCCTATGAAATCGTCAGTCTGGAATATATAGATGAGATCAAATCCCAGGCAGCACTGCTCAGACACAGGAAAACCGGTGCAAGAATCGCTGTTCTGGCTAATGATGATGAAAATAAAACCTTCAATATTGGTTTCAGAACTCCTCCAAAGGACAGTACCGGCGTTGCCCATATTATGGAACACTCGGTTTTGTGCGGTTCAGAGAAGTTTCCTGCCAAGGACCCTTTTGTAGAATTGGCGAAGGGCTCTCTTAATACATTTTTGAATGCGATGACCTATCCGGACAAGACGGTTTATCCTATTGCCAGCTGCAATGATGCAGATTTTCAGAATTTGATGCATGTCTATTTGGATGCCGTTTTTCATCCGAATATTTATATTCATGATGAGATCTTCAGACAGGAAGGCTGGCATTATGAGTTAACAGACAAGGACGCACCCCTTATTTACAATGGTGTTGTCTATAATGAAATGAAGGGCGCTTTTTCAGCACCCGAACAGATTTTATATAGAAAGATCACCGATACACTGTTCCCGGACACCATCTATAGTGTCGAGTCCGGCGGTGATCCGGATGTCATCCCACAACTGACCTATGCGCAGTTTCTGGATTTCCACAGGAAGTATTATCATCCATCCAACAGCTACATTTACCTGTATGGCAATATGGACGTGGCAGAGAAACTGGCTTTTATTGATGAAGCATACCTATGCCAATTTGATAATACCCGGGTAGATTCCGCTATTGCAAAGCAGGCTCCATTTGCCCACACTTCTGTCACCCGTGGTGAATACCCGATCGGCAATGATGACAGAGAAGACAATGCCGCTTATATGGCATACAGCTGGGTCGTTGGTGACAGCCTTGATGCCAAGCTTTGCCTTGGGTTTCAGATTCTTGAATATGCACTGATGGAAGCTCCCGGAGCACCTTTGAAACAGGCGCTTTTAGACAAAGGCTTTGGGGAAGATATCTATGGTATGTTCGAGACAAGTCTGATACAGCCATATTTGTCCATTATCATCAAGAATATTAATGAAGAAGACAGAGATGAAATTGTTCAGGTGATCCAAACTGAATTAAAGAAGCTGGCAGATGGCGGGCTGAACCACAAGACACTTGAAGGCGCCTTGAATTATTATGAATTCAAGTCAAGAGAAGGTGATTTCGGCCGCTGGCCAAAGGGGCTGATGTACGGATTACAGTTAATGGACAGCTGGCTCTATGATGACAATAAGCCTTTTGTTCATCTGAAATTCCAGGCAGTTTATGATGAATTAAGAGAGGGCCTTTCCAAGGGATATTTTGAGGACTTGATCCGACACTATATGATTGATAATACCCACTGTTCTGTTTATCTGCTTTGCCCATCTAAGGGGCTCGCAGCAAGAAAAGAGCAGGCATTGGCTGATCAGCTGGCAGAATACAAGGCTTCCCTTTCAGAGGAAGAACTGGAGCAGCTCATTGCAGCCACCGAAGAATTGAAGCAATATCAGAGTGAACCATCGCCAAAAGAGATCCTTGAAATGATCCCACTGCTGACAATTGATGATATCCGCAAAGAGGCTGAACCTATCTACAATAAGGTGTTGTCGGAAGAAGGTATTGCTATTCTGCAGCACGAAATTGAAACTAATCGAATTGCTTATGTTGATCTGCTGTTTGATATTTCCCATATAGATGCGGAAGAGGTTCCTTATCTCGGCATATTGACAGAAGTTCTTGGCAATATGAACACAGATCACTATACCTATCAGGAACTGACAGATGAGGTGAATTTATATACCGGCGGTCTTCGGACAGCAGTGAACATTTACGGTCTTCAGGGCAGTGATACTTATAAGCCACGATTTGAAATGTCCGGCAAAGTCCTGTACAGCAAAGTGCCAAAGATGTTTGAATTATTTGAAGATATTTTACTTCATACCCATTTTGATGATGAGAAGCGTCTGAAAGAGATTCTAAACCAGCTGAAATCCCGTCTTGAAATGGGCTTTATGTCAAATGGTCATTCAACGGCTGTAAACAGAGCCATGTCTTATTTCAACCAGGGCAGCTGGTACAAAGAACTCGTAGAAGGCATTGCTTTCTATCAGTTCTTGTGTGCGATACTGAAAGATTATGACACCAGAAAAACAGAAATCATTCATAAATTGCAGACAATCGGTCAGAAGATTTTCAGAAAAGCATACCTTATGGCGGATATGACCGTTGATCATGAAGGCATGCAGATATGTACAAAGCCACTCGTATCTTTTGCCGGCAAGTTATACACTGCGCCGATGAGCGCTGTCGACTGTGCAGTCAAAACCATCGGCACATGCCCGAGACACAATGAAGCTTTTATCACATCCGGTATGGTACAGTATAATGCCTGTGTAGGCAATTTTGGGGGATCAGGTATGGCTTACAGCGGCAGTATGAATGTGCTGAAGAATGTGTTGGGCAATGAATACCTCTGGAATAATGTCAGAGTCAAAGGCGGTGCATACGGCTGTATGTGCGGTTTTGCGCCAAGTGGCAATGGTTATTTCACTTCTTACAGAGATCCGAATCTTGCAAAGACTTATGATATTTATGCGAACGCAGCCGACTATGTCCGGTCTCTGGCATTAGATGACAGAGAATTGACGAAGTATATCATCGGTGCCGTTGGTGCCATCGACCTGCCGATGACAGCTTCTATGAAGGGAAACCGTTCACTGGCAGCGTTTCTCGGGGAACGCAGTTTTGAACAGATACAGAAGAACAGAGATGAGCTTCTTGCAACAACTGTTGACGATCTGAGAGGCCTTTCAAAGGCTGTTGCGTCAGTCATTGAAGCCGGTCATATCTGCGTTGTAGGCAGTGAAAGCAAGATCACAGAAGAAAAGGACCGTTTTGAATACGTGGCACAGCTTACTCAATAGCATACCAAGTGATTCAAAAGCTTTAAGCAGTTCAATTTAGGAAACATAAGACATATAAAAATGTCTTGAGAATCAAACAGGGGAGAATTTATGAATCAACAATACAAATCCGGATTTGCAACACTGATCGGTCGTCCGAACGTTGGCAAATCCACATTAATGAACCATTTGATCGGACAGAAAATAGCCATCACATCCAATAAACCGCAGACAACAAGAAACCGCATTCAGACGGTTTACACAAGCGAAGAAGGCCAGATTGTTTTTGTGGATACACCGGGTATCCACAAAGCCAAGAATAAACTGGGCGAGTACATGGTAACAGTTGCAGAACGCACTTTAAGTGAAGTGGATGTCATTCTCTGGCTTGTTGAACCAACGACTTTTATCGGTGCCGGTGAACAGCATATTGCAGAACAGTTAAGAAAAACGAAAACACCGATTATTCTTGTTATCAATAAGATTGATACCGTAAAGAGAGAAGAAATCCTCAAAAGCATCGACGCATACAAAGATATCTGTGATTTTGCAGAAATCGTTCCATGTTCTGCACTTAAAGGGGACAATACAGAAGATTTAATCAAAGTCATCATGAAATATCTGCCGTATGGTCCGCAGTTCTACGATGAAGATACCGTTACGGATCAGCCGGAGAGACAGATTGTTGCAGAGTTGATCCGCGAAAAGGCCTTACGATCCCTGAATGAAGAAGTACCTCACGGCATCGCTGTTTCTATTGATCAGATGAAAGCACGCAACAGCAGGCTCATTGATATTGATGCCACCATTATCTGTGAACGTGATTCTCACAAAGGCATTATTATCGGCAAACAGGGCGCCATGCTTAAGAAAATCGGTTCTCAGGCCAGACCGGAAATCGAGGATATGCTTGGAAAGAAAGTCAACTTAAAACTCTGGGTCAAAGTTAAGAAAGACTGGAGAGACAGCGATTTTCTCATCAAGAACTTTGGTTACGATAAGAAAGAATACTAGGAAAGATGTGTCCAAATGGCTGAGTTGGTAAAAGTCACAGGTATGGTGATCTCAACGATGGCTGTGGGAGAATATGATAAAAGGGTTGTCATTCTGACAAAGGAACGGGGCAAGATTCACGGGTTTGCCCGAGGCGCCAAAAGGCCCGGCAATAGTCTGATGGCAGCTGCACAGCCTTTTGTATTCGGAGAATTTATGTTACTGGAAGGCCGCAGTGCTTATACAATCTCCAGTGTTAAAGTAATGAATTACTTCGAGGAATTTCGAAAAGACATGGATGCCACCTGTTATGGCTGCTATTTTCTTGAATTTGCTGATTATTATGGCCGTGAAAACGCAGATGATCTGGAAATGCTAAAGCTTCTCTATCAGACTGTGCGGGCGCTGTGCAAGAAAACCATTGCCTATCCTTTAATCCGGTGTATCTATGAATTGAAAATTATGGCTGTTAACGGAGAATGTCCGCAATGCTTTGAGTGTGCCTGCTGTCATACAACAGAAAATCTATCTGTTTTCAGTGCCCGTTATCGCGGACTGCTCTGCGAGAAATGCGCCGGACATGAGAAAATGACAACGATTTCTATAAGCCCGGCAGCCATTTATACCATGCAGTATATTATCAGTACACCTATTGAAACAATATATACATTTACGGTCTCCGATGATGTCCTTAATAATCTCAAGTCAATCATCGAACGTTATCGAAACCAATATATTGACAGGCGTTTTAAGTCTCTTGAAATATTGACGATGATGGAAGATGTGTAAAGTAAAAGAATTCTCAAAAAGGGATTGAAAAACTGGTATTTTAAGGATACAATGAATGAGACATACACAGACAGGAGGTCATATAATGAAGCATTGCATATTACCGGCTGTATTGCTGTGCATGACGCTTCTGGCCGGATGTACCGGAAGGAAAGTTGATTTGTCCAATGTGACAGAGTCGACGATCGGCGTAAATGGAGACGGTTCTGTCGAGGAAGTTGTAATCGAATCCTTTGACAAGGAGTATTATTCCTTGTCAGACTTGACAGCGTATGTCAACAAGCAGGTGGATGCATTCAATCAGGCCAATCCTCAGGAGCAGCCGAAGGATAAGAAATCGGATGATGAAGAAATTACAGCTGTTTCCGTTCATTATGTTGAGACGGACCCGGATGCAAAAACTGCGGCAATGGCACTTGGATATTTGAATATGGATATCTATGACGCTTTCAATGAGACGGATTTTGAATTTCTTTCAATGGAAGAAGCTGCTTCAGATGAACGTATTGCAGATATAGATGGTCTGGTTGAGGTGAAAAGCGGAGAGGAGACTACTTTTAAAGATCTGTCCGAGCATAAGCATCTTCATCTCATTTATACAGATAGTTCTGTGCGCATTCAGACCAACGGTAAGATTATGTACTACAGTAAAAATGTATCTCTGGTGGATGATCATACAGTTCAGACTTCGGATGATCCGTCAGTGATTCTCTTCAAGTGATCTTTCACTTGATAGCATAAATAAAATTGCGAGGTAAAGAACATGGAAAAAACAATGGAAAAAATCGTAGCACTTGCTAAAGCCCGCGGATTTGTTTATCCGGGCTCAGAAATTTACGGCGGACTTGCCAATACATGGGACTACGGTAACCTTGGCGTTGAATTAAAAAACAATGTAAAAAAAGCCTGGTGGAAGAAATTCATCCAGGAGAATCCATACAATGTGGGCGTTGACTGTGCCATTTTGATGAACCCTCAGACATGGGTTGCATCCGGCCATCTGGGCGGTTTCTCAGATCCGCTGATGGATTGTAAAGAATGTCATGAAAGATTCAGAGCAGACAAACTGATCGAAGATTTCTGTCAGGACAACGGTATTGAACTGGAAGGTTCCGTTGATGGCTGGTCTAACGAACAGATGGTCAACTTCATCGATGAGAAGAATATCTGCTGTCCAACCTGCGGCAAGCATAACTTCACAGATATCCGTCAGTTCAACCTGATGTTCAAGACATTCCAGGGTGTAACAGAAGATGCGAAGAATACCGTTTATTTGAGACCTGAAACTGCACAGGGTATCTTCGTTAATTTCAAGAATGTCCAGAGAACATCCCGTAAGAAGATTCCATTTGGCATCGGACAGATCGGTAAGTCTTTCAGAAATGAGATCACACCAGGCAATTTTACTTTCCGAACAAGAGAATTTGAACAGATGGAACTGGAATTCTTCTGTGAACCGGATACAGACCTTGAATGGTTCGCATACTGGAAAGAATTCTGTATTAACTGGCTTCAGACTCTGGGTATCAAACCGGATGAGATGAGAGTCAGAGACCACGAAGCTGAAGAGCTTTCCTTCTATTCCAAAGCAACTTCCGATATTGAATTCCTCTTCCCGTTCGGATGGGGCGAGTTATGGGGCATTGCAGACAGAACCAACTATGACCTTTCACGTCATATGGAAGTTTCCGGCGAAGATCTGACATACTTTGATGAAGGTAAGAAAGAGAAATACATCCCATTCGTCATTGAACCTTCTCTGGGTGCTGACCGTGTGGTACTTGCATTCCTCTGCGGCGCATACGATGAGGAGAATATCGGCACAGAAGAGAAACCGGATATGCGTACAGTTCTTCATTTCCATCCGGCACTGGCTCCTGTCAAGATTGGTGTACTCCCATTATCCAAGAAACTGGGTGAGAAAGCAGAAGCTGTCTATGCAGAACTTTCCAAGAACTGGAACTGCGAATATGACGACAGAGGCAATATCGGTAAGCGATACAGAAGACAGGATGAAATCGGCACACCATTCTGTGTTACTTATGATTTCGATTCCGAAGAAGATGGCTGCGTAACTGTTCGAGACAGAGATACTATGGAACAGGAACGTGTGAAGATTGAAGATCTGACAGCTTACTTCATGGAGAAATTGGCTTACTAAGATGATTTAAAAATACGACTGAAAAGGCATGTGAAAAATGATTTTTTACATGCCTTTTATGTTGTCTATAGTCGAAGAATTGAATAGGCTATTGATAATTGTGCAGTTTATTGGATGATGTATGCATATGCCGAATGATAACTGGCAAATATTTGTTAAATATTCACTATATAGCATTTGCTTTTTAAGAAAAAAGTGCTAAAATATAGATATTGGAACTTGTAGTATATATCATTTTGTAGTGTATTTTGCACATGAATTCAGATGGAAAATATATCAGCGCAGCAGACTTGAATTCTGCACCGGGATTTCATTGTGATTCTAGGTACACAAGCAATTAAGGGGGATTTATAATGCGCAAGTGGGTTTATATGTTTACAGAAGGTAATGCAAGTATGCGAGAACTGTTAGGTGGCAAGGGTGCCAACCTGGCGGAGATGACGAATCTCGGTTTACCTGTTCCGCAAGGTTTTACAATTACAACAGAAGCTTGTACACAGTACTATGAGGATGGACGATATATCAATCAGGAGATTCTTGACCAGATTATGGAAGCTATTGCAAAAATGGAAGAGGTTACCGGCAAGAAATTCGGTGATAAAGAGAATCCGCTCCTTGTATCCGTTCGTTCCGGTGCCAGAGCTTCCATGCCCGGCATGATGGACACAATCCTGAATCTCGGATTGAACGAGGAAGTCGTTCATGTCCTGGCGAAGAAGTCCGGCAATCCAAGATGGGCCTGGGATTGCTACAGACGATTTATCCAGATGTATTCCGATGTCGTTATGGAAGTGGGCAAGAAGTATTTTGAAGAACTCATTGACAAGATGAAGGCTGAAAAGGGCATCAAGCTGGATATCGACCTGACAGCAGATGATCTGCACGCACTGGCAGACCAGTTCAAAGCCGAATATAAAGAGAAAGTCGGCAAAGACTTCCCGGATGATCCGACAGATCAGCTGATTTATGCCATCAAAGCTGTTTTTCGTTCCTGGGACAACCCAAGAGCTAATGTTTACCGTATGGACAATGATATTCCATATTCATGGGGAACTGCTGTCAATGTACAGATGATGGCTTTCGGCAACATGGGAGAGACATCCGGTACAGGTGTTGCCTTTACCCGTGACCCGGCAACCGGTGAGAATCGTCTTATGGGTGAATTCCTTCTGAATGCCCAGGGTGAAGATGTTGTGGCCGGTGTCCGTACACCACAGAAGATTTCTCATCTGCAGGAGATTATGCCGGATGTTTATGACCAGTTTGTTGGTATCTGCCATAAACTTGAAGACCATTACAGAAATATGCAGGATATGGAATTTACTATTGAAAATGGTCATCTCTATATGCTGCAGACTCGTGACGGCAAACGTACCGCTCAGGCTGCACTTAAGATTGCCTGTGATTTAGTAGATGAAGGCATGATTTCCGAAAAAAGGGCAGTGGCCATGATTGACCCGCGTAACCTTGATACATTGCTTCATCCACAGTTTGACCAGGCCGCTTTAAAGAATGCCGTTCCAATCGGTAAAGCCCTTGGTGCTTCTCCTGGTGCTGCCTGCGGCAAGATTGTATTTTCGGCAGATGATGCCAAAGAATGGGCAGATCGGGGTGAAAAGGTTGTGCTTGTCCGTCTTGAGACATCCCCGGAGGATATCGAAGGCATGAAGGCAGCTCAGGGCATCCTGACTGTTCGCGGCGGTATGACATCCCATGCAGCGGTTGTGGCCCGTGGTATGGGTAAATGCTGTGTATCTGGATGCGGCGATATCGTCATGGATGAAGAGAATAAACGCTTTACCCTCGGTGGCAAAGAATATCACGAAGGTGATGCTATTTCCATAGATGGTTCAACAGGCAAGATTTATGCAGGTATTATTCCAACCGTTGATGCAACTATTGCCGGTGAATTCGAACGTATTATGAGTTGGGCGGACAAGTACCGCACTATGGGTGTTCGTACCAATGCAGATACACCTAGAGATGCCAGAAAAGCCCGTGAACTCGGTGCACAGGGTATCGGTCTTTGCCGTACCGAGCATATGTTCTTCGGCGAGGGCAGAATTGATGCTTTCCGTGAAATGATCTGTGCAGAGACGAAGGAAGAACGCGAAAAAGCGCTTGAGAAGATTCTGCCGTATCAGCAGGATGACTTTGAACAGATTTATGAGGCCATGGAAGGACTGCCGGTAACGATTCGTTTCCTTGACCCGCCATTGCATGAATTTGTTCCTACAGAGGAAGAGGATATTGAGAAATTAGCAAAAGCTCAAGGCAAGAGCATTGATCATATTAAAGGCATCATTCAGGGACTTCATGAATTCAACCCGATGATGGGACACCGCGGCTGCCGTTTAAGTGTCACCTATCCTGAGATTGCTGTCATGCAGACAAGAGCAGTTATTCGCGCCGCCATCAAAGTCCAGAAGGCACATCCTGAATGGACACTGGTGCCTGAGATTATGATTCCGCTGGTAGGCGAAATCAAGGAATTAAAATATGTCAAGAGAACTGTTGTAGAAACAGCGGATGCAGAAATTAAAGCATCTGGTATTGATCTGAAATATGAAGTTGGTACAATGATTGAAATTCCGAGAGCAGCACTGACAGCGGATGAGATTGCATCCGAGGCGGACTTCTTCAGTTTCGGTACCAACGATCTGACACAGATGACCTTCGGTTTCTCAAGAGATGATGCAGGCAAATTCCTGAACGCTTACTATGATGCCAAGATTTATGAGAGTGATCCATTTGCCAAGGTAGACCAGAAGGGTGTCGGCAAACTGATGAAGATGGCCATTGACCTTGGTCGTCCGGTTAATCCGAAACTGCATATCGGTGTCTGCGGCGAGCATGGCGGCGACCCGTCATCCGTGGAATTCTTCAATAAAATAGGTCTGGATTATGTGTCCTGTTCACCTTTCAGAGTGCCAATCGCAAGATTGGCAGCAGCCCAGGCAGCTATCGCAAATAGGTAGGAGTTCTCTTTCCTTTGAATTGCCGCTTAGTTTCGAGCAGGCAGCAGCCTATCGAAAGGCTAACGGACAGTATGTAAGGAAAAATCAGTGGAGAGATACCACTGTAAGGGTATTCATAGACCTTGATTAACAGTTAAATACGATAAGCGTATCATTAGAAATAGTGGTACGCTTATTTTTTGTCCCTTTTTGCAGATTTGTCCTTTCCCCTGCTTTCCAATATAATGAAGCTAAAGAAGTGGAGGTGCGCTTATGAGAGAGAAATTTAATCATCTGTATTTGGATAGCCACGAAAGAAAACTTTTGATACATAGCCTTGTAGAGTTAAAAAATCAGCTCATACAGCAAGGCAGATATACGGATTGTATTGACGAGCTTATTTTTAAGGTCATAAATGCACCGACCAAGAGAATGAAAATTGAATATGTCTAAGGCAAATTACGAAGCCGCTTATTCTTATTGATTTTAAGAGTAGGCGGCTTTTTTGCGTTCTCTGGTACTGTTTACATAGCTACCTTGACAAAGTGGCTAAATCTATGTGAAAGGAGGACGCATCTATGTCAAATTGCAAAGTAATTGCTCTGACTAACCAGAAAGGTGGCGTCGGAAAAACAACCACAGCGGTCAATCTGGGTGTAAGTCTGGTGCAGCAGGGTAAAAAAGTCCTGCTGATTGATGCCGATGCACAGGCAAATCTCACGATGGCTCTGGGCTATAACAGACCAGACGATATTCCCATAACGCTCTCTACTGTGATGCAGAACATCATAGACGATAAAACGCTTGATGCTTCACAGGGTATTATCCACCACAGCGAGGACGTTGACCTACTTCCGTCAAACATTGAGCTGTCGGGCTTTGAGGTAAGGCTAATCAATGCAATGAGCCGTGAGCGTGTGCTGAAAACCTATGTCAATGAGGTTAAAAAGAATTACGATTATGCGCTTATTGATTGTATGCCGAGCTTAGGCATGATAACCATCAATGCTCTGGCGGCGGCTGACAGCGTGATTATCCCGACACAGCCCCACTATCTCTCGGCTAAAGGTCTGGAGCTTTTGCTTCGCTCCGTATCAATGGTCAAGCGGCAAATCAACCCAAAGCTGCGGATAGACGGTATCTTAATGACTATGGTAATGCCCCGTATCAACATTTCTAAGGAAATTACGGCAACGGTCAAAAGTGCATACGGTAAGAAAATCAAGGTATTTGATACCGAGATACCTCATTCTATCCGTGCGGTGGAAGCTACCGCAGAGGGAAAAAGTATCTTTGCCTACGACAAAAGCGGCAAGGTTGCCGCAGCCTATGAGCAATTTGGAAAGGAGGTGGCAGAGATTGGCGAGAAGCAGAGAAACCAAAATCGAGCTGACCGCATACGATGACCTTTTTCAGACGGACGAAAGCCGTGAGGAAGCAAAGCTCTCTAAGATAAGGGATATTCCCATATCGGAGATTGACGAGTTTCCAGACCACCCGTTCAAGGTTTTAATGGACGAGGATATGGAACAGCTTGTCGAGAGTATCAAGCGAAACGGTGTAATGACCCCTGCGACAGTTCGCTTAAAAGAGAACGGACGGTATGAGCTTATCAGTGGTCACAGGCGAAAAAAGGCTTGTGAACTTGCGGGGCTTGAAACGCTGAAATGCGAGGTTAAAGAGCTTACCCGTGACGAAGCCATTATTGTTATGGTGGAAAGTAATCTCCAACGCTCTGTTATTCTACCGAGTGAAAAAGCCTTTGCGTATAAAATGCGGTTGGAAGCTATGAACAGGCAAGCAGGCAGACCGAGCAAAGATAATTTGACACCAATGGTGTCAGATTTAGATACTACTCGAACAAATGAGAAACTGGGTAAAGAGGTTGGAGAAAGCCGTGAGCAAATCCGCCGCTATATCCGTCTAACGGAGCTTGTTCCCGAAATCCTGCAAATGGTAGATGAAAGGCAGATTGCTTTTCGTCCTGCGGTTGAGGTTTCTTATCTGACCGAGGAACAGCAATACACCCTGCTTGAAGCAATGGAGTACAACGATGCTACCCCGTCATTGGCACAGGCTATCAAAATGAAGAAGTATAACCAAGACGGCAAGCTCACTTCCGAGGTTATCCAGTCCATTATGGAGGAAGAAAAGCCCAACCAGAAGGAAAAACCTGCTTTCCGTGACGAGAGGATAACCAAGCTCATTCCCAAGACTGTTCCCAGAGGGCAGGAAACGGATTTTGTTGTCAAGGCGTTAGAGTTTTATAACCGACACTTGCAGCGGAACAAGGCTCACGAGAGATAGCCACACATCGAGGGCGAGGTCTGCCCATTTGAGTGGATAGCCATTATTTTGGCTTCCCCCTCTCCACACCTCACCCCCTAACTACTGCCAGTAACTATCCGAGAAAAGAAATACTTTAGGCTGTCCATAACGGGCAGCTTTTTTCGGTCAGTAAGGCAAAATATTCAATCTAAATTACAGGAGGTAACTATGAAAATCCCTAAATTGTTCAAAAAGGCTGCGGCTTTTGTAATGGCTGCGGTCACGGCATTATCCATAATGCCTGCGACGGCGTTTGCTGCGGGTGACATCGGGACGATTTCCTTTTCCCACACCTATGACAGCAACGGTAATGCGATGAGGTACAATTCCAGTGCGAATATCGGCGGCTATACCGCAGGCGGAACGGGAAATTACAAGTACCGTATGTTTGTGGACGGAGAGAATGCGTTTTGTATTCAGCCGGGAGTACCGCTGAAAACAGGAAACACCTTGAAAAAGGCTTCCTCTGATACTTGGAACGCCCTTTCAGCCAATCAGAAAAAGGCGGTTGGGCTTGCCCTGCTCTATGGGTATCAGGGCAACCGAAATAATCTGTCGGGAAGTGATGATGAAAAATGGCTTGCCACGCAGACACTCGTTTGGGAGTTTGTCACAGGCTGCCGTGAAGCCACAGGCTCATATAACCAGACAAGCACTACCGTTTACAGCCTGCACTTCGGTTCAAATTATGCCAACAGCGGAGCAAGGGCAGTGTATGACCAGATTGTTGCAATGCTGCGTGAGCATAACACCATTCCGAGCTTTATGTCGGGCGGTAAGAATGACATCACAAAGGAGCTTGCCTACAAGGACGGAAAGTACAGCACCACATTGACGGACAGCAACGGCGTCCTTTCCGATTACAGCTTTTCAAGCTCTGACAGCAATGTGAGTGTATCGAAGTCTGGAAATAAGCTGACAATCAGCTCCACCGTAGCTATCAGCGGTTCTGTCCGCATTACGGCAAAGAGGAACAATGTGCCGACTGTCAGCAGCAGTGCAAAGCTCATTGCCTATGGCGACCCGAACTTGCAGGATTTGGTAACAGGTGTGGAGAATGCTGATACCGTGTCTGCATATATCAATATCGAAACGCCGACAGGCACGATTGCCCTCAAAAAGACTTCTGAGGACGGAGTTGTGGAGGGCATCTCTTTTACAATCAAAGGTGATAACTTCAATAAAACAGTTAAGACAGGAAAGGACGGCTCTGTCTCCGTGGAGGGATTATTCCCTGGCACTTATACGGTCACAGAACAGTCTATTGACCGTTATGAGCCGCAAAAAACCCAGACCGTCACACTTATCGGAGGAAAAACCTCTACTGTGACCTTCAGCAATACTTTGAAGCGTGGCAGTCTGGAAATCGTCAAGACTTCCGAGGACAATCTGGTGGAGGGAATGAAATTCCACCTTTATGGCACATCTTTAAGCGGCTTGCCTGTTGACGAGTATGCCGTGACTGATAAAAACGGACTGGCTAAGTTTGAAAATGTCCTTATCAGTGGCGATACCCCGTATGTGGTTGAGGAAGTGGATACCGCAGTCCGCTATGTCGTTCCTGCTTCCCAGACAGCTCCGATTGAATGGAACAAGGTCACAAAACGCAGCTTCGACAATGTGTTGAAGAAATTCCAAGTGACTGTGACAAAGACCGATGCAGAAACAGGTTCTCCGCAGGGCGACGCTTCCCTTGCAGGTGCGGTTTACGGCATCTATAAGGGTGAGGAACTGATTGACACCTACACGACTGATGAAAACGGTCAGTTTACGACCAAGTATTATATCTGTGACAATGATTGGACTGTCCGTGAAATCAGCCCGTCCGAGGGGTATCTTCTGGATACCGCAATCCACAAGGTAGGTGCAGAACCAGAGCTATACACGGTAGAGCTGAACAGTACCGCAAACGATGTGAATGAACAGGTCATCAAAGGCAATATCGCAATCATCAAGCATACGGACAACGGAGAAACCCAGATTGAAACACCTGAAGAAGGTGCGGTATTTGAAGTGTTCCTCAAATCCGCAGACAGCTATGAAAATGCAAAGGAAACCGAGCGTGATGTGCTGACCTGTGACGAGAACGGCTTTGCCCAGACAAAGGATATGCCGTATGGCATTTATACCGTCCGTCAGACCTCTGGTTGGGAGGGGCGTGAGCTGATGAAAGACTTTGATGTGTTTATCAGCAAGGACGGTCAGACCTACCGCTACCTTATCAACAACGCTAACTTTGAGAGCTATATCAAAATCGTAAAGAAAGATGTGGAAACAGGCAATACAATCCCGTATGCAGGTGCAGGCTTCCAGATTTACGACCCGAATGGAAATCTTGTGACTATGACTTTCACTTATCCCGAAGTGACGACCATTGACACCTTCTATACTACGGCAGACGGCGACCTTATCACACCGCAGACATTGGAATACGGCAAAGGCTATTCCCTTGTGGAAGTACAAGCCCCGTATGGGTATGTCTTAAATTCCGAGCCTGTTTATTTTGATGTGGTGCAGGAAAATTCCGAGGAAGAAAGCGGCATTACCGTTATTGAGGTAGTACGTTCCAATATGGCACAGAAAGGCACAATTACCGTAGAAAAGTCTGGCGAGGTATTCAGCTCCGTTGCAGGCGATAAGGGATTGTATCAGCCGATTTTCTCTGTCAGCGGTCTTGAGGGTGCAGTCTATGAGATTACCGCAGCCGAGGATATTGTCACTCTGGACGGAACGGTCAGAGCAAACAAGGGCGAGGTTGTGGACACCGTTACAACAGGAAAGGACGGTACAGCAAAATCCAAAGAACTGTATCTTGGAAAATATGCGGTTAAGGAAATCACAGCTCCGTATGGAATGGTGCTGAATGAGGAAGTCCATTTTGTTGAGCTTGTATATGCAGGACAGAATGTTGATGTAACGGAAACGGCTACTTCTTTCTATAATGAAAGACAGCGTGTTGAAATAGACCTCATCAAGAGCCTTGCCATTGATGAAGCCTACGGCATTGGCAAGAATGGAGAAATCTTTGATGTGACCTTTGGCTTGTATGCGGCGGAGGAACTCACAGCCGCAGATGGAAAGACCATTCCTGCGGACGGTCTGATTGAGGTCATTTCCCTTGATGAAAGCGGTCACGGGAAAGCAATCAGCGACCTGCCGATGGGCAGCTATTATGTGCAGGAAATCTCGACCAACTCCGCATATATTGTCAGCGATGCAAAATACCCTGTTACTTTTGAATACGCAGGACAGGATACCGAAACTGTCCGCATTACAGCCAACGAGGGCGAAGCTATCACAAATGACATTATTTACGGCTCTGTAAGCGGTAAGAAATCTGATGAGGACGGAAAAACTCTGGGCGGTGCAGTTATCGGTATCTTCAAGACAGGAACTACCGAGTTTACAAAGGAAAATGCGATTGCCGCTACCACATCAAAAGATGATGGTAGTTTTTCTTTTGCCAAAGTGCCGTATGGAACTTGGATAATCCGTGAAATCGAAAGCCCGAAGGGATATGTACTCTCTGAGGAAGAAATCGCCGTGACTATCGGCAAGGTGGACGAAGTTGTGGAAATCGAACTGGTCAACTACTTCATTAAGGGCAATATCGCTTTGACAAAGGTTGATGAGGATTATCCCGACAACAAGCTGTCTGGTGCGGTATTTGAGGTTTACTCCGATACCAATGGCGATGAGAAACTGGATAAAGACGATACGCTGCTTGGCGAAATGAAAGAACTTGACGGCGGCGTTTACCAGATGAGTGAACTCCGCTACGGCAAATATCTGGTAAAGGAAACCAAAGCTCCGAAAGGCTTTGTGCTTGATGAAGATGTTTATGCTGTATCCATCGAGGAGAACGGCAAGACCTACACCGTGGAAAACGAGGCGGGTGTTGGCTTTATCAACGCAGCACAGAAAGGCTCTCTTAAAATCGTAAAGACTTCCTCTGACGGTAAGGTGGAGGGCTTCTCTTTCCGTGTGACAGGCGTGAACTATGACAAGACCTTTAAGACAGAGAAGAACGGAGAAATCGTGATTGAGGGCTTGCGGATTGGCGACTATACCGTATCCGAAGTAAGCGACAAGGCTTCCGCAGGATATATCCTTCCTGCCGATAAACAGGTAACGGTCAAGGTGGACGCTACGGCTATCGTGCAGATGCACAATGAGTTCAGGGATACCCCGAAAACAGGCGATGACTTCAATCTGGGCTTATGGGTAAGCCTTGCAGCGTTGTCTGTTGTTGGTGCGGGCGTTCTCGGATTTGTCGGCTATAAGAACAGAAAGAAGAAAAAGGAGGACTAATTGATGGACGCTAAAACCATTATCGCAATCGTGCTTGTCGTGTTCATTGTGGGTGCGGCGGTATGGCTGAATATCCGTAACAGAAAGAATAAGTAAGTGGTTTGGGCGGCTGAAAGATGCCGCCCTTTCCTTTATGGAGGTAACAATGAGAAACCTTAAAACTATTGAAAAGAAAGTCAGGGCTGTTCTGGAAAAGAATGAAGATGCCAGAAATGACGATATGGTGCTGTATCTTGCACTTTGTAATGCCTGTCTGAAGGATGCAGGGGCAATGCCGCTTGCGGAGATAATGACGCAGCACAAATATCTCGGTCTGCCGAGCTTTGAGAGCGTCAGCAGGACACGCCGCAAGCTGCAGGCACGGTATCCAGAGCTTGCAGGGAGCCGCCCTGTTCAGAAAATGAGAGCCACGGGCGAGAAAGCTTATCGGCGTTATGCCAAAGAATAGAGAGGTGCTTATGGACGAAGAAAAACGCTCTAATCAGAACTATGAAATCATCGAGAGCTGTACTATCGGGAGTACAGAGCTTGTCATCGGTCACAATCCCAACGCACCCAATCCTTATGTGTGTTGGTACTGCAAGGGCGGCTCAAATTATTTCTGGGGTTATTACACGAATGAGCTTGATGCTGCACGGCAAAAGCTGAATGAACGATACCAGTCAGAGTGCCGTATGCCCTATAATCAGCCTGCCCAGAAGCAGAAAAACGGTGATGACCGTGAGCGATAAAATAAAATATGACTGCACGACCTGTCCTTATCCCCGATATAAGGACGGGTCAGTTATTTTCTGCGATGTCTGTATCCGCAAGATTTTAGACGAGCAGAAAGAGAAAAAGGAAAGAAAGGAGCAGCCGAATGAGTAAAGAAAAAAGAATGCTCGGTAATTACGAGATTACCCAGAGCATCTATATCGGAGATAAAGAGGTCGTGTTCGGTGTTGATACAAAAGACCTTCATCCCTTTATGGTATGCTATTGCGACTACCACAATCCTCTGTCAGCAGCGTGGCCGACAGAGGGTGTTGCTTCGGACGATTATCTGGAAGCAATGCAGATTTTTGTTGACCGAGTACAGTCACAGATTGACCGCACCAAAGAGGAATTATCCAAATTCCCCTTTGATAAGACCGTGTTTACAAAAGAGCATTGTATCCCCGATGACGGTATGCGTAACATTGTGGGTAAAGTGGTGGTTATCAATTCCGAGCCGAAGCGGTATGAATATCAACACCCCGCCTATCAGCTTGTATTGGCAGACGGTGGACACGGAGCAACAGGCGGCAGAGGTCAGGCGGTGTTCGGAACTTGTCTTGCCACAGGTGAAAGAGCCAGATGGGAAAGGTATGATGTGCTTGGCGAAATCAAGCCCGAATGTATGCCCGATTGGGCAAAGGAAGCCCTTGTGAAAATAAAGCAGCAGGAAAAAGAGAAAAAGCAACGAAATCGGGAGGAACGCTGATATGGATATACGACCTTTGACCCCGACAGAACAGAAATACACCTATGCCCAGAGTATGCAGCTTGAGGGGCAAACAGGTACTATCGGGCATCTGCGTGGTGACTTTGCCACGACGGGCTATGGCTTTTACACCACTTGGTTTGATACCAGACCACAATGGAAATCTGACGAATTTAAGGCAGACCTTGATACGGTCATCAATGCTTTACGGGAGGATAAAGGGCTTTTGCATAACCGCTATGATATGAGTGCGTTTGCAAGGCATTTTCCCGAAAGTGCTATCAAGGGTAACTATTGTACGGAGTACGGTTTCCGTGTGGATACGGAGAAACACGCTTTTCTGCTTCGGTGCAATCCCACCAAAGGCGACTATAATTTTTATTGCTATTGCTATGTGAAGGAATGGCTTGATAAGCATATCCAGAAAGCAGAACAAGGTATCCGATTTATTGACCCTCAATATAAAGAACTGTTCCGTATCCCAGACGGCGGAAAGGTCATTGTCACGACCTCTTGGGGAGAGAAACGGGAGTATCCCTGCCGCTTTATTGATGAATACCATACCGAAGTCGGCAGCAATCTGTACCACATCTGCGAGTTTGCCGAGCGTATGCAGAAAAACGGGGCGACCTATGAGCCGAAACCTGCGGAACAAACGCCGCAGAAAACACCGAAGCACAAGGATTTAGAACGATAAGGAGGATTTAGAATATGGCTGTTAATCAGAAAGCCGTCAAGGTCTTGAATAAGGTCTTGGAAGCAGGCTTTACCGATGAAAAAGCGATTGCCGCTATGACTATGGACGATATTCTTTCTATGCAGGGCATCACGGTTGCGGATATTACCCTCATCAATGACCTGCAAAAGAGCATTAAATCGAACAAGGTCATTTCTTTTCTTGGCGGTGGTGCGGAGTGAGCAAACAGGAATATTTGAAACAAAAACGATAAGGAGGTGTAGGTTGAATGGCTGCGAAGTATCAGCTAATCACAGAGCTGTATCGGCGTACAGGCGTTGCGGTTGCAAAAAATCCGCAGGCGTGGCAGGGTTTTCTGTCCTCTGCCTGCCGCAACTATAAATGCCGTTTTGACGAACAGCTTTTAATATACGCCCAACGCCCCGATGCTGTCGCCGTTGCGAAGCTCGAAACTTGGAACAGGCAGTTCAAGCGTTGGGTCAATAAGGACAGCAAGGGTATTGCCGTATTTGACCCGAAAGGTCGCAGGAATACGCTGAAATACTATTTTGATGTGTCCGACACCCACGAGGGCTATTATGGCAGCCGCCCTGTTCCGATATGGCAGATGGATGAGCGATACGAGCAGGCTGTTATGGAAAGGCTCTCGGACAGGTTTGGAGATGTGGAAAGCACTGACCTTGCTTCTGCCTTAATGGAAACGGCAAAGAACGCCGTGGAGGACAATCTGCAAGACTATTTTTCTCAGTTAAAGGACTGCACGAAAGACAGCTTTTTGGAAGAACTGGACGACTTTAATATAGAAGTCATTTACAGGCGGCTGGCAGCAAACAGCGTTGCTTTTATGCTGATCAGCCGCTGCGGTCTGGATACGAATGAGTTTTTTGACCGAGAAGATTTTGCGGATATTGTAAATTTCAATACCCCTGCAACGATAAACGCCATCGGCGTTGCCACGAGCGATATTGCGGAAATGGCGTTATGGGAAATCTCACAGTCTATCCGAAATGTGCAAATAGCGGAAAAAGACCAGAATCGCACCTTTGCACAAAAAACGCAGGCTCAGTATGATAAAGGCAGACAACAACCCGAAAGGAGCGAATACAATGAGCGAAATCACTTACAGCAGACAGGGGGATTATCTTATTCCCGACCTAACATTACCGACAGAGCCAGAGCTTCCGCTTGGCAGGTACGCTTTGATGCACAGGGATTATCTGGAGAAGCACAAGCGAGTGACCTATCTCAATCTGCTGACATCGGGCAGGCTGAACGGGCATCTGCACGAGGTGGAGCAGACAGCACTCCAGAGGTTGGAGCTTCTGACGAAGCAGCTCTCAGCCGAGCAGGGCGTGACAGAGGAACTGAAAGAGAAAGTACCGATGCAGTGGGTCGGACTGATGAACAACATCCGCAGCCAAGCGGAGGAAGTGATACTGACCGAACTGATTTACAAGTAAGCGTTGCCAAAGATGATGAGGTCAGGGTCAATCTTCCAACCGTAGATGAACAAATCGAAATGATAGCAAAAGCAGAGGACGAAAAAGCCTCTGCTTTTGCTATTTCTAAAGAAGATATTGACTCCGTACTTCAGAAGGGCAGCGGCGTTGCGGACGGAAAATACCGCATCTACCGACAATTCCAAAAGGGTGAGGACAGACAGAAAAATATTGAGTTCCTTAAAAATGAGTATGGAACGGGCGGCGGTACGCACATCTTCCCCGATGGTTTCAGCGGTCATTCTTGGCATGACAGCAAAGGTCTTGCCATTGACCGAAACGGCACTTATACCAATCACGACCTTGTGTTGAAATGGTCACAGGTTGAAAAGCGTCTGCGTGAGCTGATTAAGGATAACCGCTATCTCAATCCGAAAGAAAAAGACCATTATGCCGATTATCTGGAGAGCGTGTCAGCTCTCCAATATGAGATTGACACCCAGAGGAAAATAGCAAGGCAGCGTTTTATTGACGCCCACCGTGACCTGCCGCCTGCCGACAAACGGGATACCCTTGCTTTGCGGCTATCTGACTTTATCCGTGACTTGGACAGGTACGAAAAAGACCTGTTATCTGTTGTGGAACGAAGCGACCTTGCAGATGTTACCGCCGAGCAAATGGAACAGCATCTGTCCGACCCCTCAACTGTTCAACAGCTCATAGACTTTCTTGCACAGGTACAATGGAAAACGACCTCAGTTTTCAGCCGTAGTAATGGGTGGAAGTTTACCGAGGAATTAAGGGAGCTGCACCCACTTTGCTACCTCTACAATGAGGGCGATGTGGTGTATATCGGTGCGGATAAATATGAGATTGCAACACTTACCGAGGAAAAGGTCTATCTGCAAAATGCCGAGTTCCCTATCTTGGGGCAGGAATACAGCCGAGCCGACTTTGAAGAAAAGCTAACGGAAAATCCTGCAAACGACCATCTGAAAGTGCTCGTAACCGAGAAACAGAGGACAGAAACACCGTCCGAGAAAAAGCAGGACGGAATACAGTTTTCTATCGGTTTTTCCGAACACCCTGCCTTTTATGACAGACAGCTTAATGACCGCTATACGGATTTGAGCTTTGCTCTGGGTAATAAGCTGCTTGGTATTTTGGACGAGAAACAGCACCGTGAGCGTGAGGGCGATAAAAATATCGGGTGGTATCACAAGACAGATTTTGTTATCAAGGCTGTTATCGGCGGCGAGGAATTTAACTATGAAGGGCGGTTTGATATTGGCGATGGTGAGGGAGATTTAATTGCTCACATTAAGAATTTTTACGATTATGCCTTATCGCCAAAGGGCGAACAGCTATATGGAGATGACCGAGAAAGCCTGCTCCGTGGCAGAGATGAGTTTATCCCATTCTTGGAACAGCACACCGAGCTGACCCAAGAGGACGAAAAGCTCCTTGATGAGATTATGGCTACCGAAAGTGATTGGTACAGGACAGCCGAGGAAGCCGAAGAAAAACCACAGGCGTATGCCGATAAACTGAATGGCTCAGAAGCTCCTGCCATTGAAACGGAGCAATCCACAGACGACCTCATAGGCAGGGAAATCATCATAGATAACCGTAAATATCTCATTGAGAGCATCGGGAAAATCAGCGGTGATGTGTCCCTGCGTGACATCACATTCCAGAACAATGTGGGTTTTCCGATAAACCGAGTGGAGAAAATCGGCTATATCCAAAAGCTATTGGAACAGGAAAAAACCGAATTACCACCCGAAGAAAAAACGGAAACTCTTGCCACAGACCGTCATAATTTCCGTATTACCGATGATGCCATCGGTATCGGCGGAGCAAAAGAAAAGTTCCGTAACAATATGGCGGCAATCAACCTGCTGCACGAGCTTGAAATCGAAAACCGCCTTGCCACACCTGAAGAACAGGAAGTCCTATCTCGGTATGTCGGTTGGGGCGGTCTTTCTATGGCATTTGATGAACACAATGCAGCGTGGGCGGAGGAATTTAAGGAGCTATATGCCAGCCTATCCCCAGAGGAATACCGTGCCGCTATGGAGTCAACGCTGACCGCTTTTTATACGCCGCCTGTTGTTATCAAGGCGATGTATGACGCACTTGACCGCCTGGGCTTTTCACAGGGAAATATCTTGGAGCCGTCCTGCGGGACAGGCAATTTCTTTGGTCTGCTTCCCGAAAGTATGCAAAACAGCAAGCTCCACGGCGTGGAAATCGACTCTCTTACAGGCAGGATTGCAAAGCAGCTCTACCAAAAAGCGAACATTGCCATTGAGGGCTTTGAGAAAACGAATCTCCCAGACGACCATTTTGATGTAGTCATCGGCAATGTGCCGTTTGGGGAGATAAGGGTCAATGACAGCCGATACAACGCCCAGAAGTTCCTCATACACGACTACTTTTTCGCAAAGGCTCTGGATAAAGTCCGTGCCGGCGGCGTTGTGATGTTCATTACCTCAAAGGGTACGATGGATAAAGCAAGTCCAGAGGTACGCAAGTATATCGCCCAGAGAGCCGAGCTTTTAGGTGCTATCCGTCTGCCTGACAACACCTTTAAGGCAAACGCAGGCACGGAGGTCACGAGCGATATTCTTATCCTGCAAAAGCGTGACCGAGTGATGGATATAGAGCCAGACTGGGTACACCTTGATACGGACGACAACGGTGTTACGATGAACAGATATTTTATCGAACACCCCGAAATGGTGTTGGGCGAAATAAAGATGGAAAGCACACGCTTTGGTACTTTTGAGCCTGTTTGTAAAGCCCGTAAGGATATACCACTTTCCGAGCTTCTGTCCAATGCAGTTCAGAGGATAAACGGCGAAATCCCAGAGCTTGATAATGGGGTTGATGAAATCTCCGATGAGCAGGAGCTTTCCGTTCCTGCTGACCCAAATGTGCGTAACTTCTCTTTTACTCTGGTGGACGGAAGTGTTTACTTCCGAGAGAATGACCGTATGCAACTTGCTTCTGTGTCGATGACCGCAGAAAACCGTATCAAAGGGCTTATCCAAATCCGTGACTGTGTGCGTAAGCTCATTGAGTATC
The DNA here is from genome assembly GCF_023656595.1 of Coprococcus intestinalis. Lineage (NCBI taxonomy): Bacteria > Bacillati > Bacillota > Clostridia > Lachnospirales > Lachnospiraceae > Coprococcus > Coprococcus intestinalis. The sequence goes on along the minus strand of NZ_JAMOKJ010000004.1, from coordinate 188,612 downwards.
AGACCGAGGATTACCCAGAGGAAATGATATGCACTGAGCAGGAAAACCTCAACCGTCTGTATGATGCCTATACAGCAAAATACGGTCTAATCAACAGCCGAGGAAATTATCTTGCTTTTGCTTCAGACGAGAGCTACTTCCTTTTATGTTCTCTGGAGGTGCTTGATGATGAGGGCAACTTCAAACGGAAGGCGGATATGTTCACGAAGCGGACCATCAAGCCCCACCGTGAGATTACCTCTGTTGAAACCGCAAGCGAAGCCCTTGCCCTCTCTATCGGGGAGAAAGCCCGTGTTGATTTGCCTTATATGGAGCAGCTCACAGGCAAAACGCAGACTGAGCTTGTGCGGGATTTACAAGGTGTTATCTTCAAAGTACCGAACTCCGAGCCTGTTTCCTATGTAGCTGCAGACGAGTATCTGTCGGGAAATGTCCGAAACAAGCTGACGGTTGCGGAGCTTGCTGCCAAGAATGACCCAGAGCTTGCAGTTAATGTGGAAGCCTTGAAAAAGGTCATTCCCAAAGACCTCTCGGCGGCGGAAATCTCTGTCCGTCTGGGTGCGACTTGGATACCGCAGGAAGATATACAGCGGTTTGTGATGGAGCTTTTAACTCCGTCAAGCTATGCCGCAGGAAGATTAAAGGTACGATACACCCCGATAAACGGAGACTGGTTCATAGAGAATAAAAGCTCCGATATGGGGAATGTAAAGGCGGACAGCACCTATGGTACGAAAAGAGCTTCCGCCTATCGTATTATTGAGGACACCTTAAACCTGCGTGACACCCGTATCTTTGATTATGTGTATGACGAACACGGCAATAAAAAAGCGGTGTTCAATGCAAAGGAAACTACGGCGGCACAGGCGAAGCAGGAAGTCATCAAGCAGGCATTTCAGGATTGGATATGGAAAGACCCAGAACGGCGAAACCGTCTTGTCCGTTATTACAACGACACTTTTAACTCTGTGCGACCCCGTGAATATGACGGAAGCCATATCACTTTCGGAGGTATCAGCCCAGAAATCACACTAAGACCCCATCAAGTCAACGCCATCGCCCATATCCTTTATGGCGGCAATACGCTCCTTGCCCATAAGGTGGGAGCAGGAAAAACCTTTGAAATGGTAGCCGCCGCACAGGAAAGCAAACGGCTCGGCTTATGCCAGAAGTCAATGTTTGTTGTACCAAATCATCTTGTCAGTCAGTGGGCTTCTGAGTATCTGCGGCTCTATCCGAGTGCAAATATCCTTGTTACAACAAAGCAGGATTTTGAAACAGGAAACCGCAAGAAGTTCTGCGGCAGGATTGCCACGGGCGACTATGATGCAGTCATTATTGGGCATTCGCAGTTTGAAAAAATTCCGATGAGCATAGAACGCCAGAGGGAGCAGTTGGAAAAGCAGCTTGATGATATTGAGCGTGGCATTGACGATGTGCAGGCTTCCAAAGGTGAGCAGTTCACGGTCAAACAGCTAATGAAAACCCGAAAGGCAATCAAGACGAAGCTCGAAAAACTCAACGACACCAAGCGTAAGGATACGGTTATCGACTTTGAACAGCTCGGCGTTGACAGGCTTTTCATTGATGAGAGCCATTTTTACAAGAATTTGTACCTCTACACCAAGATGCGAAATGTAGGCGGTATCGCCCAGACCGAAGCCCAGAAATCAAGCGACCTCTTTATGAAATGCCGCTATCTGGACGAAATCACGGGCAACCGTGGCACGGTTTTCGCAACGGGTACGCCTGTCAGCAATTCAATGGTTGAGCTGTACTCCGTTCAGAGGTACTTGCAGTATGACACCCTTGCACAGAACGGTTTGCAGCATTTTGACAGTTGGGCTTCTACCTTTGGAGAAACGGTTACAGCTCTGGAATTAGCACCCGAAGGCACAAATTACCGAGCCAAGACGAGGTTTGCCAAGTTCTATAACCTGCCAGAGCTGATGCAGATGTTCCGTGAGGTGGCGGATATTCAGACCGCCGATATGCTAAAGCTCCCCGTGCCAAAGGTCAATTACCACAATATTAAGACCAAGCCGAGCGAGATACAGACCGAGATGGTAGCTTCCCTTGCGAAGCGGGCTGAGAAAGTCAGGGCAAGGCTTGTCGAGCCGAACATCGACAATATGCTCAAGATAACCAATGACGGGCGGAAACTGGCTCTTGACCAGAGAATGATTGACCCGATGTTGCCAGATGACCCAGACAGTAAAGTCAATGCCTGTGTGGATAATGTGTACCGTATCTGGGAGGAACACGCCGATACCAAAGTGACGCAGCTTGTGTTCTGCGACCTGTCCACCCCGAAAAATGACGGTACTTTCAATGTCTATGACGATATGAGGGAGAAGCTGATAGCCCGTGGTATCCCTGCGGAGCAGGTACGCTTTATTCACGAAGCGACCACGGATGCACAGAAAAAGGAGTTGTTCGGCAAGGTCAGAAGCGGCGAAGTCCGTGTGCTGTTCGGTTCTACTCCGAAGATGGGAGCAGGTACGAACGTGCAGGACAGGCTCATAGCAATCCATAACCTTGATTGTCCGTGGCGTCCTTCCGACCTTGAACAAAGGCAGGGGCGTATCGAACGGCAGGGCAATATGTTCCCAGAGGTGGAGGTTTACCGCTATGTGACCGAGCAGACTTTTGATGCCTACCTCTATCAGTTGGTGGAGAGCAAACAGAAATTTATCAGCCAGATAATGACGAGCAAAAGCCCTGTCCGCTCTGCCGAAGATGTGGACGAGGTTGCCCTGTCCTTTGCAGAGGTTAAAATGCTTGCCACAGGCGATGCCCGTTTTAAGGAAAAGATGGATTTGGATATACAGGTATCAAAGCTCCGAGTGTTAAAGCAGAGTTATCTTTCCGAGCATTACGACCTTGAGGATAGAGTGCTGAAATACTATCCTCAGACCATTAAGGAGTATGAGGAACGCATTGCAGGCTATGAAAATGATGTAGCTCTTGCCGAACAGCACAAGTCGCAGGGCGAGGATAAGTTCTGCCCGATGACCCTAAAAGGCGTGACCTACACCGAAAAGGCAGACGCAGGCGAAATGTTTCTTGCAATCTGCAAGGATTATCCGATGTCCGCACCTACCGAAATCGGCAGCTATCGAGGTTTCCGAATGGAGATTTATTATGATACCGTCAACGCCCATTACTGTATGAACCTCTGCGGAAAGGCAAAGCATAAGGTGGATTTAGGCTCTGATGCTCTCGGAAATCTGACCCGAATTGAGAACGAGCTGTCAAAGCTCTCCGCTAGACTGGAAGCTGCCAAGACCAAAAAAGCGGAAACTATCGCACAGCTTGAAATCGCAAAGGAGGAAATCAAGAAGCCCTTTGCCTTTGAAGATGAGCTGAAAGAAAAAACAGAACGGCTGAACGCTCTTAACATTGAGCTGAATCTGAATGAAAAAGATACTTCCGTTATGGATACCGAGCCAGAGCAGGCAGAAGAACAGCCCGAAAGAAAATGTGCAAGTCGGGAGAGATAATGTGGTTTGCATATTTGTATTGCTGATTTCTGGGAAGTATAATAGGTGTAGATTAGTAAATGTCGGAGGTGAAAGGTGTGCTTGATAATTTCAGATTTGAAACCTTTGTTGATGTGCATAGCAACATCTTTGCTGAATATCTAAGCTCCGTTATCGCAGAGCTGCCCAAAGAAAATCCAGAATACCGTTCCACAGAGGAAAGGATAGAGGAACTCTACAAGGAGTATCCCAAAGTGATGGCAGTTTTGGATACGGAAAAGCCGAGTGATTTATCCGAGCAGGAGTGTAAGGCTTTGATAGAAGTTTTGGAGCTTCGGAACAGGCTCAGCGATATGCAGCAGGAAGCAATCTATTTCAGAGGGTGCTATGACAGCGTTGGGTATCTCAAAAAGGCAGGAATTTTATAACCGAGAACGGCGGCATTGGCGTGGAGCTGATGCCGCTTTTACATAGCCGCAGAGGTGGAAAAATTCATAAAAATGTGGTATGATTTTTAAATCAGTAAGGAGGTGACAGTTTATGAGTGTTATCTTTGGAATAAAAGAAAATAACCGTATAATTATTGCAGGCGATAAGCGAGGGTCAAGTATTGACGGGAAAACTTTGTCAGATGATTTAGACAAAGTCCTTATGATAAATGACCATTTAGCTTTTTCAAGTGCAGGTAACGCAGCTATTGAAAAGGCTATTTCAATAGATTTGAACAAGGCGACAAATAAAGATTGCCTAACTACCGATGATTTACTTGATATTATAAAAGCATTTTATAAGCGAGTAGCCGATACAAATTGTGATGCTATATTAGCTTTGCCGTTCTATTTTCTCATAGCAGGTAAAGGGCGTGACGGTAATGCAAGCCTAATATCGGGAGGTAATATCAAGGGTCGTTTAGATGCAAAAGATGTTCCAATGGCTCTTTTTCCACCTGCCGATGCAAAAATGCAGGAGTGCTGCGATTGCTTTGCAAAAAATTATAAGTTGCATAATTCAGAGTTTGTAGAAAAAACAATTAAGGAAATTGCGAATATTAGTAATTTGGTAAGCCCTACGGGTAACAAATGGATTTATAATATCGCAACAGAAAAAGGGATGCTTTTTTCATTCTAAAAGAACTATATTTTACATAGCCGAGAGGTTTTCATTTGACGAAATCCCCTCGGCTTTTTCTATTTCTGGAGGTGATTTTATCCATTGAGAACTAACCGACCCTATGTGCAGATTGACCCAGATGTGCTTGAACGGGTACGCCAGATTGACCTGTTATCCTATCTGCGTGAGTTTGAGCCGAGCAATCTCGTTAAGGTCAAAGGCACAAGCAATGTGTACTGTACCGCAGAACATGACAGCTTGAAGATTTCCAACGGCAAATGGTATTGGTGGTCGAGGGGTTTCGGCGGCTATTCTGCCCTCGATTATCTCATCAAGGTCAAGGAATATGACTTTGTGGAAGCCGTGGAAATTCTCACGGGACAGACGCTGGCGGACTGGAAGCCGCCCCCTGCTCCCAAGAAAGATGAACCGAAAGTCCTGCTCCTGCCGTCCCAAAATAAGGATTGTAACAGAGTGATACAGTATCTTTTCGGGCGTGGTATTGACTATCAGCTCATACAAGAGTGTATCTCAGACGGAACGCTCTACGAGAGTGCCGATTACCACAATGCTGTTTTTATTGGGAAAGATGAAAGCGGAACACCGAAATATGCCGCCCTGCGAAGCACTCTCGGCAGCACTTTCAAGCAGGACGCATCGGGCAGCGATAAGCGGTATTCGTTCCGACTTCTGGCAAGAGAGCCAACGGATACCGTGCATTTATTTGAAGCCGCCATTGATTTACTGTCCTATGCCACTTATCTGAAATGCGAGGGCAAGGACTACAAATCGGAAAGCCTGCTTTCTCTTTCGGGCGTGTATCAGCCAAAGAAAGAGATGAAGGACAGCAAAATCCCCGTAGCCCTCACAACTTTTTTGAGTGTCAATCCACAAATTAAAACCATCGTTCTGCATCTGGATAATGACAAGGTAGGCAGGCTTTGTACTGCCACTTTGAAGGAACTGTTGCAGAAAGACTACAAAATCGTTGATGAGCCTCCGCCTGTTGGCAAGGACTTCAACGATTTTTTGTTGTCCTATCTGAAAATTGCAAGACCTATGCCCAAGCGTGAAAGGAGTGATGTCCGTTGATTGTGTAGCAGTTTTTGTCCAGAAAGACACCGAAACCAAATCAAAATTTAATGCTGAAAGCGAGGAATGAACCATTGAAAAAGTATGATGTAACCCTTACTGCCCATTACCAAAAGACCATTTCCGTTTGTGCGGAGAGTGCAGAACAGGCAAAAGCAAAGACCGAAATTATCCTGTTCGATACCGACCTTATCAACTTTACTGACGATGATTTTGTCTGCGGCGAAGCCGATATTACCGAGCAGAGCGAGGACAGTCTTGATAGTGCGTGCGAGAACACACTACAGGAAAATGAGGATTGTTCGGACTGTCCGTACTTCTGCCCCGTGTGCGGTGAGTGTATGTATGAGGACGACTGCGAGGAATGAGATGTCTTACCAAGCACTGAATTTGGTTAGCCAAATTCGCTTGTTAGGGGGCAGCCCCTAATACCCCGTGAGAACAGAAAGGAGTTCAAGAATGAGTGAGTTCTTATTTTTCATTATCGGCACAATGCTCGGCGGTCTGTTCGGCGTTGTGTGTATGTGCTGCTTGCAGATAAACAGACTTTCCGAGAGAAAGGAAGAGGACAATGCGAAAAAGAAATGTGCAGATACTTTTCCGTCTGACTGAGGAGGAAGCCGAACACCTTAATGGGCTTGTGCGGAAATCGGGTCGCTCAAAAGAAGCCTTTTTAAGAGAAATGGTAAGGGGCTATCAGCTCTGCGAGAAGCCCGACCCAGAGTTCTATAAAATGATGCGTGAGCTGTCCGCCATTGGCAACCGTATCAATCAGCTTGCGGTTAAGGCAAACGCCCTCGGTTTTGTGGATACCCCGATGCTCCGTGAGGAAGCAAGGAAATGGCACGAATTTCAGATTGACATTCGCAAAAGGTATCTGTTTCCACGCAGGTCATCGTAATGGCGGTCTGCGAGATATGGGATGTGCGTGGCAGGCTCGACCACCCAATCGACTATGCCGAAAATCCCGAAAAGACCGCCAACCCCAAATACACCGAAGCCGACCTGCAGGCGATGGTCGATGTAATGGAGTACGCTACTAATAAGGATAAGACCGAGCAGCGTTTTTTTGTCACAGGCGTAAACTGTGAGCCGACCACCGCCAGAGATGAAATGATGATTGCCAAAGTCCAATGGAACGACACGAGTGAGATTGTCTGTTACCACGGCTTTCAGAGCTTCAAGCACGGTGAGGTTACGCCAGAGCAGGCTCACGAAGTCGGTGTTAAACTTGCCGAGCGAATGTGGGGCGATAGATTTCAAGTCATCGTTGCCACCCACCTAAATACCGACTGCTTGCATAATCACTTTGTCGTGAACTCTGTTTCTTTTGCGGACGGTATGCACTACCACGACAACAAAGCAAATCTGCGGCTGCTCCGTCAGCGTTCCGATGAGCTTTGCCGTGAGTATGCCCTGTCCGTCATCGAACATCCAAGCGGCAAGAAAAAGCCCTACGCCCTTTACCAAGCCGAAAAGCAGGGGCGACCCACGAGGGATAATGTTGCCAGACAAGCGGTGGATGAAGCTATCAGCAAATCATTCACGCTGAAAGACTTTGACCGCCAGTTGACAGAAATGGGTTACCGCATAAACTTTGACCCCAACCGCAAGTATTGGACGATTATAGGCAAGGGCTGGCAAAGACCCAAGCGGCTTTATAAGCTCGGAGAGGAATATACCAATGACAGGATTATGGAGCGTATCAGCGAAAATTCCTATGCGGTCAAATTTCAGAGCTTCTCAGAGCCACAGCCAAAGGTCAAGGTCTATCGGGTCAAAGGCTCATTGAAGAATGCCAAGAAAATCGGCGGCTTGCGTGGGCTGTATCTCCATTACTGCTATCAGCTCGGTATCCTGCCAAAAGACAGAAAACAAAATTATGCACGGCTTCATTATCTCTTAAAGGACGACCTTATGAAGATGGAAGCCATCACACAGGAAACAAGGCTGCTTTGCCGCAATCACATTGATACGGCAGAGCAGCTTTGTTCATATAAAGGCTCTCTGGAAACGGAGATGTCTGCCCTGCTTCAGAAGCGAAAGGAGCTTTACTCCAAATCCCGCAGGACAAGCGGCGAAGAAAAGGAAGCGGTCAAGGCAGAGCTTTCCGATATTTCGGGGCGGTTGAAAGTTATACGAAAGGAGGTCAGACTGTGCGAGGGCATTTCCGCCCGTAGTGATACCCTCAAGGAAAAATTGCAGACGATACGGGCAGACGAACGCGAACAGCAAAGAAAGGAGCTGATGAAGAATGAACACAGGCGGCGAAGCGGCAGAACAAATCGTCCGAATGAGCTTGGAGGGCTTTGAGGTCGCTGCCAAAATCACAGGTGCAGGTGCGAAGAACATCGCTATCCTGTTGTATTCCATTCTTAAAGAAGAAAGGAAAACCAAAGGCAAAGCAAGGCTGACGAGTATGCTCCGTTCTGGCAAGGAGCTGAAAGTCTTTACCGTCAAAAACGGTGACTTAAAGAAGTTCACTCAAGAAGCAAAAAAATACGGTGTGCTTTACTGTGTCCTCACAGACAGGAAAAACAAAGACCCCAATGCAGAGGTCGATGTCATCGCCCGTGCCGAGGACGCATCGAAAATCAGCCGTATCGTGGAACGCTTTAATCTTGCTTCGGTGGATACCGCTTCTATTGTGACGGAAGCTGAGAAATCCAAAGATGCAAAGGACGGTCAGCCAGAGCCAGATATTGGTGTGCAGGAAAAGGCGGAGAAAGATAAGCTGCTTGACGAGCTTATGGGCAAGCCTGTCCAGAAGGAGGAAAACGCCCCAAACCCCTCGGTGGCAAAGACAGAAAAATCCCCTCAGTCCGAGCCTACCTCAGAGCAGCCAAAGAAGTCCGCAGAGGGGGCTACTATGACTAAGGAGAAACCTTCTGTCAGAGAGGAACTGCGGAAAATCAAGGAGAGCCGCAAGGAGCAGGAAGCAGAGATTGGCACTTCCGCCCTGGACAAAAGCGGAGCTTCCGACAGGGCGAAAAGTGCTAACAGGAAAACGGAGCATAAACAGCCCCAGAGAAAGAAAAAGAAACCAAAATCCAAAGAAACGAGGTAAACAGCTATGAGTATTTACGATGTATTCAGCGGCGGCAACAGACCTTTTGATAAAGAGGAATGGGCTGCCGCAAAGCAGGCACAGCGGAAAGAAGCCTATGAGCTGATTGACAATACCTGCTCTGAAATGATGGCAAGCGGCGACAGCTTCCGTCAGTATCTTGATGTGCAGGGTCGCTTTGACCGCTACTCCGTGGCTAACGCTATTCTGGTATCAGCACAGATGCCCGAAGCAACGCAGCTTAAAGAGTACAACAAATGGAAAGCGAGCCGTGTCTATGTGAACAAGGACGCACAAAAAATCATTATTCTTGAGCCGAGCAAGGAATACACCCGTGAGGACGGGACAAAGGGCGTCTCCTACAATGCCAAAGTGGTTTATGACATTTCTGAAACCTCGGCAAAGGACAGGCAGCAGGAACAGGAGCCGAAATCCATGCGTGAGCTTGTGTCGGCTCTGATTGATGCAAGCCCTGTACCCTGTGTTCCTGTCGGTGAGCTTGAACTGCCTGCCTATTATGACAGTTCTCAGCAGACCATTTTTGTCAAGAAGGGGCTTTCCGAGGAAGTGCTGTTCGTAAGTATGGCAAAAGAAGTGTCGGCGGCGGTCTATGATTTTAAGTACAACGAGAGCCGTGATGCTTCCGATTTCAAATCCTTCTGCGTTGCCTATATGGTAAGCTCCCGTTACGGTGTGGATACCAGAGGTTTTGACTTCTCCAGATTTCCCAGAGAGTATGCGGAAATGGATACGCAGGCGTTCAAGGGAGAGCTTGGCACGATGCGTGATGTTCTGGGCGAAATCCAGAGCGATATGTATAAGAGTATGGAGAAGAACAAGCCTGCAAAGAACAAAGAGCAGGAACGCTAATCGGAGGTGCAGACTATGAGAGAGGAACGATACCATATCGCACTTGATAAGTACGATAAGAATATCGTCATCAACGCCTTAAACACCCTGCGTACACGGCAGTTACAGGAGGAACGCCCCACCGAGCCTGTTGACGAGCTGATAAGCAAGGTGGCACACGCTCCGACAAAAAAGGTTAAGGTCGTGCATTGCAGGTGCAATGAGGAACGATGACCAGAAAACGAGCCTAATCCTTTCTGTCTGCGGCATACTTCCTGTCGTATGGCTTGCCCTGCTGACAGCACCCTATGTCAGCGGCGGTCTTGTAGAGATTATCCGAGGTCTGCCTGTGGCGATGGGCAATCCGTTTGAAATAATGGTATGTGAGGACAGCGTAAAGACTGTCCTTATTTTTTTACTTGCCTACGCTATGGGCATCGGCGTTTATTTCTCTAGACTCAGGAATTACCGCAGGCGTGAGGAACACGGCTCTGCGAAATGGGGCAACGCAGGTGCTTTGAATAAGAAGTACCGAGATAAAGACCCGTCAGCCAATAAGCTCTTGACCCAGAATGTCCGTATCGGGTTGGACGGGAAAAAGCACCGTAGGAATCTGAATATTTTAGTCTGCGGCGGCTCTGGTGCGGGAAAAACGAGGTTTTTCTGCAAGCCAAATGCTATGCAGTGCAACACATCTTTTGTAATACTCGACCCAAAGGGCGAAATCGTCCGTGACATCGGCGGTCTGTTGGAAAACAAAGGCTATGAGGTGCGTGTGCTTGACCTTATCAATATGCACCGCAGCCATTGTTACAATCCCTTTGTCTATCTGCGGAACGATAACGATGTTCAGAGGTTGGTAACAAACTTGTTTAAGGCGACCACGCCGAAAGGCTCACAGTCGCAAGACCCGTTCTGGGATACGGCGGCGAGTATGCTGCTTCTGGCTCTGGTGTTCTATCTGAAATATGAAGCACCGCCAGACGAGCAGAATTTCCCGATGGTTATAGAGCTGCTCCGTGCAGGCGAAGTCCGAGAGGACGATGACAGCTATGTAAGCCCTCTGGACGAGCTGTTTGACCGTCTGGAAATGGTAAACCCAGAGCATATCGCCCTAAAGTATTACAGGGATTACCACAGTGGTAGTGCAAAGACCTTAAAGAGTATCCAGATAACCCTTGCCGCAAGGCTTGAAAAATTCAATCTGGAGAGCCTTGCAGGGCTTACCGCCACCGATGAGCTTGACCTGCCAAGTCTGGGAGAAAAGAAGGTCGCTCTGTTCGCTCTGATACCAGACAACGACACGAGCTTTAACTTCCTTGTCAGTATCCTTTATACCCAGCTCTTTCAACAACTTTTTTATCTGGCAGACCACAAGTACGGCGGAAGCCTGCCTGTGCATTGCCATTTCATAATGGACGAATTTGCGAATGTTTCATTGCCTGATGACTTTGATAAAATCCTGTCCGTTATGCGTTCCAGAGGGGTATCGGTATCCATTATCCTGCAAAATCTGGCACAGCTCAAAGCCCTTTTTGAAAAGCAATGGGAAAGCATTGTCGGCAACTGCGATGAGTTTCTGTATCTGGGCGGCAACGAGCAAAGCACCCACAAATATGTGTCAGAGCTTTTGGGCAAGGAAACCATTGATACCAACACCTACGGGAAAAGCTCTGGGCGGAGTGGTAACTATTCAACAAATTATCAGATTTCGGGGCGTGAGCTGATGACCCCAGACGAAGTGCGTATGCTTGATAACCGTTACGCACTTCTTTTTGTGCGTGGAGAACGCCCCGTTATGGACTTCAAGTATGACATCTTGAAGCACCCGAATGTGAAGCTGACGGCTGACGGAGGGCAACCGCCGTATATCCACGGAGAGCCTACGCAGGCTGTCGCAACCCTTGTGTTTGACAGTGATATTCCAGATAACGCCGTGAGCGTGAAAGCTGTCAGCACTTCCTATGAGCTTCTGTCCGATGAGGACTTGGAAGAAATATTCAATTTATAAGGAGGATTTACCCTATGAAACTTTTTAAGAAGAACGAGAACAAGAAAACCACGAAACTGCCGATGACTGGAAAGGTTAAGAAAGGCTTCCGCTATTACTGTATGGCTGTTATGGCAATGACATTTATGCTTGGTACTTCCGTAACCGCCTTTGCTGCCAATGACCCCATTCAGGTAGTCAACAATCTGTCCGATTTCATTTTCGGTCTGGTGAGGGCTGTTGGTATGATTATGCTCGGCTTTGGTATCGTGCAGATTGGTCTTTCCCTCAAATCCCATGACCCGTCCCAGAGAGCTAACGGATTTTTGACCCTTGCAGGCGGCGTTGTCATTACCTTCGCAAAAGAAATCTTGACTCTTATCACAGGCTAAGATAACAGACTGACACAAAAAGATAACGGGAGCAGATCCGCCGAGTGCGGAACTCGCTCCCGTTATCTAATATCATCAAGGAGGTGGTCAAATGTCTGATAACTGGGTGGTACAGAATTTAGAGAACGCCCTAAACACCTGGAATGAGAAATTAGCCGAGATATGGCAGCTCATTACCCAATCCCCAGAGAACTTTAAGGGAGGCACGATATGGAATGTCATCGTGGATATTCACGGTGCGGTGCAGGCTATTGGACTTGCCCTGCTCGTGCTGTTCTTTGTTGTGGGTGTGATGCGTACCTGCGGAAATTTTGCAGAAGTCAAGCGACCAGAGCAGGCTTTGAAGCTGTTTATCCGCTTTGCCATTGCCAAAGGTGCAGTGACCTACGGATTAGAACTGATGATGGCACTGTTTAAGATTGTGCAGGGTATGATTTCCACGATTATGAATGCCGCAGGATTTGGCTCGGCACAGCAGACGGTGTTGCCGCAGGAAATCGTGACAGCCGTTGAAGACTGCGGATTTTTTGAGAGTATCCCGCTATGGGCGGTCACGCTGATAGGCGGGCTGTTTATTACGGTGCTGTCATTCATAATGATTATGTCGGTATATGGCAGGTTTTTCAAGCTGTATATCTATACTGCCATAGCACCCGTACCCCTTTCCGCTTTTGCGGGAGAGCCGAGCCAAAGCGTCGGCAAGAGCTTCATTAAGAGCTATGCCGCTGTATGCCTTGAAGGTGCGGTTATCGTGCTTGCCTGCATTATCTTTTCCCTATTTGCTTCTTCTCCGCCTGTGGTCAATCCCGATGCGGCGGCGGTTACAATGGTATGGAGCTATATCGGGGAGCTTGTGTTCAATATGCTCGTCCTTGTCGGTGCGGTCAAAATGGCAGACCGTGTTGTAAGAGAAATGATGGGCTTGTAAGGGAGGTGCTATGATTGGAAGTCAAGATAAATAAGGAAATCCGTAATTATACGGAGAGTATGTTTTTTGGACTGTCCCTCAGACAGTTCATTTTTTCTGTCCTTGCCTGCGGCGTGGCGGTGGTTTTGTATTTCCTTCTCCGTCCACGGTTTGGAACGGAAACCCTCAGTTGGGTTTGTATCTTAGGTGCGTTCCCTTTTGCGGCTATGGGATTTATCAAATACAACGGTATGACCGCAGAACAGTTTGTCTGGGCGTGGATTAAATCAGAATTTCTGATGCCGAAAAAGCTGATGTTCCTGCCAGATAATCTCTATTACGAAACGATGAAGCCGACCATTGAAGCCCACGAAAAAGGGTTGCCGACAGTACGGAAAAAGCAGAAAGGCAGGACACCGAAACCAAAGAAAACGAAAAAGAAAAAATCGAAACGCAGCAAGGAGGTAAACAATGCTGAGAACTCTTAAAAATCTGTTCAAGCAGGACAGGGAAAAGTTTGTTGTGCCGAAGTCGGTACAGAATGTTATCCCGATTAAGACAATCTGGGAGGACGGCATATTCCTTGTAGGCAGGAACAAGTACGCAAAGACCTTTAAGTTTGAGGATATAAACTATGCCGTGGCAAGCCGTGAAGATAAGGAAGCGATGTTCCTTGAATACTCGGAGCTTCTTAATTCCCTTGACAGCGGTGCGACCACGAAAATCACTATCAACAACCGTCGCTTGAACAAAGCTGATTTTGAACAGACCATTTTAATCCCAATGGCTGATGACGGTCTGGATAAGTACCGCAAGGAATACAACAAAATGCTTCTGGATAAGGCGACAGGGGCTAATTCTATCGTACAGGATAAGTATGTAACCGTATCTGTCTGCAAGAAGAATATCGAGGAAGCCCGAAACTACTTTGCCCGTGTGGGTGCTGACCTTATCGCCCACTTTAACCGTCTGGGGTCGAAGTGTGTGGAACTGGACGCAGGCGACAAGCTGCGTATCTTCCACGACTTCTACCGAACAGGAGAAGAAACAGCGTTCCACTTCGATATTACCCAGACGATGCGGAAAGGTCACGATTTCAAGGATTTTATCTGTCCCGATACCTTTGAATTTGAGAGCGACTGCTTCAGAATGGGTGACAGATATGGGCGTGTGATTTTTCTCAGAGAGTATGCGGCATATATCAAGGACAGTATGGTGGCGGAGCTTTGTGAGTTGAACAGAAATATGATGCTGTCCGTTGACATTATCCCCGTTCCCACAGATGAAGCCGTGCGGGAGGTGGAAAACCGTCTGCTTGGTGTGGAAACCAATATCACGAATTGGCAGAGGAAGCAGAACCAGAACAACAATTTTTCTGCCGTTATTCCCTATGACTTGGAACAGCAGCGAAAGGAAAGCAAGGAATTTCTGGACGATTTGACAACCCGTGACCAGAGAATGATGTTTGCCGTGCTGACGATGGTGCATACGGCAGATTCCAAAGAGCAGCTCGACAATGATACAGAAGCTCTCTTGACTACTGCAAGAAAGCATTTGTGCCAGTTTGCGGTGCTGAAATATCAGCAGATGGACGGATTAAATACAGCTCTGCCATTTGGTGTACGGAAGATAGATGCCCTGCGTACCCTCACAACAGAGAGCCTTGCAGTGTTTATCCCGTTCCGTGTGCAGGAAATCTACCACGAAAACGGTGTGTATTACGGTCAGAATGTCATCAGCAAAAATATGATTATCGCCAACCGCAGGCAGCTCCTTAACGGCAATTCCTTTATTCTTGGTGTGTCAGGTGCAGGAAAATCCTTTACCGCAAAGGAAGAAATGACGAATATCATTCTGACCGACCCTAATGCCGATATAATCATCATTGACCCAGAGCGTGAATATTCCCCGCTTGTGAAAGCAATGCAGGGAGAGGTCATTCATATCTCTGCGACAAGCGAAAATCACATCAATGCTATGGATATGAACTCTGATTACGGTGACGGTGCAAACCCTGTCATTCTGAAATCGGAGTTTATTTTATCCCTTTGCGAACAGCTCATCGGCGGCACGAACTTGGGAGCAAAGCAGAAATCCATTATTGACCGATGTACGGCAAGCGTGTACCGCTACTATCAGCAGGGCAACTATATGGGAACGCCGCCCACCTTGCAGGACTTCCGTGAGGAGCTGTTAAAGCAGAATGAGCCAGAAGCACAGGAAATCGCCCTTGCGATTGAGCTGTTTACGGACGGTTCGCTCAACACCTTTGCAAAGCACACGAATGTTGATACCCACAGCCGTCTTATCTGCTATGACATTCTGGATTTGGGCAAGCAGTTACAGCCTATCGGTATGCTTGTGGTGCTTGACAGCATCTTAAACCGTATCACTCAGAACAGAGCCAAAGGCAGAAACACCTTTATTTTCATTGATGAAATCTATCTGCTCTTTCAGCACGAATACTCTGCCAACTTCCTCTTTACCCTCTGGAAGCGTGTGCGTAAATACGGTGCGTACTGTACGGGTATTACGCAGAATGTAGACGACCTTTTGCAGAGCCATACCGCAAGGACGATGCTTGCCAACAGCGAATTTATCATTATGCTTAACCAAGCGTCCACGGACAGACTTGAGCTTGCCAAGCTCCTTAATATCTCCGACCTTCAGATGAGTTATATCACGAATGTCGGTGCAGGGCAGGGATTACTCAAAGTTGGCAGCTCCCTTGTACCGTTTGTAAACAAGTTTCCACGCAATACCGAGCTTTACAAACTGATGACAACCAAGTTCGGTGAGGTCTAAGAAAGGAGGTCTTTTATGGCTGATATTAAATTCCGTGATACGGCTCACCGTGATTTCTTTCTGGAAAATATGATGAAATGCAGAGTGAACGACTGTTATCACAGGGCATTTTTCTATGTAATGGGTATCGCTTCGGAAACGAGGGCGAACATCAACCAGATGTTTAATTTCAAGGAGGACTGTATCGAGCCAGAGGGTATGCACGGCGGCTGGCAGACAAGCGGAACAGTTAAGGTCTGCCATCTTGCGTTTAACCTTTGGAACGGGTATGCAGAGGAAGGGCGGGAACGGTATTTCACGCCAGAGGAGTTGTTCTGCTGTGAATTTGCTCCCTACTTTATGGAGGGTATCAAGGTCAGATACCCCGAATATTGCAGGGAGCTTCCTGCTCCCAGAAAACAGATGGAAATTTCAAGATAAGAAAGGAAAAGCCTATGAAGAATTATAAAACTATTATCTGTGTTGCCGCCGCCGTGTGCCTGTTAGGTACGGCGGCTTTTTGCGGCTTTCGTATTTATCATCACTATGCACAGGTGAATGAACAGACGGAAGCCTTTGAGGAGATTGCCGAAATGGTAAAGCAGGCTCCCACGGAGGAAACCGTGCCAGACGATACCCCTGTCAGCGAGGGAGAAGATGTGCTTGCCAAGTATCAGGAATTGTATTTGCAGAATGAGGATATGGTGGGTTGGATTTCCATTGCCGGCACGATAATCAATTATCCTGTGATGCAGAGCAGGAACAATCCGAATTTCTATCTGAAGCACAATTTCGAAAAAGAGTACAGCGACTTAGGTACGCCATATGTGCAGGAGAATTGTGATATTGCCGAAAGTGACAATCTGGTTATCTACGGTCATCACATCAAGGGCGGCAAGATGTTTGGAGCGTTGGAGGATTACAAGTCCAAGAGCTTCTATGAGGAACACAAGACTATTCAGTTTGATACCCTCACAGAGCAGGCAGAGTATGAAATCGTCGCTGTATTTAAGACTGTGGCGTATAGTTCTGAGGGCTTCCGATACTACGACTTTGTTGATGCGGAGAATGAGGAAGATTTTAATTCCTATATCGGGAAGTGCAAGGAGCTTGCTTTGTATGATACAGGTGTGACCGCTGAATACGGCGACAGGCTCATTACCCTTTCCACCTGCGAATACTCCGCACTGAACGGCAGGCTCGTTGTAGTGGCAAAAAAGGTCTGCTGATTTGAACGCAAATTCTCTGGGAAAGGAGGTTTTCTATGGCTGATATAAAAACCAGAGATGCGGTCAAAGGCACGATAAAGACCATAGATAAAGCCGCCATAGCCAGTGAGCGTATGAAGTCTGCCTATGTGGGGATAAAGGAAAAAGCGGAACAGGGATATTACGCTGATGAAAACTCTGCCACAGAATATGCTGCGGATAGGATTTCTTATGCGGCAGACCGTGTAAAAGACGAAGATATCCACCAGTTCAATAAGCAGGGGCAAAAGGCAGTCAAGACAACGCAGGAGAATATCGGTAAGGCAAAAGATAAAATAAGCGATTTCAAGCAAAGTCGGGGTGTCAAAGCCGCAGAACAGAAAGTAGCACAGAATATGTCAGAACAATACGGCTTGCAGATCCGTCACGGGGCTGCAAGCCGTTCCTCTGCCCCCGATGTTTCCCAGACAGCAAAATCGCAGTTGATAAAGACCCGACAGCAGGGGCAAAAAATGATTAAGACCACAGCTCGAAATGCAGAAAAAGCGGTGAAAACAACTGCTAAGGGAACAGTCAAGACTACCGAAAAGGGAATTAAAACTGCACAGGCAACTTCTAAGGCGGCAATTAAAACGACGGAAAACTCGGTAAAAACGGCACAGGCAGCGGCAAAGGCTTCTGCGAAAACTGCCCAAAAGGCAGCACAGGCGGCAAAAGCCACCGCAAAGGCAACCGCCGAAGCAACGAAAGCTACGGTCAGAGCCACCATAGCTGCGGTCAAGGCGATTATTGCAGGAACAAAAGCTCTGATTTCCGCTTTAATTGCAGGTGGTTGGATTGCAGTTGTGATTATTCTCATTGTTGTCTTGCTCGGCTGTGCTGTTTCCCTGTTTGGCGGCGGAAGCGGGAGCAACGCCTATACCCCTGTCAGTGCAGAGGTGGAAGCCTATGAGCCTTTGATACAGAAATATGCCAAACAGTACGGTGTCCCCGAATATGTGGAGCTTATCAAGGCGGTGATGATGCAGGAAAGCGGCGGGCGTGGGCTTGACCCCATGCAGGCGGCGGAGGGCAGCTTTAACACAAGGTATCCCCATGAGCCAAATGGGATTAAAGACCCAGAATATTCGATTGAGTGCGGGGTGCAGGAATTAAAGGCTGCCCTTATCTCTGCCGAGGTAGAAAATCCGATTGATATGGAGCATATTAAACTTGCCTTGCAAGGTTACAATTTCGGTAATGGCTATATCTCGTGGGCTAAGACCAACTATGGCGGCTATTCCTATGCCAATGCGGTGGAGTTTTCTACCATGCAGGCGTCACGGTTAGGTTGGGACAGCTATGGCGACACGCAGTATCCTGCCCATGTGCTGCGGTATTATCCATACGGGCGGGCGTTCACAAGTGGCGGCAACCAGGCGATTGTGGAGGTCGCCTTGACACAGCTCGGAAATGAGGGCGGGCAGCCTTATTGGAGTTGGTACGGCTTTGAGGGGCGTGTGGAATGGTGTGCCTGCTTTGTATCTTGGTGTGCCGACCAATGTGGCTATATCGAAAGCGGGATTATCCCAAAATTCGCAGGCTGCGTGGATGGTGCAAATTGGTTTAAGGGTAACGGGCAATGGCAAGACCGAAACTACGAGCCGCAGGCAGGCAATATTATTTTCTTTGATTGGGAAGGCGACGGAGAAACCGACCATGTAGGCATTGTGGAGAAATGCGAAAACGGTGTTGTTTACACCGTGGAGGGTAATTCTGGCGATGCTTGCAGACAAAATCAATATACGGTTGGAAGCAGCTCCATCTATGGCTACGGCGTTCCTGCCTATTAAAAATGGGCAAAAGAAAAACCAGAGGTTTATTCCTCTGGCTCTTTTGCCTTACATAGCCCGTTTACCGTTGCTTCGATTACCGATAGCTCTCTATCATCTAAAATGTCGAGCTGTGCGTCTAAGCGTCTGCGGACGGAATTCTTTTTGACTTCTTTTTGCGGGAATATGTACTCGTCAACCGATATATTAAACATCGTCACGAGCTGAATGAACAGCTCCAGACTTGGATATTGCCCCTCATTTTCGATTGCCTGCAAATGTCGAGGGTCGTAATCAACGATGCGGGCAAGCTGCTCTCTGGTCATACCCTGAGATGTTCTCGCTTTCTTAATTGCCTGTCCTATCGGCGTAAAATCGAAGTCAAAATCGTTGTTTCTTGCGTCCATAAGCTCACCACCTTGTGCCTGTAAAATCGTACTATACATATTTTACAGAAACGAGGCTTCTTATGAAACGGTCTGAAATCTCTTGCAATAAGATATTAAACTTCTTATAGTAGGCGATTTTAGTTCATAATTGCACACTTGATACAGTTCGTTCAAACGGCTATAATAAATACAGTACGATTTAGGAGGTCAGAAATGTTTGAATATATGACGGCACAGGAAGCTGCACAAAAATGGAATGTGTCGCTTAGATGGGTACAGCGACTTTGCAAGAAAAATAGGATTGACGGAGCTATGAATGTAAATCGTGTTTGGCTTATACCAAAAGAAGCGGATAAACCTACTGATGCAAGATATAAAAAAGTAGATAAATAGTTGATAATTATACTGTATGCTACACTATGGAGGTGCGTTTTATGAGAGATAAAATCTTAATTGTCGATGATGAAGCCGATATAGTCTCTATGTTGAAAGATTATTTTGAATTTAATGGATATGATACCATAACAGCGGCTAATGGTTTGGAAGCAATTCAAAAAGCTGAAAAGCAGCCAGATATTATATTGCTTGATATAAATATGCCAGACATTGACGGAATGGAAGTCTGTATGCAGATACGAAATTTTGTATCCTGTCCTATCCTGTTCCTGACGGCAAGAGTTGAGGACAGTGATAAAATTAAGGGATTTGGCGTTGGTGCTGACGATTATATCGTTAAACCATTCTCAATAGATGAACTTGGCGCAAGAGTGTCGGCGCATTTAAGGCGTGAACGCCGTCAAAGAGAATCTGCAAAAGTCCGTTTTGATGATAAATTAGCAATAGATTACACTGAAAGAATCCTGTACTATAACGGGGAGCAAATCCCGCTTGCTAAAAAAGAGTTTGACATCATAGAACTTTTATCACAGCATATCGGTCAAGTTTTCAGTAAGGAAAGGATATATGAACTTGTATGGGATTATGACAGTGATGGAGATAGTTCAGTTGTTGCGGAGCATATCAGACGCATACGCTCTAAATTTGCTAAAGCAAATATGAAACAATATATTGAAACCGTTTGGGGAGTAGGCTACAAATGGATGCGGTAAAAAGAAAAAAGAAATCATTAAAATGGGATTTTGTAAAATATTTTTTGATATGTATGATATTGATATTAACGGGAAGTTTGTTATTGGGAATCTCAGCCGATAAACTGTTTTCTCCAAGTGACTATGTTATCTTTTTCGGAGAGGAAGGAATTTTTTCCATTAGAAGAAATGCTGGGGAAATTCCCGAAAGGTATATTCTCTTACTTAGCATTGCTGATTTAGTTCAGTGTATAGGTATCCCGTTATGGTCATTATTATGCGTTGTTGTATGTGGAATCATATTTTATCATCGTAAAATAGAAAAACCAATCGGCGTTCTATTGGAAGCTTCTGAAAATATTTCAAATAATCAGTTGGACTTTTCTGTGGAAGTGCCAGAGAAGAATGAACTGGGTGACCTTTGTTTGTCTTTTGAAAAGATGCGCATTGCATTACGGGATAACAATTTAGAAATGTGGCGTCAGGTTGAAGAACGAAAGCGTCTAAATGCTGCTTTTGCCCACGATTTAAGAACGCCTTTAACCGTGCTAAAAGGGCAAACCGAAATGCTTGTTAAGTATGCACCCAAAATGTCTGAAGAAAAAATCATTTCTACAGCCGAAATGATGGGAAGGCACATTACAAGGCTTGAAGCGTATGTTAATACAATGAATGAGTTGCAACGTTTGGAAGATGTTGAAATTAAAAAGGAATCAGTTGCCATAAAGGATATTGAGAAGCAAATGCGTATTACGGGAACGACGGTTTGCACGAAAAAGGAGTTTGTGTTTCGACAAAACATACCGAATACCCAAAATGTTACGATAGATATCTCAGTTGTAATGCAGGTGTATGAAAACCTGCTGTCAAATGCTCTGCGGTATGCCGATACTAAAATTGAAGTGCATATTGATAAACAGGACAGTTTATTTGTATTAGCGATTGCAGATGACGGTATAGGTTTTACTTCTAAAGACTTATCAAACGCAATGAAGCCGTTTTATAGAGCGGAAAGCGAAAGCCATAATGAACATTTTGGAATGGGATTGAATATTTGTAAAATACTTTGCGAAAAGCACGGCGGCTATATTCAAATATCAAATGAAAATGGAGCAAAAGTCATTGCTGCATTTAAGGAATAGAGCATAAAAACTTCTTGTCAGAGATGGCAGGAAGTTTTTTTGATTTGTAGATAAAAAGTTGAAAATTACCCTGTATGATAATGACCGTAAGATGAAAAACATTAGGTAATTGCGAAACTCAAAATTGAAATATAAGAGCAGTTATCCACAATAAATGGAGATGATAAATGCAGAAAAATTAAATGACGAGATATTTTAGGCACACTTAAATAAGCCATAGGCTTTATTAAATTGGTAAGTCCTATGCTATGAGAGGCTTTAAGCTCCGAATGTATTCATGATGGTTGATTTTGTCTGCAAGAACAACAGTAATGAGTTGTGTGATACCGGCAAGAATTAGATCTGCATGCAGAGTCTTTTCATTTTGAGTCCGGCGCCCTGCAAGACACAGATTATCCTTGATGTGATTGATATCTCTTTCCACTACAGTCCTGATTTTATAGGTATCATCCCATTCTTCGGTTCCACGGATTGTCCCGGGATAAGCACGAAGGTTCTTTTCAGGATATATGTATACCATGCGACCGCATTTGGAAGAAGTACACGGGTTTTCACAAAAACATTGGCGATGTGCTTTTCGAGTTGTCTTGTCATAGACCCATTTCATTTTTGGACAGACAAACTTGAACGTTGGTATACCGCTTCGTAAGTTTGATTTACTGCCCTCGGGTTTCATAGGCAGAGAAGGGTCGTGAGGGCAACAGGGAACACCATTTTCATTAATGGAATAATCCTTATTTTCAAGCCCCGATCTTGCATTCAGAGGGATATAAGCTTTCGAGAAATGTTTATCCTCACCGAAGGTGTCACCGGTAAGGAGGCTCTTATAAAGCTCAACGGTATCAAAAGCCGCATCTCCGAGGAAGGTTTTCGGATTAATTAGCGGATGTTTGGAAAAGAAGTCTTTCAGTGTTGGAATCAAAAGCTTTGAATCATGAACACATTTATCTTCGTCAGGGGAATCGGATTTCTTTTCGACAACGATATCCGGATGAGACCGCATAAATTCTTTGTTATAAAAAGAGATATGTCGGATAATGCCCAGCCCGTTGGTGACAATGCCAAATTTGAAGACATAGCAAAAATGCCCATTGATATATAGCTGTTTGATCTCAGGATTAGCAGAGGCATGGGAAGGCATGGAGCCATAGGCAGCCTTGTAGGGATCATAAGATTTATCAAAGCCATGAGCTTTCGCATACGCCTTAAGCTGCTTGATGATCCTGTTCGCATACTTCGGATTATTTTCGGTAACAAATGCTTCAATACCAGAAGAATCAAAGATGGTCATATCTGCTTTCGCAGAGTCAATTGCCTGGCAGATAGGTTCGGTAACATCAACAAGCTTATCGAATACGAACTGTAAGTCATCTAAAAAGTCCTGTTTGAAACGTGTGATTTTGGAAGCGTCAGGGACTTTGGTAAAGCCGCAGAACTCACGAAGCGGTTTTGAATAAGCGAGAAAAGTCAAGAGAAGCTGATCTGTAGGGATAGAGAAAATACGTTGTATAATCAAAGCCCACAGGAAAGCTTGCAAAGGGTATTTACGGGTTCTGCCCGTCGATGCATAGAAATGATTTCTGAAAGAAATCGGAATAAACTCATCAATATCGATATGGGTTTCCAATAGAGAAAGAAACGCAGGTTTGTCATGTTCAAATTTTTCTTGGCAATCTGTAAAAATATCTTTCAAAGAAAGCTGTTTATATGGTATCATAGGTATCAGAATAACTCCTTTCTTGGATAGTGGATTTTAGTTTTTGGCAACTCTATTATACCATATCCGGTGAGGAGTTATTTGTTTTTAGGTAACAAAAAATGCCGTATTTATGCGGCTTGTGGCGTTTCGCAAACGCCTAGATGAAAAACATCTTTGAAAGGAGTTAAGACAATGGATAATTCTATTGAGATTAAAGAATTAAATAAGTTTTATGGAAGAAAAAAGCAGGCATTATCAAATGTCAATCTGACTATCGAACAGGGAATGTTTGGGCTGCTTGGAAGAAACGGTGCAGGAAAAACCACACTGATGAAAATGCTCGCCACTTTGCTTCAGAAACAAAGTGGTAGCATTTGTGTATGCGGCATTCCGATAGAAAAAGCAAAGGAAATCAGAAAGATTGTCGGTTATCTTCCACAGGATTTTTCAATGTATCCTACGATGAGAGTAGCTGAGGCGATGGACTATTTGGGTGTTCTTTCTGGCATTGGCACAAAGGAACGAAAAGAGCGTATTGAGTTTTTGCTTAAAAAGGTTAATCTTTCCGAGCATAAAAACAAAAAGGTCAAAGCATTATCTGGTGGTATGAAACGCAGGCTCGGTATCGCACAGGCATTGTTAAATGACCCGAAAGTTTTAATTGTTGACGAGCCAACCGCCGGTCTTGACCCAGAGGAAAGAATACGCTTTCGCAATCTCCTTTGCGATGTGGCGGAGGAAAGAATTGTTATCCTTTCTACTCATATTGTCGGAGATATTGAAGCCACTTGCGAAAATCTGGCTATTCTGAACGAAGGAAGTATTTTATATTGCGGAACGGTAGCGGATTTGCTTGATACCGCAAAGGGTAAAGTCTTTTCTAAAACCGTTGATAAGCGTGACTTGCCGAGTTTGAAAAAGGAATATAACATTATCGGTATGCACTCACAGGGGGACAAAACTTATATTCGCTTTTTGTCTGATGTTCCTTTCGCTGATGCGGAGAGTTGTGAACCTAATATTGAAGATGCGTATATGTTGTATCTTTGGCATAACGGAGCAACAACCGAGCTTTCTGGAGGTGACGAATAATGCTTTTGGGAAAAGAAATTAGAAAGACAGTTTTATCACTCACCTTCGTTGCATTCATAATTGCTTTGCTGGTAACAACAATCAGCCAAGATGTATTGAACTTTTCTGATGAAGCAATTGCATCCCCCAAGCAGGGGGCGGATTATGGAATACAACAGAAGGAAGTTCCCGAACTGATTATGCCTGCTGCCTTCTCATCACTTTGTGAAGAATTTGCAGCAAATGAATATATTGCCTATCCTATCGGTTTTTACAAGAATGTAAAGCTGAATGATACTGACCAGGAGAAAATGGCAGACATCATATCTACACTTTCTGGAGTTTCGGTTGATGACTTGCTTGGCAAGGACGATGAAGTATCCGAAGCGAAAGGCGACATCGAGGTGACTTTGTCTGACGATATTTCCTATGAAGAATTCAAAGCGTGTATGAAGCAGGCTGATGATTTAATTGGTGGCGGCTCAAATTACTCTGAAAATAATCTGCTTAACTATAGTTATGTAGCGGTAACTTATGAAGAAGCTATTGAGAACTATAATCTTATTGCAAGTAAGGATAAATTTACAGGAGCGTATGCCCGTTTGTTTTGTGATTATGTAGGTATAATCCTGTCCATATTCCCCGTATTTATCGCTGTTGCAGTATGTTTGAAAGATAGACGGGCAAAAATGAATGAACTGATTTATGCCAGAAAGACCTCATCATTCAATCTGATTTTAACTCGCTATTTTTCCGTAATTATAGCTGTAATGCTTCCAACGATTATTTTGGCTTACATCTCCAACAGTTCCGTGTGGGGGCAATACAGCGGAATGAGCCTTGATTATTTAGCACCGTTAAAATATACGATTGGTTGGTTAATGCCTTCTGTTATGATTTCAGCAGCAATCGGTATGTTTTTCACAGAACTTACAGAAACACCGATTGCCATAGCAATACAAGGACTGTGGTGGTTTATCGACATAAATATAGGAGTAAGCAAACTGAGAGGTGTTCATACGTTGTTTGAATTAGCACCTCGTCACAACGTATTAGGAAATACTCAAACATTTCTCGATGAATTTAATACTCTTGCAGCAAACAGGTTGATTATGGTAGGTGCGGCATTACTACTTGTTATTGCCACGGTAATTATTTATGAACAAAAAAGGAGGGGCGAATTGAGTGGATATAAAAAAATCAAAACACACATTGCAAGTTTGGCAAATCGCAAAAGTAAATCTGCGGCATAACTTTTTGCCTTTACTTTTATTATCTGTCATTATAATGATGCTGACCCCAGTTTTGTTCGGAATAACAAATCTGGATAGTAAAGCCGCAGCAGTTCCGCTTGAAATGCTCATTTCAATCATTGGTATTATCCTGCTCGTTCCGATTTTTCAGCCAGAGCAGGATGATGAAGTAAAGGCTATTGTAGCGTCTAAATATATTGACAGCACCTATGTTTATTTGATAAGAGCCGCTTATTCAGTTATAGGAATTATACTGTTAGTTCTGGCTTTTTCGTTATTCATGTTTGCGTGTGGTTGTGAAATTACAGTTAAACTTATTGTGGGAACGATTGCTGATGCAATATTTTTAGGTTCAATCGGCTTGCTTACATCGGCGGTTACAGGCAATTTACCCGTGTCTTTTATGACGCCGCTCTTGTATTATATGCTGAATATTACAATGAAAAGCAAGCTTGGAAACTTCTATCTGTTTGCAATGATGAGCGGGAACTATGAACCTAACATCTGGCTTTTTATTTCAGGCATTGTTTTTATAGCTATTTCAATTCTGATAAAGAGGGTACTTGCTAAAAAATGATGAAAATTGAAATGAAAGATGAATGGGTATCGTGCCCTGTTTGCAAAAGCAAAACAAGGGTTAAAGCAAGAAAAGACACTGTATTATTGAATTTTCCACTCTTTTGCCCTAAGTGTAAACGAGAAGTTTTAATTGATATAAAAGACCAAATAGTTTTAGTCATCAAAGAGCCAGACGCATAGACGCAGAGCCGATGAACTTGTGAGGAAACTCACACAGATCATCGGCTCTTTCTTTAATATTAAATTTGGCAGCACAGCCCACCAAATAAAAAAAACGGTGCTTTGGTGGGCTGCTCTGTCACGCCCAAACGAAAATAGCTCAGCCCTCCAAGCCCGTTTAAAGTTTGGAGGGATTTTTTATGTGTTGGTCTAATATGACCGCAACGCTGCTCATCAGAAGCAGCGGATACATATAGAGTGTCACGCAGAAACGAGGATAATCTGTTAAAAAAATCCTCGCCTGTTCGTGGCACTCTTATGGTTTTCAAATAGAGATTTCATTTCTATGCCATAGGTATAGTTATGCTTATTGCCGCAGAGGTCTTTGTACCTTTGCGGCTTTTTGTTTGTCGTGCATTTCTTTGATACAGGAC
The DNA here is from genome assembly GCF_023656595.1 of Coprococcus intestinalis. Taxonomy (NCBI): domain Bacteria; kingdom Bacillati; phylum Bacillota; class Clostridia; order Lachnospirales; family Lachnospiraceae; genus Coprococcus; species Coprococcus intestinalis. The sequence goes on along the minus strand of NZ_JAMOKJ010000004.1, from coordinate 162,106 downwards.
AAGCCTGTATCTAGCGTTGGCTGCCGCAGTCCGCCCTCCAATCTGAGTTTTCAAAAAAATTCAGATTGGAGGAAACAGTATGGCGTACAACAAAGCCAGAGAAGAAAAGAAATGGCGGCTCTGGAAGGAAGCCGAGGAAAAACAGTTGCGGAGTTTAGGTGTCAGCGAGGACACCATAGAACAGCTCCGTAATCACGATTGGGCGATTTTTAATTCCGATAGGCGGTACTATCAGCGTATGCAGGAAACAGGTACATACCTTGAGGAAGTCGCAGAGGATACTACACCACCCGAAATAAAAACGGTTGAGGATTTTCTGGATAATATCGAAAATCAGAAGCTCTATCAAGTTTTAATTAAGGTGGACAGGCTTACTTTGCAGGCTGTTTTATTGCAGTTACAGGGATTTTCTATCGCTGAAATTGCATTGGCACTCGATATGAAAGAGTACACCGTTTATAAGCGGTTGAGCAGGCTCAAAGAAAAAATTAAAAAACTTTTGGGATAGTGTCCAAAAAAGCACTTTCCCACGGGCTACAGGGTGAGAGGACAAAAACCTCTTGCCCTGTTTTCCTTTGTGTGGCGAAAACAGGGGCGTTCCTTGACAAGTGAATACCCATTCGCCAAATACTTTCTCTTTGTGATTGTGATGAGCATAAGCGTGTGCAGCGATACGCCAAGACCCGCCGACAAGCGGATTAGCGATGAAAGGCGGTGAGCGATAAAATATCGACTGAAAATATCGGGCAGCTCCCGATTTCGCCATAACCCACAAAGAGGATAATGATACTCCCGTCCAGTCACAGTCCGAGCGTGATAAAACCGTCGCAGGCAATGAGGACGGCTCTGTCAGACCGACAGTTGGGGTGGAACTCCCGTGGTGTCAGTTAGCTGCTGACCGTTTGGCGACTTCCCATAGCATTTCGGGGTGTCGAGGACAAATTGAAATGCTTTATCATAACAGCCAAACGAAAGGCGGTCACAAGAACAGAGATTTTGTTTATATTCTCCCGACCTTAAATACTTCCTTGCGTTTGGCTGCCTACATAGGCAGAACACATCTGCCTAAATCAAATTGGGAGGTCAAACACAATGGAAAGAATTATTAAGCGTGGCGACATCTATTACGCAGAGCTTAACCCCGTTATCGGCTCGGAGCAGGGCGGCAAAAGACCTGTACTTATCATTTCTAACGATATTGGAAACAAGCACAGCCCTACGGTTATTGTCGCTCCAATCACAAGCCGAGTACACACAAAAGCAAAATTACCTACGCATACCTTAATTAAGGATTTTGAGGGTCTGGATAAAAACTCAATTATCCTGTTTGAACAAATCCGCACCATAGACAAACAACGCCTGCGTAAATATGTTGGTATGCTATCCACAGTCATAATGGCAAGAGCCGATAAAGCTCTTGCCATTAGTATTTCTTTGAGGGAGGTCAATAATGAATGAAATTAAGGTAGATAAAAATGTAGCGGCTCTGAAACTCATTGAGATACTTCTTGAAAAAGGAATGATAAATCAAGCCACATATACAAATATCGTGAAACACGCAAATTCGCACATTTCACAGGCGGCTTGATAATCAGTACAATATATTCAGAAAAATGAATTGGAGGTATGCTTAATGAACACAGCAGTAAATGAATATAATTACAGATTTAAGCTCACAGATTATTCTCTGTTTGACAGAAACAGAGCCAGAAAAGTTGCTATTTATGGTCGTGTTTCAACAGAACACGAAGCACAGTTATCTGCATTGGAAAATCAGTTACAATGGTATGATGACCAAGTAAAATATCATCCGAACTGGACGGTCTGTGAACGATATATTGATGAAGGTATCACGGGAACACAGGCAAAAAAACGCCCTGCCTTTTTGAAAATGATTGAAGATGCCAAGCAAGGTAAATTTGATTTAATTGTTACCAGAGAGGTATGCCGTTTTGCACGAAATGTTGTGGATACCCTTGTTGTTACAAGAGAGTTAAAAGGCATAGGCGTTGAGGTGTTTTTTATCGACGATAATATTTGGACAATGGACGGAGATGGAGAACTGCGGCTATCTCTTATGGCAACATTGGCACAGGAAGAAAGTCGCAAGACTTCCGAGCGTGTAAAAGCAGGTCAGAAAATCAGCCGTGATAATGGTGTTCTCTATGGAAACGGTAATATTTTAGGTTATGACCGTGTTGGAGATACCTATGTTATCAATGAGGAACAGGCAGAAACGGTCAGAATGATATATGATTTGTATCTGCAAGGTTATGGCTCGATGAAAATCGCAAAGATTTTGACGGAGCGAAAAAGGAAAACAGCTTCTGGACTTATAAAGTGGAGCGTTTCAAATATTATGAGAGCGATTAAAAACGCCACTTACACAGGAACAAAGTGTTACAACAAATCCAGAAGCAATAACTTTTTAGAGCAGAAGCGAATAAACAATCTTGATATGTCCACTTATGAATATGTTGAGGGTGATTTCCCTGCTATTATTTCTCAAGAGATATGGGATAAAGCACAGGCGATAAGGGAAAGTAGAGTAAAACCTGTATGTGTATCGGCAGGGAAAAACACACATAGTAAGCGTGATTCACGAGATATATGGGTCAATAAGCTACGTTGTTCCTGCGGCTCATCATACCGTAAAAATAAATGGCATACGAAATTGGACGGAAAAACCTCTTACGGTTATCAATGCTACAATCAGCTTAACAACGGAATTAAACGGAAAAGAGCTGAAATCGGTTTAGATACTGAGGGATATTGTGACAGCAGAATGATAACCGATTGGAAACTCGATTTTATGGCAAAAGCTTTGTTAGAGCATCTCTGGACGGAGAGAAAAGAGTCTGTACTGATTGCGTTAGACCTTATTAAGTGTTATTATAAGGAAGAAAAATCTAACGAAACTCAATCCGATACGGTAACGATACAGGCGAAATTGGATAAGGCAAATAGCAGACTGACTAACTTGATTGCTATGAGAGCTGATGGAGAGATTTCCAAGGACGAGTATCAAGCAATGAGAAGTCCTGTCGATGAAGAAATCAAGAAACTTCAAAAAGCACTTGATGAAATTCCACAGGAAAAAAGCAATCCGAAAGGATTGGATATAGAGGGTATCCGTTCCACTCTGAACAGCTTTATTGATTTTAGTGGTAGCACTATCAGCCACGATGTTGTCAATCAGTTTGTATATCTGATAACACCGACATCGGATACTACATTTGATTGGTATGTTAATCTGAACGGGACAGCAGATGTGAAAGCAACCTTTACAACGGAAGGCAGAAAGAAAAACTGCATTATCAAATTGGAGGAAATCGAAAAGATTTCCTCGATACATAGGGAAAAGAATGAGGACAATGCTCATTTCATTAAAAACCCCCATATTTTTACCTATCTGCACAGAGTGCGATAAAAATGGCAGAGGCGAAATAATACAGATGTTAGAGGGGAAAGCAAAATATCCTGTTAAAGGGTAAATTTGCCAACCAATCTAAAAATTGTCCAAACGTAAAAATTGACCTTGTAGGTCTGTAGCAATACAGACCCACAGGGTCTTTTTTATTATCAAAATAGAGCGAAAACCTTGATTTTAGGCGATTTTTCGCACCCTGATAAAACACAAATTTTATTTAGTATTTCTTCAAAATATTTCCGGGTATCTTTGAATTGTTGTTGCAAAGAAGTTGAAGCAACAAATGTTTTGAAAAACACTGTAAAATCAAGGTATAACAACATCTCTAGCTATAATAATGAGTTATTTTCGGAACGATTTCGCGAGCGCTTGATTTTAAAGAAAAAACGTCGGAAAGTCTTGTAAACAGAGGACTTCCGGCGTTTTATTTAGAATGATTCGGATGGATAAAAAACGAATAAAAGCGGAACCGTTAGCAACACGTTAGCAACAAATCTGTATCTTCTCAATCTCTTCCCGGAGATCCTCTAAAGTACGGTGTCCGTACACGCTGTTGGTGACGTCATTTTGGAAAGCATGGCCGAGCATTCGTTTACGATCGTTCTCACTGACTCTGTATTTTTCACATAGCGCAGAAAAGGTGTGCCGACAATCGTGCGGTGTGTGCCTTTCTATACCGATCTGTTTCAAAACTTTATCCATATTCTTTCGGAATGCTGCCGGGCGGATACGGAGCATTCCACCGTCACGCCGCATGCGTTCTTTAACAAGATCCTGTATAGCGGAGTGGATAGGGACTATCCTGTTTTTGCTTGCTGCGGTTTTGACGCCACCTTTAAAATACATCTCATCCAGATTGACTTCCATCGTGATGTATTCAGAGATTCTGAATCCGGAATAGCACATGATCAGCAGCAGTTCAACGGTCGGATTGTCTTTGTGTGACCAGAGAACATTGAGGTCGTCATCAGAGAATGGTACGCCGTGCTGTTCATCATCTTCTTTTCGTATCTTGATATAAGCAGCGTAATTCTTATCGCACAGCTCGTGCAACTCCCCATATTGCCACATTTGTTTCAAAAGCAAGACGATCATTTGAATACTTGCTTTTTTTAGCTTGCAGTCATCCAGGATTTTTTGCAGGTCCTCATAACGGATATCACGGAACGGCCGGTCAAAAAGAATTTCACATTTTTTATAAGCGGTCTGCATCGCGGCCATCGAAGATTTGGAGTACGGTTTCTGACTTTGTTCGAATTTGTCCGTGTAGTACATCGCATATACTTCTGAGAATGTCAGAGATTTGGTGGTCTGGCCGGAAATTCGGTTGTAATTGGCAAGGATATTTTGAATCAGCGTGTCACCGCTCGCCTGATCGACATCATCTGGCAGCAGGGACTCCATCCCTTTTTCGTAAGTGCCAGCATGATAAGCAGTCAGCACGGCAAAGCCCACGGTCCACGTACGGACGTAACAGAGCGCCTTAGGTGTAATTGCTACACCGTCCTCTGTAAACGCCGTAACGGGCGGATAGACACCGTAAGGGTTACGCCGATTCTTTCCTAAATACTTAATACTGCCATAACCGTTTGGAAGTTTCGGGTGCTTTTTTCGCTTTGGCATTTCTATCACTCCTAAAAATGGGTATAAAAAATACACCTGTACGGTGCCGGCTTTTTGTGGTATAATACGCTTGACCAAAGTGCATTCTTCACAGGTTCCGGCCTGTGCAGGAAATCTATGTAAAACCGTTCGGTGCTGGTAACACCGGGCGGTTTTACTGTTTTATAAGGTGATTTTATTCATCATCTTCATCATCAAAAGATGAATCCTCAACACTTTCAACTGGTTTGTCACGCAGGAGAGATTGCCTGTATTCTTCTGCAGCCATTGTCTTTTTAAATTCTGCAGCAGGATCAATGTCAGTAACAATTTTTTCGAGTTCATCTATGCTGACTTTGAAGAACTCTTTACGCATATTAATTTTATTCAAACGCTTGTTGTTTAAAATTTGGTGAAGCTTATTTTCAAGGCCGACTGCATCGTCGGAGAAAATGAAACTATGTACATCAAATTTGAATGGAACACTGGCACTGCCGAGTTCATTTACTCTGTCTTGCGGATCCAGACGTCGTGTCATACCAATCTTAAATACATCTTCGCCAAATGAACCGAGATTACTTATCACGTAAACATTACCGGCTTTACCATTTTGGAGATTAATAATATCGTTTTTCTTTACGATAACATTTGAAAGCTGACCTTGCAGTTCAAGGATTCGGGCTTTCAATTTCTCAATTTCGCCATCGGATACAGATTCTGCCATTGTAGCTTCAAGTTTTGTAATCTCAGAACGGTATTTATTTTCTTCCTTTTCAACTCTTTTCTTTTCAGCCTCTAATGCCTTACGCTCTTCAGCTTCCTGACGCATCTGCTCTTTAATTGCAAGCTGTTCCTGTCGAGCTTGTTCTTTTCGAATATAATAATTATGTTCGATTTTTATAGCATTGATGAAAAGATATTCTATTTCGCCAATAAATTTTGTAAGGGTACCGGCGATGCTTTGATTACCTTCTCCGGCGATTTTCAGATACTTGGCACTGACATTTTTAACATTGTCAATGGCGTTTTCTAGCTTATCGTACTTCAATGCGTATAAAATATTTTGGAGCTCTGCCCGAAGAGCGATTACCATCAAACTATAAATGGCCTTATTGGCTTTTGTTGTATAGCGTGCAGAATAGGATTCGAGTAATTGATCGATTTGTTTTTCATTCTGACGATATGCAGCACGCAGATCTTTCACACTCATACAATGAAGTTCCAATGTAACAGACGGCGCAATTACATCTAAATCTCTGGCGTCAAACGAATTGAGTTTGCAATCGCTATAATCGACATCTTTATTCAGAAAGTTTTCTATAGCATATTCTACACTTTTATATATCTCTTTGCGTCGGGCCACCTTACGTGTTTGAGAAAGAACAGACTTAGACAGCTTTCCATCTTTTTCAGTAAGTTCTTCGATTTCTTTTCTCAGACGAGCGATGGATGCATTGTTTTGTACAATTTCTTTGGCTTGGTTATCAAGAATTTTTTTGGCCTGTTCGTATTCTGTTACGCCTAATGCGTTTATACGCTCTTGAAGATTCTCAATCTGCTTTTTTAATTCCTCATTTTCCTGTTTTATTGAAGAAACACGAAAAATATCAAATAATCCCATAACATATTCCTCGATTGCGTATTAAACTGATATGTTGGAACAATAATCCAAAGATGATTAAATGAAGTTTGCTGGATTATATATTTCAACATATGCGGTACATACATATTAAAAAAGAATTGCGCATCCTCATCTTATAAGGAGGACATAATGAAAATATTGACATGGCAGGCAAGGACTGAAAAGCATCTAACACTTGTACAACTAGCTACCATGACAGGCATCAGCAAGAGCACCCTGAACAACATTGAAAATGGTCGAACGTCTCCAACATTGGACCAGCTAGATGCTATCGCAAATGCCTTGGGTGTCCGTATCACAGACCTCTTTGAATCGGAACGCAAGTGATTGCGCCGGCGCAATTCAATTATACAGTACCAGGAAAAATCGACAATAAAATCGCCGATATTTCCATAATTCTGGAAATCGTATGCCATCCTATTCCGCATCTTACTTTACTATGATAAAATCGAAGCATAAGGAGGGGATAGCAAATGTTCCAGAAGATCAACAAGTTACTCGAAAAAATGACACCGGAGCAATTGCACCGCGTCTATAAGTTCATCCTGTATATCTACATATACGGATAAGAAGAAGGGGATCAGAGCCAGATGGCTTTGGTCCCCGCTTTTTATTCCTCAGGACCAAACTTTTTCTTAATTATTTCTTTGATCGCATCTCTGGCCGACTTCGGCAGTTCCAGATAAATCTCCAATAATTTCTTATCGTATGAATCCAGATCATACTGCATGCATAGCTCATCCAGAATTGTATCCGGCAGATCAGAGAACATCTCACCTTCGCCGGATGTCAGATAATCATAGCTGACATTGTATTCTCGACAAATACCTTTAATAGTCTGATCAGTAAGATTGTTTATGTCGTTTTCAATCTGACTTAAAGAACTTTTTCTGAGTCCGATCCTTTCGCCAAATTTTTCAAGGCTCAACCCAAGTTCCTTACGGATTTGTTTTACACGTTCACCTTGCGTCATTTTGCCACCTTCTTTCATTTCCTTTATGAATATAGAATAGCACGCAAAAAGCGATAGGTCAACAGAAAAGTTCATTTAACAAACAAATAGGTATTGACAATGTATATTTAATGAACTATAATGTTCACATAACAAACAGGAGACAAATACTTTGCGACAAGGAGGATGTAAAAATGGGAGAATATTACAAAAAAATCGAATACAGATACCTGATGTCAGCCTGTTTAGTAAACAACAATGCGACATGCGGCGATATCAACAGAAACCATGTCAATTATGGCTCATGCACAGCGTGGGCAGGGGTGTTGGATGACATGGGTCATGAAGTAGAAACACCGGTCTATGAAAAGAATGGATTCTTAAGAATTCCATATCTGAAAGTAGATGGAAAGAAACTTATAGAATTTGAATAGGAAGGAGAAAAGAAAGGATGTTAAGTAAGGAAAATTTACAGGAAAAAGAGAGAGATGCCGAAGAGATGGCAAAAATCTTGCAGATCACGCAGGCAAAAGATAAGAAAGCAATCGAAGCAATCATGATTGCACTTCAGTTGGGGATTGAAATCGGAAAGACGTCAGCATGAAAGAACTATACATAACACTCGCTACACTGATTATAGCAGCGGTGGTGCTCATCATGATGAAGCTTCCACCAGATGAATAGAAAGAGGATGACGATATGAAAGAAGTAACAAAGGTGCCTCAAGCGGCCAGAATCATTGGCTGTACGCAACAAAAAGTCAGAGAGCGCATGAAGCGCGGACTCTGGGATCTGGGCGTCTACATCCCACCAGGGAAGGGAAGACGCGTGGCAGATTATGACATCTTTAAAGCAAAATTAGAAAGCTTTATCGGTCGCGAGCTTACGGCTGAAGAAATGGAGGTATTTAATGGGACAAATTGATTTTCCGAAATTAGACAGAATGAATGCCACCAGGACAACGGAACCGTATCATCCGGTGCAGGTGGAGGAAGAACAGAAGACAACAATCAAGTTCAGAACAGCAGCCTGTGAGGTTGTATGTGGCTTACATCTGGCAGCAGGCGTATTCATGATTCTGTTTATTGATGTAGTTGAGCAGTGGCCGTTGTTACTGCTGGCAATCCTGTATTGCTTTTTAGGTGGCAGCTTCTTCGGGAGCATGGCCAGTGCAGGAATGAGGGAAGAATGAGTGGCGTGCTGTATGAAGTGCAAGAGTATATAGAAATGCTTCGGGAACGAGAACGGGCGATGGAAAACGGCGCCCGCTACAATGACCTCGCTGAGCTGAATGCAGAAATTGATAATCGACGAAAGAAACTTTTTGGAGAAAGAGAAGCAGAAACAATTTACCAAACTGCGGGAGGGAATAAGAAATGGGAATAACACAACCAAACGGAAAATCCGGGACATACAGAGTGCCTGCGGCAAGAGTCGGCGAGTTAAGAATGATTGATGGCGCCATGTTCGGAGACATTGTGGACAGACTGGGAAGTTTTGAATCACTGCAAATGGAACCGGAGCAGCTGCAAACAGTTGTAAAACGGTATAAAGAATATGCACATTTGTTTAAAAAAGTGTAAAAAGCGAAAGGCTGACATCCGAAAATGCCAGCCAGCCCATGTGGTACATGAAAAATATAAATCGTAATCATAGTACTACAGAAAGGCGAAAAAGTCAAGAAAACAGGGCGACTAAAAGCCCTGTTGACACCTTGATAAAGATATTAAAGTTAGGTCAGGACTATGGTTAAAAGAAAGATATATAAATTCAGAAAAGGGGACATCATCGATGTCGAGGAGTTCCATGACGGCCAGTATGGAGGACCCGGAAAAGGAAGAACCCCGAGGGCGAAACCGACAGAAGAACAGATGCAGAAGGTGAATGCTAGGAATAAGATGCAGCGCTGTCGGAGACGATTACTGGAATACTTCGAACCGGGAGATATATTCGCCACATGGACGTATGAGGTGAAGAACCGGCCACCGGACATGAAAGCCGCGTTGAAAGATTTTCAGGACGCCATGAAGCGTATCCGGAAAGAATTCAAGAAAAGAGGGTATGAAGTGTTCTGGATCCGCAACATTGAATGCGGAACAAAAGGAGCCTGGCATATCCATCTGATTATAAAAGAGGTTGGCGATACAGTAAGTATCATTCAAAAGGCGTGGCGCAAGGGCGGCACCTGGGCAACACAGATCAGAGATAGTAAATTCTACGATGAGGATTTCACCAATCTGGCCAGCTACATGACCAAAGATGAGAATACCTTGCCGGAGAAAAAAGACGGCACACAGGGAAAGCCGAGAGTGAAAGAGTCGAATTATAACATCTCCCGGAATATGCCGCTTCCGGAACCGCAGGTGGATAAATTGCGAAGGTGGAAGGAGGAGGCAAAACCGAAAAAAGGATACTATATCGCAAAAGTACACGAAGGCATCAATCCGGTGACGGGGTACAAGTACCGGAGGTACACGATGATCAGGAGCAATGATGAAAAAGAGAATATCAGAAGAAAAAAAGAAAAAGAATCAAAGAGATGTACGCCGAAGGCATGACATGGGACAAGATTGCAAAAGAACTGGGAACACCAAGGCGGACAACGAGAGATCTGTGCGCTGAAGAAAAGATAAGACATGGAAATTATAAAAGCAAAGCAGAGAAAAATCTGGAAGAGGCAATAAATGCAGAACAGATTGAAAAAATAAAGCAATGTCTTATAATTGGACAGAAAGTCGTATTGATAGAGCGGGAAAAGGACGAAGAGGTCAAAAAAAGAAAAAGGCGTGATCTGTGAACTATCAAGACACATCGTGGTCATTTGTTTAAAGGGTGGAATAAAAACAACATTCAGCTATGCGGATGTTGTAAGAAAGGACGGTATCAGAATATGTTTGACAAATTCGGAGAAATGAATTCTTTTGGAGAGATCAATGAGCTTGCAGAGAATCTGTTTAACGAGGGAGATGCAGAATCATTAAAAACTATGGCAAAAGAGAACGGAATCCAGAGTGATTTCGTGGCAATGTACCTGGAAGGAGGCATTCCGGAACTGTGCGATCAGCTGACGGCAGCACTGGGAAAGATTGACGTGGAAGTGGCGGAACTGAAACCGAAAGAGATCATGGAGGACTGGGTGGAATACCTCAGAGGGCAGTGTATGGAAAATGAACTCCTGGCCAGACAGGTCCGGAAGAAAGGAAAGTCACTGAAAGGATGCATAGCAGCACTCCTGTCCTGGTCGTTCAAGAATCAGCAGAAAGTGGACAAAGACATCATAAAGGCAGCAGGTGTCACTGCCGGTAGAGTGACACTTGGGATCCCTGGAATGGCCAGAGCAAAGCAGATCATCACGGACTACTACATGGGAAAGTAGGAGGGACAGATGAAAAAGAAAGCGATAGAAAAAATCCTGTATCTCGGGTTAAAGAAAACTAGCGGAAAGAAAGCCGTGAAATACATCGGTGTTACAGCGGTCAAGATAGTAGGACATGAGAGACACCTGTTTCTGGAGATATACAGGAACAAAAAGAGATCGAAAGATATTCCGGTGGTGCGGATCGTGACCACAAAGAAAGATTTTGGAATATATTATCCGGAAAAAGACACATGGACCAGAGAAAAGATAGAAGTAGATGGAGGATGGGGCGGACTTATCTGGCAGCAGGCCGGAGATGCATATGGATGGCAGCAGATAGAAAAAGAGAGCATTCTGCAGAGCACAGAAGATCTGGAAAGGTTAAAAAGTTTCTGTAAGGGAAATGTATGGAACGAGAACAGATGGTGGGAATACATATACAACCTGCAGGATGACATTGTAAAGACAGCAAGAAGAAAAACAGAACAAAGAAAGTATGAACGCAGACAGCAGGCTCTGGCAGACCGGGAGGCACATACAAGGGAGCTGCCAGAGAAAGAAATATTAAAAATGGCAGAAGATGTGTATTTCGACAATAAACACTATCTGTTCTACAAAAAACGTGGATGCTGGGTGCAGATAGCCTGTAGCAAGTGCGGAGGGGTCACGGATGCGAGATGGAAAGATGGACTCTCATACGAGAGCCAGTTCCAGAGATACGTGGAAGAACCAAGAGAGGGAAAAACAGGAACCTGCCCGATGTGCGGAGAGTGGGGAGAATACAAGTGCCAAGGAAAAATGAAAAATGGACTGAGAAAATCGACACATTTGTTCCTTGGACAAAAATACAAAGATGCCGGAATGGTCATGCGGTATGTGGAAGTAGAAAAAGAGTGGGTAATGGAGCTCATATGCACGGACAAGGGAGAAGAAATGCATGGGGCTTATGAAAAAATCGCTGGGGTGGAAATTGCAAGAGTATATTTTGAGCCGGGCAAGAAAATCCAGAAAGACTATCACAAATATGATCCGTATACAGGACGTGACTATTGGGATGACTGCAACATGTACGGATTGCAGAATATCATTATCAGTGAGGCGCCGATCATGCCGGAGACATACGAAGAAATGCAGGGAACCATGTTCCAGTACAGCGCACTGAAAGAATATGCAAGGGGAAACTGGAGAATCAATCCGGTAGATTACCTGGAAAGATACATAGAAACACCTCAGATAGAGATGCTGGTAAAAATGGGACTGATCGGAGTGGTGAAACAGCTGGTCAAATGCAGATACGGAATTGTAACCGCCCGGAATGCAAGACGGCCGGATGAGTTCCTGGGTATCAGAAAAGAACGGGTAAAGCAGCTCATCAGAAAGCAGGGGGATATAGAACTGCTGGAAACGATGCAGATGGAGAAAAGACAGAATCAGAGATGGACGGATGAACAGGTAGAAAATCTGACAGAAACGGGATTGAGAGGAGACCAGGTGAAGCTTGCGTTGAAGTATATGACGATGCAGAAGCTACTGAACAGGATAAAAAGATACGCTGGATGTGAATACGGATCTGACTGCAGCAGGGCACAGATTAGACACGCGGCCACAACTTATGCGGACTATCTATACATGCGAGAAAGCCTGGGATACGATCTCAACAACACGGTATATCAGCAACCGCGGAATCTGAATACAGAACACACCAAAATGGTTATGCAGGCAGACAAGGAAAAAGAGGATAAACATCTCAGAGAGGTTGCAGAAAAATATCCGAACATTCGATATAACTATAAAAAGCTCAGAAAGAAATATTTTTACGAGGATGATATGTATATCATCAGACCGGCCAGATCGGCAGAGGAAATAGTTATGGAGGGAAGAATATTACATCATTGTGTAGGAAGTGCAGGATATCTGAACAAACACGACATGGGACAAACATACATTTTGATGCTGAGGTTCAAAGATGCACCGGATATCCCATATATAACGGTTGAAGTGGATGCAAAGATCGAAAGGGTTGTGCAGTGGTATGGAGATAAGGATTCAAAACCAGATCAGAAGAATATACAGAGATGGCTGGATATGTGGCTGAAAAAGCTGCAGACAGGAACACTGACGGAAACAATCCAAACAGTAGCGATAGCGTAAGGAGGAAGACATGGAATATGTACAGTTGACATTAGATGATTGGCTTGAAATGAAACAGAAACTGAAGATGGAGCTCCAGGGTGTCAAACAGTCATTCGTTCGCATTGGTTATGTATTGCGACGGATGGATGATCAGAAGCTCTATGAGCGGGATGGCTATAAAAGCATTGCAGAATTTGCAAAAGCGGAATATGGTCTGGAATCCTCGACTGTATCCAGATTCATGAGTATCAACCGGGAATACTCAGTGGATGGGTATTCGGAACATTTGAAGCTGGAATACATGGACATGGGCCGGAGTCAGTTAGAAGAGATGTTGAAACTTCCAGAAGAAGACAGACAGATGATCCAGCCGGAAACACCGAGAGAGGATATCCGGGAGTTGAAGCGGTTCAACAAAACAGAACCGGAGACAGGGGTGGCCGATGATGTGCACCAACTGGTTGAAAAATTTTACCAGGACAATCCGGAGATTCTCAATGCGGTTTTCACAAAACAATTTGATGAGCAGACGGTCAATCAGTTCATTGAGGTTGTAAATCCCGGAGGAAACCGATCATACAAAAAAGGCATCTATTTCCTGATGATGTACGAAAACAGGGTAGTAGTCAAAAAGTTCGGAGACACACCAAGGGATATGACATGGTGGGAATTCTACCAGATAACCATGGACATTTTCGGGAAATCGGCAGCAGGAGCAAAGACCTGGCAGAACTATTTCGGAGGGGAAGATGATGAGGAAAAACCCGTATTGGACAATGAGCCGGGAGGAGAGGGAACTGCAACAGAAATCCATGAGCCAGAGAATGACGGTGGAACAGTTGGAGAAACTGGCACTGATAAGAGCCAGGAGGAAGAAAAAGGAGGCATGGAAGATCATGGAGACGCTGATGGAGCAGGAACAGACCAAGAGGAAGATGACACCGATGGAGAAGAAAGCGGCCAAGCAGATTGTGAAGAACCTGCAGAGAGGACCACTGAACAGACAGGAGCAGAGAGCAAGGGAGAGGAAATTGCGCCGGCGCAAAAATCCGCGGAAACACTAGAAAAAGAGGAGGTTGAGGACGATGAAACCGGAGAAAACCAAAGAGACGAAACAGATCAAACAGCAGAATCTGAACCGGAAATGGCCGAGAGAGAGCAGACAGAAGAAACAGAAGTCATAGAGGCGGTATATGGTACCAGAAAAGAGTACATGGACAGGCTGTCAGAGCAGGGAATGGCGGAATACATGGCAGATGAATACAAAAATCACAGGTTGCTGGCATCAGACTTGGCGTTTGTATGGAATTTGCACAGGTGGTTAAACGAAAAAGTTGACCGGTACGGGAAGCCGGTGGAGGTAAACGAATGATAAAAATGACAAGGGTTTATGGGAATGCTTTTGTTCCGAAAGAGTGTTGTACATTTACAAATCCGACAACAAGCGAGGGGAAAATGGAAATAGATGATATAAACTTGCCATGCGGAAATGGATGCAACGGGGGCTGCGAAAAATGCGTAATACAGAAAATAATGAATGAATATGCAGAAGTTACGGGACAAAGCAGCGGAAATAGACATTGCGAGGAATGTGCATATTTCAAAGAGGTCAGAAAAGGACCACGAGGAGGAAAAAGAGGAATATGCAGGATACTAAAGCCATCGGAAATAAGGACAGGTAGAGGGGTAGCTTGCAAAAGGTTTCGGGAGGACAAAAATGAACAAACGACAGGCAAAGAAACGATATAAAAAGATACATGGATGCAATCCACCAAAAACAGCGCCAGAAAAGTGGAGACAGGAGACACAGAAAACCGTGAAATTACATGATTTCGATCCAGAAACACTGCGAATGGCAGTAGATGAAATGAGAAAAGCATTCAATGAGGCAGGAGAAACAATCCAGAGGACAACTGAGAGTTTCAAGAAAGCATTCAATGAGGCAGGAAAGCGTCTCATCGACATGATTGATGAGGCATCCCGGAGACAGATGAAGAACCGGGAACACAGAGAGCAATCCGGATCAGAAACCGATATACATTTGGCGGAGACGGGCAGCAGGTGACTTTGACGGATAGCGGAAAAAAGGAATAAAAGCAATTCGGGAATGGCTGAAAGAGGAGGTTTAGATGAATAAAGCAATATTGATCGGGCGTCTGGCAAGAGATCCAGATGTAAGAACATCACAAGACGGGAAAATGGTAGCGAGATACACGTTAGCTGTCAATAGAATCAATGATCAGGCGGATTTTATCAGATGTGTCGCGTTCGGAAAGAGCGCAGAATTTGCCGAGAAATATCTGAGAAAAGGAACGAAGATTGCGGTAGAAGGAAGAATTCAGACAGGGAGCTACACAGATAGAGACGGCCGAAAAGTGTACATGACGGAGGTGATCATAGAAAGACAGGAATTTGTTGAGAAAAAGATAGACGCCGAAAGAAATGAAGCAGCATTTAACCAGAAAATGACAGAAGACGGCTTCATGAATATCCCGGATGGTATTGATGAAGAACTGCCGTTCAGCTAAGGAGGAGAAAAGATGTTTTTAAGAAAGAGTATTTTGAAAAAGTTAATGACGCAGGCGTATAAAGATAAATTGACAGTGGCAATGAATGGAGAGGGCTGGCTGTATATTGCAGGGCATCGATATCATACCGAGAGGAAAAGAGTATGAGGAGTAAAATGCAGCAGAAAGACGGGGTTTGCTATCTGTGTGCGAAGTTGAATGGAGACATAAGACTTCATCGAACGCTGCATGAACATCATGTATTTGGCGGGCCGAACAGGTCATTGTCAGAGGCAGAAGGATTAAAAGTCTATCTCTGCCTCAGACATCACGTTGATGGTCCGGAAGCGGTGCACAATAATATCGACAATATGCGTCTTTTGCAAAAAGACGGGCAGCAGGTGTTCGAGGAAACGCATACAAGGGAAGAATTTATGAAAATGTTTGGGAGAAATTACATTGACTAAAAAAGAGAAAGTGGCAAAGGTGTATCCGGAGAAAGTAAGGAGAGGATTCCTGGGCGGCGTGCACGGGTGCCCAGATGATTATCCGTTTTTAGGAACGAAGGGAGAAAACATGACTGAATGTGTCCGCAAAAAAAGACTGAATACGGATTTCAACTGCAAAAAATGCTGGAACGAGGAATACAAAGAAGAGAGAAAGTGGCAGAAACAGCTCATGGATAGATTTATGAAGGTGAATTGATGCGGAAGAAATTATATTAAAAGCAGAGGTGAACAGATGGACAAAGATTTAAAGATGATATATGACGAAGAGGCAGGTGGGCTTAAGGAATATCAAGAGCCGTACGTGACGATTGACTGTGCTACAGAAGACGACTTTTTGTTTATCGAAAAAGCAGTTGGATTCTACAAGAAAATGCAGTGGATCCCGGCTGAGAATCCGCCGGAAGTCGACGAAGAAGGTTACAGCAAATATATTCTTCTTAATTTCGCAAACGCACCTATTTGTGAAATCGGCAAATACATTGAAGACGGAGACGGTGGAGGTGCCTACTATGTCGGTGACGATGAAAAATCTTGCTTGAGATATGGATTGTTTGTCGATGCATGGATGCCACTGCCGGAACGATACAAAGGAGAATGATTATGCTAATGCCAAAGGTAAAAGCCAATGAATTTAAGAAGTTTGGATTCAAAAGATGTAAAGGGATTCCAAAAGAATCAGAATGCTACTATCTTTGTATTGCAAGAGGATTAAAAATGCTGTTTGTCAGTGATGTGTGTTTTTGCGTAAATGATTGGCATGAGAATGACCCAAGAATACACAAAAGGGCTAATTGCCATTATAGCGATCGAAGAACAGCATTAGATGTAGTGTATGATTTAATCAAAGCAGATATGTTGGAAAAGCGGGTGGAGTGATGAATTATGCAATATATGACGAAAAATGCATAGTCGATAATCTCAGCCAATTTAGTGAGCTGTTAAATTGCACCGGGCATCAATTTGATTCTCCGTGCAAAGATTGCTGTTCGTTTGAAGGGTGTAAAAAATTCTATTTGGAAAAGCTTGCACCACTCATGAGACAACCTATCGTATACGGACTTGGCGTCTTAAAATATCACACGCTCCGAAAAAACAATGATAGCCTGCCCGGTAAAAGCCCGCTTGATATTACACGTTACTTCGGTGACAGAGGTCCAGCTAATAAATGTCAATAGTTAAATGAGAAAAAAATTATTTTGTTTTCTGACTAAAAAAGGGCGGTCGTCCGGCCGGAAGGATTTCCGGTACATATGGAATTGTGGAATATATGAATGGTGTTGTGGAAGTCGTGAGACC
The DNA here is from genome assembly GCF_023656595.1 of Coprococcus intestinalis. Lineage (NCBI taxonomy): Bacteria > Bacillati > Bacillota > Clostridia > Lachnospirales > Lachnospiraceae > Coprococcus > Coprococcus intestinalis. Next base: position 144,677 of record NZ_JAMOKJ010000004.1, on the reverse strand, counting down.
GGAACAGATAATTTTCATGGACACTAAGGATTTTATACCGAAAAAATACAGGTAAATAACAATTAATCAGGGACGACGTTATGCCGTCCCGCTTTGAGTGGGAGGGGATGTAGATGGAAACATCAAAAAAAGAAGAAAATCACATAAAAATCACGTGGCTGAACAGGTATCGAAAAGCTGTCCGTGAAGAACAGCTGATTCTTGATGAGATACAGCGTCTTCGGGAAAGCAGGATGTTTCCATCACTAGTCCTTGATGGGATGCCGCATGGATCTGATCACAGTGATCTGTCCGTCTACGCAGTGATGGTTGATGAACAGATGGAAAAGCTAAAAGAATGGCAGCTTGAAAAAGTTCGATTATACGAGAGCATATCAGACAGGATCCGAAGAGTAGAGGATGATAACCAGAGAGCGCTGCTGATATGCCGGTACATAAAGGGTATGTCTTGGGAAGATATCGCTGCAAAACTTGGATATACATGGCGACATGTTCATCGCATTCATTCACAGGCATTAGATGGCATCGATTTGAAAGATGTCATAGAATGTCATAGTAAAAGCGTGATATAGTTACACTGAGGTTTGGGAGATAACCTTGACAGTCTTTTCATATTGTTTTATTTGGTGCGTGGCGTCCGGTATTCAACGGGCGCCTTTTACATGCCGTCATAGCTCAGTGGTAGAGCACAAGCAGTTCCTCCATTCTATTGAAGCTCAGGTTCGATTCCTGATGACGGCTTAGTTACAGAAGACAGGGGGTATCAATAGGCGTGAGGGAAAATAAAAATCCCAGGAGTGCAAATGGCAACCTAAGGAGAAAGCACCGGGCCAGGTTAAAAGCCATAGGGGGACCATGCGGAATATGCCGCGGAAAATTAGGCCCCATCCATTATGATGAGCCGAGCGATAATGATCATCCTTTGTCTTTTGTGATCGATGAGATTAAGCCTGTGTCGAGGTGGAAAGAGTTCGGTTACCCTTCGAAGGCAGCAGCCGCGCAGGACTGGAACAACCTTCAAGCAGCACATTATTGTTGCAATGCAATGAAAAGCAACAAAACAATGAAAGAGTTGAGAAAAATAAACAAAAGAGTCAATGTAATTGATGGAAAATGGTAGCTTTTTGTGAGGTGTGAACAATCACAAAAATGTTAAAAAATCTGACGATTGCCAGAAGGGTGGGGAGGGTACCCCGCCAGGTGCCGGAGGCACGTCCCAGCCGTCCAGCGCCGATTTACACACAGATAATTTAAAAGGGGTGGGAAAATATGGCAAGATCAAGGAAAATGGCTACTGTGGCCCGTACCGGCTCAAGACTTGAACAGCTAAAAAATCTTGCCGGAATTTTAGCCAAACAAATCGACCTGTGTGAGAACAATAAAGACGGGTTAAAAACACTGCCACAACTGTCGAAACAGTATCGCGATACAATCAAAGAAATTGAAGAGATAGAGGGAGCTGATAGAAATGACGACGAGATCGGAGAAATCCTTACAGCAAGAACAGCTGATGGGAAGTCAGGTGCCGTCCGCTAGGATATGCCCGGAGTACGAATACACAGACGGGCAGGACGCTGTCAAAGTGCTATCGATTGGGCGCCTCTATGCGGATCCGTGGCAAAGTAATATTCTTGATGACTGGATGGGGAGAAGTGATGTGGAAACCTGGTCGTCAAGGGCGTGCGGTCTGTCTGTTCCGAGACAGAACGGAAAGACATGCATCACATCCGGCCGGATTGTAGCGGGTATGGTTTTGTATCATGAATGGGTGATCTATACAGCTCACTTACAAAAAACAGCGACAGAAACATTCATGGAGATTAAAGGCATATTTGAAACGAGAGGACTTAGAAAGTATGTCAAAGAGTTCAAAAATGCACTTGGGCGCGAACAGGTCATTTTAAAAAATGGTGCAAGGGTTGTATTTGTTGCCCGGACAAGGAATGGTGGTCGTGGCCTTCATGGCGACTGCCTGATTTTTGATGAAGCACAGGAACTGACATCAGAGCAGCAGGCTTCTTTTCTTCCGGCGATATCAGCGTCAAAAAATCCTCAGACGATTTATCTCGGAACACCGCCAGACGAAAACTGTACAGGGGATGTATTCCGGAGGCTGAGAGAAAAAACACTGGATGGCGAAAATAAAACAACTGCTTGGACAGAATTCTCTGTTCCGGAAATTGGCGATGTTTCTGACAGAAGCAGATGGGCTCTGACTAATCCGGCACTTGGAAGACGGATGAAGGCAACGAGCATTGAAGGAGAGCTGCAGCAGATGAGTCCGGATACTTTTGCGAGAGAACGTCTTGGTTGGTGGTCACCAGTAAATAATGATCATGATTATGCCATTGATAAAGAAAAATGGACATCATGCGCGTCTAATCTGATAAAGCCGGAGGGAAAAACGGCATATGGTATCAAGTTTTCGTCCGATGGTTCCGCGGTTGCATTGTGCGGTGCGGTTTGTCCGGAAAATACACCAGCAAGAATATCGTTGATAGAACTCAAAACGACGGACAGAGGCGTCCAATGGCTGGCGGATTGGCTGAATGCAAGATATAAGACGGCCGCATGTGTGGTGATTGATGGCAGAAATGGCGTTGATTTTTTGATTGAAAAAATATCAAAAACATGGCGGTATAAAAATTCTGTCATCAGGCCATCTGGAAAAGATGTGATAGCTGCAGCCAGTCAATTAGTGCAGGAGATCAACGAACAATCAGTTACATGGTACAAGCAGCAGGAGATATTGAACGAATCAGCGATAACGTCCGTCAAAAGACCCATAGCTGGAGGATGGGGATTCGGTGGCGATGCGTCCACGCCGATTGAAGCGGCAGCGTTAGCGCTTTGGGGATGTCGGACGTCAAAAAGAAATCCTGGAAGAAAGATGAGGGTTGGATAATGGAATTGAATTTTGGCTATGTTAAGGGGCTTCCGCCAGAGGAACGGCAGAAACTGAATGAATTGAAAATGGTATATGATTATCATAAATCCTCCAATCGATTAAAACGCCGATATTATAATGGCAAGATTACACTGAGAGAGGTTAATCTTGGTATTGCGTTGCCAACAGATTTTGGCAGATTGGAGATTGGCTGCGCCTGGGGCGCAAAAACGGTGGACGTCCTTGCGGCGCGTTCTATGTTCGATGGATTTGTGACGGAAAATGGAACAAAATCAGAAATCATGGATGGTATCATCGGACGCAATCATTTGATCGCTGAGTATAATAAGGCTGTAAAAGAAGAACTAAAGTATGGTTGCTCTTTTGCGGCTGCTTCAGGTACGAAGGATAACGCACGCATTAAGTTCTATTCGCCACATTGTGCGGCAGCATTATGGGATGCTTCTGAAGGACGTATTGACTGCGGGTTTGCATTTGAAGATGGAAGAAGAGATGAGTCAGATATTGACTGGTCTCCTGAACATGTCAATTTTTATACATCAACAGACACTTGGCAATTAGACAGAGACGGTGGCACATGGTATGCGACGCAATATCCGCATGATTTTGGTGAACCAATGATGGTTGCATTTATCTGGGATGCCACAAGTGGAAAACCGTTTGGCCGGTCGAGATTAAAAGAACCAGTAAGACGACTCATTCAGGGATACGTCAGAACGGTAGCAAATGCGACGATTGGGCTTGAGTTTGCGACATCTCCACAGAAGTATTTGCTGGGTGTTTCTGATGAGCAATATGATGCATTGGTTGACCAAAGATTTAAGCAGTACGTCGGAAGCATCCTTTACAGTACATATAACCCGGAAACGGGCGAAAAGCCAACTTATGGTCAGTTAGCGCAGGGAAACATCGAACCTCATGTGCAGATGCTTCGTATGCTGGCCACTCAGTATTCTGCAGCAACGGGTCTGACGGTAACGGATACTGGCGTGATCAATGATGCCAATCCTACATCTGGCGATGCGATCATTGCACAATCACAGACACTGATCTTGATGGCTGAGCAATTAAACAGATCGAATGGTGATGCTTTGCATAGAATTGCCAGGATGGCGCTGGCAATTGAGATGGACACGCTGCCAAATGTATTGCCAGAGGATGCGCAGAGAATGATGGCGCATTTTAAAAATCCGGCCATGCCGAGCCTGGCGTCAACCGCTGATGCTGCTATCAAAATTGCATCTGCAAGAGAAGGATTTGCGCAGACGGATATTTTTCTTGAAATGATTGGTTTTGATCAGGCGGATATCAGACGCATCCGATCACAGGAACAGCGCGCAAGAGGAGAACAGATACTGACGGAGGAGTTCAATGCAGATATCAACAGAAGCGTGGGTGAAGTACATCCATCAAATGTCCCAGATCAGCCAGCAGGCGGCAAACCTGATGACGCAGTGGATCCAGAAGAACGGATTTAAGGATGACAAGGCACTCTTAGATTATGCCTTTGCATTGGCTTCTCATTATGGACAGGCTATTGGTGCTTTGTCGTGCCGGATGTATGAAGCGACGGCAGCAGCGCAGGGGGTGATTGTTCCAACAGCGGAAATGGCCAGCCTTCCGGAATATGGAGAGGTGGCAAAAGCGGTTCACGGAACAATGAAACAGTCACAGAAAAAAGTGCCAGCAACAATGGCACGGCTTGTGAAGCAAGTGGGAGCGGATACAACTTTAAAAAATGCAATGAGAGATGGTACACAGTTCGCATGGATTCCCCATGGTGATACATGCGCTTTCTGTTTGGCACTTGCTTCCAGAGGCTGGCAGTACATGTCAAAGAATGCATTGAAAAACGGCCATGCTGAGCATATACATGCCAATTGTGACTGTGAGTATGCGGTGCGGTTTGACGGAAAAAGCAGCGTTGAAGGATATGATCCAGAGAAGTATCTTGAAGAGTATACTGCTGCTGGCGGGGATATCAATGCGATGAGGCGGGCAAGGTATGCGCAGAATAAAGATACAGTTAATGCAAGAAAAAGAGGGCTGTATGAAGAACAGGCATATCGAAAAGTACAACGTGGAGCTTCAGCAGAAATTTCTTTGATTAGAAGAGGTGTAGAAGAAAAAATACCTGTAAAACGGATAGAATCTTATGAAAGTCAGATTTACATATCGGACAATGCAAAAATAAAACCGAAGGCTTTAAATGTGTTAAACCAGAATACTGAAAATGCACTAAAAGAGTACGGCATTTCAATAGAAAGGAAACCTACAATAGTCATTTTGGCCGAAAGGGAATTAGAAAATGCTCTTGGTTTATATGATCCTTGTACAAATACAGTGTATTACAGTCAAAGCATATCAATTCATGAGATACAAGAACTATCTGGAGGAAAAGGCGCTGTTGAGTGGCATGAAATGTGGCACATGAAACAGGCTGAAGATTTCAGAAAGGCAGGCTGGAAAATCACGGGAAAAAATAAGGTAGAATATTTAAAATCACTATGTGAAAAAGCCAAAAAAAATATTGACGGCTTAGGTATAACGCGCGATAATGTAAAGGAAATCAGTAAGTATGCATATCAACAATACCAATTAGGCCGTTATGATGAAACTGAAGCGGAATATATGACGGCCCACAGGAGAAGAAAATGAAACTTATAGAATATCCGGAAGAGATAGAAAAATTAATGAAGATGTACGAACCGTATGCAGATTGTATTAATGATGGCAAAATTGAAAATGTACCAAAAGAAGTTGCTGAAGCTTTTGAAAAAGTGAAAGCATGGGCCTGGGAACAGGAACAGTAAAATACCACCGATTAAAAAGATCAGTGGTATTTTTATACAAAATTTTAAGAAAGGGAGCAATAAGGAAATATGAAAAGGTTATTTATTTCTCAACCAATGAGAGGAAAGACGGATGATGAAATTTTATTGGAACGCGAGACAGCGATTGAAATTGCACAGAAGGTTGTTGGGGAACAGGTAGAAATTATCGATTCATTCTTCCAGGAAGTGCCAACAGATGCAAAGCCTCTTTGGTATCTGGGAGAGTCATTGAAGCTTCTGTCTGAAGCAGATGTGGCATATTTTGCTAAAGGATGGGAGAAAGCAAGAGGATGCAAAATAGAGCACACTTGTGCTGTTGAGTATGGCATTGATCGCATTGAAGAATAGGGTGTACACATGGGAAAATCAGATTACTATACAATCGTTGCAAAGATACTGGTCTATCTTTATAAAAAATATAAGCGTATCAGTATAGACGAAGATTACATTTCCCCTATGACGAAGGAGTTTCCAATTTCAAAAGAACAGTTGGATGAGACAATTGTCATGATGATGGAACAGAATTATATCACTGGAACAATTGTAAAAGCCTGGGGCGGTGAGATTGCTATGCTGGATTATCAGAACCTTAAAATAACACCTGCAGGGATTGATTATTTACAGGATAATTCTAAAATCCGAAAGATATGCGAGACATTGAAAGAAGCAAAGTCAATATGGGAGTTATTTTTATAATACACCACTGATCAGAAATGGTTGGTGGTTTTTTTATACCCATTTTTAGGAAAGTGAGGTGAGAACGATGAAATTTAGAAAGAAGCCTGTTGAAGTCGAAGCGTTTAAGCTATCAGACGATCCGGAACGGATGTCACCGGACTGGTTTACAAAAGCTGTCGCCGATGAACGCATATACATTGACCGAGTTGTGAAAGACGGTCACATTGATGTGTATGGCTGTACGATCAGAACGCAGCATGGCAAAGTGCATGCAAAGCTTGGCGATTATGTAATTAAGGGCATTAACGGTGAACTGTATCCATGTAAAGCAGATATCTTTAAAAAGACATATGAGCGATACTGAAAGGCGGTGGTCCATACATCTCCCTTGCCGGGGTTAAGGCGAACAGATTAAGTATAAGCAGCTTTTTTATGGAGCTGTTTTTTTATTACAAATAACTCGTATCAACGAGGAAATTTACTCAAAGGAGGGCTAACCATGGCAGAAAATGGCAATCACACACAAGGTGGAGACGAAGGCGGCGAAAGATATTTTACGCAGTCAGAGATGGACGCGATCATTGGGGAGCGTCTGTCAAGAGAACGCAATAAATATGCGGATTATGACAGTCTGAAAGAAAAAGCCGGAAAATATGATGAGCTTCAGGAGAACGGTAAAACAGAACTCCAGAAGGCCAATGAAAAGGCTGCAAGACTGGAAAAAGAACTGGGAGATCTCAAGAAGACAAATTCTGTGAGAGCAATCAGGGAGAAAATATCAGGAGAAATGAAGGTACCTGCAGAGCTACTGACGGGTGAAGATGAAGAAACCTGCAAGAAGCAGGCAGAAGCATTTTTGAAGTACATCAAGCCTTCCAGATATCCTGATACGAAACCGAATAACAGAAGAAATACGGGCGGACATGAGACAAATGAATCCATGAGAGATTTCGCCCGTCAGATTTTTGGAAGAGGAGAATAATCAATGGCAGCTTTAATTAGTTCAGATTTTAATATTCCTGCAGAGATTGCAAGTGGTATTTTTGAAAAGGCACAGAAAGGATCTGTACTGGCACAGCTTTCAGGCGCCAGACCACAGAAATTTGGAAAACAGCAGGTGTGGGTATTAACAGCACCACCAAAAGCGGAGCTTGTTGGAGAAGGTGCATCAAAATCGCCAACCCCAACCACCTACTCGCATAAAACAGTCAATCCGTTCAAACTTCAGGTGACAATGAGGTTCTCACAGGAAGTACAGTGGGCAGATGAAGATGTTCAGATCGGCGTGCTTCAAGATCTTGCATCCAATGCAAGCATCGCATTAGGCAGAGCGCTTGATCTTGTTGGTATTCATAAAATCAATCCGCTGACAGGCACGGTTTCGGAATTGGTAAAGGAAGGTCTTGTAGATACAACACAGGCCGTAACGCTTACAGGTTCGAAATACGATGAGGCAATTGAAGCAGCAGCCGGCGCAATCATTTCTGCGGGTTATACACCGAACGGCATTGCGATGGATCCGACGTTGTCCTTTGGCCTTTCTACAATGAGAGACACTACAGGTCGAAAGATTTATCCGGAAATTGGGTTCGGCCAGAACGTGACCAATTTTGCAGGAATGAACGCAGCAATCTCTGATACAGTCTCTGCAAAAAACGAGATCACCAAAGCGACGAATTTGCTTGGCATTGTTGGTCAGTTTGATGCATTCAGATGGGGCGTACAGAGAAGCATCGGTGCGCATCTGATTGAATATGGTGATCCGGATGGCCTTGGCGATCTGCAGAGACAGAACCAGATCGCAATCCGTGCCGAAGTGGTATACGGTATCGGCATTATGGATAGTAATGCATTTGTAAAAATTAATGGAGCAACGGAATGAAATACCTGTATAAGCAGACAGGAATGATTGTAGAGTCCAGCATTGCGCTGGACTCTATGCTTTTCATTCCTGTGGCAGAAATAAAAGAAGAAAAAGGGCCTGAAGAAAAAACTGCAGAAGTAAAGCCGAAGAACTCTGCAGCGGTAAGAAAAAGCCCGGTAAAAAGAAGGAAAGCGCCATGATGACCTATGCGACGTGTGATGATATTGATGTGCGAAGGAATCTGCAGGACGATGAACGTAATCGCTGTCAGGCATTGCTTGAGGATGCAGCAGTGATCATTGACGCTTATAACAAAAAGGCGCCGGATGAAGCAAAGAAGCTGGTATCCTGCAGCATGGTTCTTCGGGCGATGACAGACACCGGCGTTCCAATAGGCGCAACTCAGGGCAGTGTGTCTGCCTTGGGATATTCACAAAGCTGGAGCAATTCTAACGGCAGCAGTGAACTTTATCTGACAAAAATCGATAAAAAGATACTGGGCGCCGGTAATAAGATCGGCTTTTTAAATTGCTTTAAAGCGGAGGAATCATAGATGTTAAAAGGCATTACTGTAGTCCTGCATGAACGTATCGAAAACGAAAAAGATGCCTTTAATCGTCCGGTTTATACAGAAAACGATGTGGCGATCAAAAATGTGCTGGTTGCGCCGACATCAGAAGAAGAAATTCTTGATACGCTGAATCTGACAGGAAGAAAAGCGGTCTATACACTTGCAATCCCTAAGGGAGATCAGCATCAGTGGGAAAATCAGGACGTTACTTTTTTTGGCGAAAGATGGCACACCATTGGTATGCCGGTAGAAGGCATCGAAACAATGATTCCGTTGGAATGGAATAAGAAAGTGAGAGTGGAACGGTATGGCTGATGATTTAAGAATCGAATTAAACAGGGCTGCTATCAGGGACCAGCTTTTGAAATCTCCGGAGATCATGAGTATCTGCAGTGAATATGCCAGACAGATTGCCAGCCGGTGCGGAAATGGTTATGTAACAGATACCCATACCGGAAGAAACCGAGTGAATGCGATGGTGTATGCAGATACATATGCGGCAAAACGGGATAACATGAAGAATAATACACTTCTGAAGGCGATGAGATGATAATTGAAGAGATTGTTTTGAATTATTTAAATGAAAATCTGGATGTGCCTGTTTTGATGGAGGTGCCGCTCGACGTGGAGCCGGTTGAGACTTATGTTGTGCTTGAGAAGACAAGCACTTCAGAAAAAAATTTTATATGCAGGGCAACCTTTGCAATACAATCCATCGCGCCGACACTGTACGAAGCGGCCACTCTCAATCTTTGCGTCAAAAAAGCAATGCGTGATATTGAAGCGCTTCCTGAGATCAGCACATGTTTATTGAACTCAGATTATAATTTTACGGATACGACAACAAAAACGTATAGATACCAGGCTGTATTTGACCTGGTACATTATCAGGAGGAATAAGAATGTCAGAAAAAAATGATGTTGCAAATGTTTCCACAGGCGCGCCGAAAATCGGCGGTTATGCATTCAGATCAACAACAGCAACGGCATTACCGACAGATGCGACGACAGCGCTTGAGGCTGATTTTAAAACGCTTGGTTTTATTTCTGAGGATGGTGTAACGAATTCGAATTCACCAGAGTCATCTGATACAAAAGACTGGGGCGGAACAACTGTATTAAGCGTGCAGACTTCAAGAAATGATACATGGAAGTTCACACTGCTGGAAAGTGGAAACTCAGAGACTCTAAAGACGGTCTATGGCGGATCGAATGTAACTGTTGGCGTTGATACAATTTCTATTGCGGCAAATAATGCCGATCTTGAGTATGCTGCATTTGTGTTTGAAATGGTGATGAAAGGAAACGTTAAAAAGAGAATTGTGCTGCCTTGCGCAAAGGTAACAGCGGTGGAAGATATTACATACAAAAAATCAGATGCAATTGCATACGGCGTGACTTTGACGTGTGCACCGGACGAAAACGGCAATACACACTATGAATATATCAGTAAAAAATAAAACGGAGGTCTTATAAATGGTCAGAGGAACAACCAAAACAGGTTTTGTGTTCGAAGCGGATGAAAATGTGATGGCAACTTGGAAAGTGGCCAAAGCCATCGCTAAAACCCAGTCAGATGAAGGCGCTGAACAGCTTGCCGGAGCGGTGGAACTTGTTGAAGATATTCTTGGAAAGAAGCAGGAGAAGGCATTGATGAAGCATTTGCGCAAGGTCAAAGGGACTGCCATGACTGAAGATGTGATGACAGAAATCTTTGAGATCGTTGACTGCATCCGAATGGAAAGTGAAAAGGCAAAAAATTCCTAGCCCTTGCTGAAATGATGGCGAGGGCGGAAAATGAATTGATTTGCGATTTTGCAGAAATATACCATGTTTTTGATTACCAGGCGTTGCCCGTTGAATTAGCGGCAACGCTTTCTTTAGGTCTGCCGGATGATAGCAGGACATTCAGAAAGCTGAATGGCTTAAAAGCGAAAAGCGAAACAATGCTTCTTGCGGCAATTGCTGACAGACTGGCTTATCTCGTGTGGTTTCAGACAAAAGATGGTGCGTCAGGTGTTAATAGACCGCATTTATTGACAGAGGCATTGATCGGCAAGGAAGAAAAGCCGACCGATATAGTTGCGTTCGAAACAAAGGAACAGTTAGATCGGGCTTTGGCTGAATTTGAAAAGAGGTGAGATAAACGGCTACAGAGATGGCAAAAGCATACGTGCAGATCGTGCCTACAACAAAAGGCATCAAAGAAGCGATTCGAAGTGTACTGGGCAACGATTTGCCAAAAGAAGGTGAACGTTCAGGGAAACAGGTGGCCGCATCTTTCGGAAAAACATTGGCTAAAGGCCTGGCGGCTATTGGAATAGGAAAAATCATAGGAAATGCGATCACGGCTGGCACGGAGTATCAGAATAGCATTGCAAAGCTTGGCACGATTGCGGACACGTCCGCAGTATCTATCGATAGTATGAAAACAAAGATAGCTGACATGTCCGATCAGCTTGGCATCTCACAAGCTGACATTGCCGAAGCCGCGTATAGCACGATTTCCGCAACAGGCGATACAGCTGGGGCACTGGATGTTGTCGCTCAGGCGGCAAAGCTGGCCACGGCAGGATTTACAGACACAGATTCGGCAATCAGTGTGTTGACAACCGCTATGAATGCATATGGCATGGAAGCAGATAACGTGCAGCACATCAGTGATTCTCTGATCACGACACAGAATCTGGGCGTTACGACGGTGGCAGAGCTTGCTTCTAATATGGGCCGTGCTATCGCAACGGCATCTGGATATGGCGTGTCAATGGAGAATTTAGAGGCGGCTTATATCAGTACAACAAAGGCCGGTATCAGTACAGCTGAATCAACGACTTATTTATCAAGTATGATCCAGGAACTTGGAAAAGATGGTTCTACGGTCAGCGATATCTTGAAGGATAAGACAGGTAAATCCTTTGCTGAATTGATGAATTCCGGTTCATCGCTGGGCGATGTTCTTAAAGTGCTGATGGATTCGGTGGATGGAAATTCAGAGGCTTTTATGAATTTGTGGAGTTCTCAGGAGGCCGGCAAGTCAGCGAATGCTATCGCCAATCAGGGCATAAGCACGTTTAATGATAATCTGAAAACGCTTCAGAATCAGGCTGGAACAACACAGGCGGCTTACGAGAATATGACGGACACGTTTGCATGGAAGTCTCAGGATTTAAAGACCAAACTCGAGAATCTTGGTATCGATCTTTTCAATGCAATGTATCCGGTCTTGAACGATCTTACTCAGGAAGCGATGGATTTTGTGGATCATCTGGATGTCGAAGCCGTTGCAGATGACATCACGGGATTCGTACAAGATGTGATACCGCTCATTGAGCTTGCGGGTGACGCTTTAGAGACTGTTGCTGAGAATCTGGGTCTAATTATTCCGCTTGTTGGCGCATTTATTGGATTTGATTTGACGACAAAGGCCCTTGGATTAGCAGTGGGAATCATGGGCATCTTTAAAAACGTTAAATCCCTTGCACCTGTGATCGCTGCCTTATCTGGTCCGGTTGGACTGGTGATTGCCCTTGTCGCAGGTGTTGTCGGCGGATTATTCACGCTGTATAAAACGAATGAAAGCTTCAGGAATGCTGTCAATGATACGTGGGAAAGCATCAAGAATTTCCTTTCCGAGACATGGGAGACAATCAAAAATGCTGCGGAAGAGACATGGAACAGCATGACGCAAGCCATTTCTGCTTTTCTTGGCCAGGCGTCAGAAACATTTTCTAACATTTGGCAGAGTGTCTCAGATACAGTATCAAATGCCTGGGAAACGATAAAGAACGTTGTTGCAGTGGGCATAATGCTTATTGGAGAGATTATATCTGCAGGCATCCAGATCATTACGCTGCCTTTTCAGTTTATCTGGGAGAACTGCAAAGGTATCATCACAGAGGCATGGAATAGCATATCAGTGACAGTTTCTGACACATTAAGCATGATCAGTGATGTGATTAGCAGCGTATGGAATGGAATATCAGATTTACTGAGTCCAATTCTTGAAGGGATAAAAGGAAACATCGAGTCGTCCTGGGATAATGTGAAAACTAACGTGTCTAGCGTGTCAGATGGCATCAAGTCGACTGTATCTGATAAATGGTCCAGCATTAAATCGACAGTGAACGACAAGATGAGTGGCATCAAGAGCGCGGTTTCGGAAAAATGGGATGCGGCCAAAAACAAGACTTCTAGTGCTATTGACGCTATGAAGTCAAAGATTTCTGCGGGACTCGGGTCAGCCAGATCGACAGTGAACAGCATACTTGGGGCGATCAAAGATAAGTTTTCATCAATATTCAATGCGTGCAAGAATGTAGTAAGTAATGCCATCGATGCGATTAAAAGCAAGTTCCACTTTAGCTGGTCACTTCCACATCTCAAGTTGCCGCACGTCAGCATATCCGGTAGGTTTTCCATCAATCCACCTTCCGTGCCACATTTTTCCGTCAGCTGGTATGACAAGGGCGGTATCTTTGACCGTCCAACCGTGATTGGTGTTGGTGAGAAAAGACCGGAGTTTGTGGGTGCCTTGGATGATCTTAGAGGAATTGTCAGGGAAGAAGCCGGCGGAAATGACATGAATACTGCATATCTTTTGAAAATACTTGAAATAGTAGAAAAGTATTTTCCGGAATTTGCAAAAGAAAAACAACTCATATTGAATGATAAGTTTGTTGGCGAAGTTGCACCTGAAATGGACAGAAGATTGGGGGATATCAACAGAATGAAGGCACGATATGTATAACACAGAGATTACATTTGGAGCGTTCCATTCCTATAGAGATTTAAATCTTATTTTAACATCTGGCGTGAAGATCGGCACGCCAGATGTTAAGACGGAAGAAGTAGAGGTACTTGGAAGTGACGGCACGATTGATTATACAGAGTATTTTGGAGAAATCTTTTATAAAAACCGGTCATTGACATTTCCGTTTACCATTAAAGCAAAAACACCGGAAGACATTGATCAAGTGTATAAAGACGTATGTAAAAAAATCCACGGGAAAAAGGTTGAAATAGTATTGGACTGGGATACTGATTATTATTTTAAAGGACGGATTACTGTTGGCGAATTGACACACCAAAAAAGAATCGGCACTTTCACGATTACATGTGATTGTGAACCGTATCGATATAAAAACGATGTGACTGTTTCTGCATGCGCCGTTTCCGGAACAACAACCGTTACCTATATCAATGATCAGAAAAATGTGACGCCACAGTTCAAAATATCCTCTCCTATGACGATATCTTTTGAAAATGTGACAACGACCATAAAAACAGACGGAACATTCACGGTACCAGGCATTGTTTTTAAAGAGGGTGAAAATGTTGTCACATATGCAGGAAATGGGACGGTTGAAGTGAGTTACCAGGAAAGGCGGTTATGATGTTTACTGTTTATTGCGATGATAAATGCGTATATGACACGACGATTGACGGGCTTATGTTGCAGGATCCTACACTTGATACGGCAACAAATGACCCAGGTAGCTTTTCTTTCACGATTTATCCTCAGCATCCGTATTACAACATGATCAATAAAATGACCAGTGTAATCAGCGTTTATTATAAGGGAAAAGTTGTATTTAGAGGGCGGCCGATCATCATTAGCAGAGGTTCTTACAATCAAAAGGATGTGACGTGCGAGGGAGATCTTGCATATCTCTTAGATACGATACAGATGCCATATGATTATATGACAGGCGATAAGCATACAACGATCAAAAGTCTGTTTAGTAAATTTATCGATGATCACAACAGCCAGGTAGAAGAACGAAAACGTTTTACAGTCGGACGTGTAACGGTCACAGACTCAAATGATTATATTGTCAGAAAGAGCTCAGACTATGTGACGACCTGGAAAAGCATCAACGATAAATTGATTGATATGCTCGGTGGCTACATAATGACGCGGTACGAGGACGGAGAGACTTATATCGACTATTTGGCTGAGATCAACACAATTAGTAACCAGGATGTTGAATTTGGAAAAAATTTGCTGTCCATTAGCGTTGAGAACAAATTTGATGATATTTGCACGGCGATTCTTCCGCTGGGCGCAAGAATTGAATCAGATGAAGATAATAGTGAAGAAAAGCGTCTGACGATCAGTGATATCAATGACGGCGTCGCTTACATAGAAGATGCAGAAGCTGTAAAAAAATATGGCTTTATATGCACCGTTGAGACGTTTGAAGATATAACAATTGCAGAGAACTTGTTAAAGGCAGCAAAAGAAAGATTGGCAGAGCTGTGTGAATTGCAGTCTGAAATAACGCTTACAGCGGCTGATCTGTCCGGGACAGGCATCAATGTCAATCCGTTTATGTTAGGCAGATGGGTCAATGTTTATTCATTGCCACATGGGGTTTCTGGCAAGATGCTCATTAATAAAATGCATGTATCCTTGAATAATCCGACATCTAACACACTAACACTCGGTAAGACGGCAAAAGCGCTCAGTGATTTTACTTCAAAAGCGGAAAGCGCAAATAGTAACCTGGTAGAACGTGTCGAAAAGGTTGAATCTAATGCCAAGATCAACGAAGGTGCGCTCGGTGAGATCAAAGATGTTGCTGTCAAACAAGTTGATTTTTTGTATGCATCCGGCGATTCCTCTACTAAGGCCCCTGAAGAGGGATGGCAGGAGAACGCGCCTGAATGGCAATCAGAAAAGTATATCTGGCAGAAAAAAGTAACGATTCTGATCAACGGGAAAGTTATCGAGTCCCAGGCGGTCTGTATCCAGGGCGCAGCGGGTGAAGATGCCTGCTTTATCCACATTGATTCAAGCAAAGGAACAGCTTTTAAAAATGACAGCGTGTCGACAGTTCTGTCACCTGTTATTTTTTATGGCAAGCAGAGAATCACTGATATAGACACGCTCAAAAAAGTCTTTGGATCAGATGCGCACATACAGTGGAAATCGAGGATTGATGAAGATGATCAATATCTTATCATACCACCGGAAGACGAGCGCATTTCGGAAGATGGTTTTAAATTTAAGATCAGTCCAGATGACATTGATACAAAAGGCATCTATACATGTGACCTGGAAGTGTAGGAGGGTAAAAAATAAATGGCAGTTAAAGCAACCAATCAGATCACGATTGTCGACATTACAGACGCATACAATGTCATTCTGACATCAGAAGCGTTTACCTTTGTCGGTAATACGTCCGGTGCACCGGCAGGATTAAAATGCGCCACACAGGCTGTGGCCTATTGTGGTTCTAATCAATGTGCATCCGTTATTGTTGATTCAAAGAACATCGCATGTCCAACGGGCATTTCTGCTGTTGTTGAAGGTAACGGTACATCAGCGCCGACCATTACTTTTACAACAACAGCAACCATAGCGAATGCCTGTGAGGCGGTTATTCCGATCACGGTTGATGATATCACAATCAACAAGAAGTTTTCATTTGCGGTAGCAAAAACTGGCGCCACTGGTTTAAAGGGCGATGCGGGCAAAGGCGTTAAATCCACAACTGTTACGTATCAGGCGTCAACAAGTGGTACGACGGTGCCTACAGGGACATGGAACGCAGATATTCCGACAGTTGCAGCAGGCTCTTATTTGTGGACCAGGACGGTTATTACATATACGGATAATACTTCATCGACGTCTTATTCTGTTGGAAAGATGGGCAGTACCGGAGCAACAGGAACGACTGGTTCCCAGTGGTACAGCGGCACCGGCATCACCGGCACATCAACAACAGCCACTGTGTTTTCCGGATCCGGTGTAGCAGCGGCACGCGTCAATGACATGTACCTGAATACA
The DNA here is from genome assembly GCF_023656595.1 of Coprococcus intestinalis. NCBI lineage: Bacteria > Bacillati > Bacillota > Clostridia > Lachnospirales > Lachnospiraceae > Coprococcus > Coprococcus intestinalis. The sequence continues at coordinate 128,030 of NZ_JAMOKJ010000004.1, read as the reverse complement.
TCAACAGGATATACCTACAAGTGTACCGTTGCCGGTGCGGCTTCTGCAGCAAAGTGGGTTTATTCCGGAAGTATCAAAGGTGCCACCGGTTCGACTGGTAATGGTATTTCAAAAGCAGAAATCGCTTATGCAGCATCAACTTCAAACACGACAGCGCCGACAAGCGGCTGGCAGTCAACACCGCCTTCCGTATCCGCCGGTTCTTATCTGTGGACCAGGACGATATTTACCTACACAAATGGCGGAACAGCCACCCAGTACAGCGTGGCCAAACAGGGTGCGACAGGCGCAGCGGGACAGGATGCTATAACAGTCAGCATTACAGCATCAAACGGTACCGTATTCAAGAACAGCTCCGGTTCGACCGTTCTGACAGCGCATGTATTTAAAGGCGGCGTTGAGCAGAGCATTACTGATGCCGGTGTGTGCGGTTCGCTTGGCTCGATTAAGTGGCATAAAGGTGAAGACACAGCGGTATTGGCGACATCCAAGACGTTGGCCATAACGCCTGATGATATCAACAATGTGGGTGCATTTACTTGTAGCCTGGAAAGCTAGGAGGTGAGCTTATTGGCAGTTAAAGCCAAAACGCAGATTACAGTTTTTGACATGACAGACGCTTATTCGGTCATCCTCACAAGTGAAGCATTTACATTTGCAGGGAATACATCTGGGGCACCAGCAGGTTTATCCTGTTCAACCCAGGCTGTGGCCTATTGCGGCGGAATGCAGTGCAAAAAAGTGACTATCGGAACAGTAAGTTGTCCAACAGGCATTTCAGCAGCAATAACTAACAATGGTACAGCATCGCCAACGATTACGTTTAAAACAACCGTTACAGTGACTGCTTCGTGCGAAGCAACCATTCCTGTTACAGTGGACGATGTTACAATTAATAAAAAGTTCTCCTTCTCAGTAGCAAAGACAGGCGCTACCGGAGCCGCAGGCAAGGGTATCAAATCCACCGCCATCACTTATCAGCTTTCAGCCAGTTCCACGACCGCCCCAACAGGAACATGGGCGACATCAGTACCCGCAGCGGATGCATCAAAGCCGTATCTTTGGACAAAGACTGTACTGACTTATACAGATGGAACAACAAGCACAGGGTATTCGGTGGGGAGCTCTATAGATGGGATAGAGATTGGTGGAAGAAATTTACTTATTAACAGTGATGATTTATCTCAATGGGATCAGTCGGTCGGCACAGCAGTTCCTGATAGTGATGGATATTTCAAAGTAACTTACGATGGCTCGTCCAGTTGGTGGGGGACAAGACAAAAAATAACTTTAAAAGTTGGTCAGACATACACACTTTCTGGATGGTGCAAAGGAAATGCATCTCGCCTTTATGCGTACGCCGATAACACAGATCAATATCATACCGAAGTAAACACCACATCGACCGGAAAATTTCTGAGTGTAACATTTACGCCAAAGCAAGCCACAAGCTTTTATATAGTCTGTTATGCAAGAAAAGGCATTACTACTTATTACAAATTACCAAAACTCGAAATCGGTAACAAAGCAACTGACTGGACACCCGCACCGGAAGATTACACGAGCGATCTCAACGACAAACTCACTCAGTTCCGCGAAGAGACTGCTTCAAGCATTGACCAGACAGCTGAAGCCATTAAATCCACCGTTTACGACAATGTCTATCTGAAGGGCGATGTTGACAAATTCATTTCGGGTGTCAAAACAGAAGTGACACAGACAAAAGACTCATGGCAGGTGACTTTCGATGATTTCCAGAAGACGTTGAACAGTATTACGGATAAAACAGGTGCTGAATTTTCTGAAATTAAAAAATACATCCGCTTCGAAGACGGAAACATTCTACTCGGCAACAGTACAAGTCCACTGATTCTGAAGCTCAAAAATGACCGTATTCAATTCTTGCAGAACGGCTATGAAGTCGCTTATATCTCTGACCAGCGTATGTACAACACCGTTTGCGAGATCATCAAGCAGCTTAAGATTGCAGACAGTGTCTGGACAGTTGAGACAAATGCAGCCGGTGACACAATCGTATCATTGATCGGCATATAGAAAGGAGTGATCAAATAGCAACATCAGCAAAAAATGAAACAACATGTGGCTATAATGGTCACTACCATCTCTATATGGCCATCAAAGTCAACAGCCAGAACGCTAACACGAATCAATCAAATGTGACTGTGACAATGTACGCCCAGTCTGATTCATCATCATACGGCGCATACAATCTTGATGCTTCCGGAAATTCCGTCAAAATGACAGTCAATGGCAGTCAGGTCATCAGTAAAACAATGGCGATGGATTTCCGGAACAGAGCAACCGTCAATCTGGGTTCCTGGACAGGCAACATCAGCCACGGCGCAGACGGTAAAAAGACGCTTGCATGCTCTGGTTCATTTTCAATCAGTGGCTCATCCTACCTGTCAAATGGTTCGATCTCATGCAGCATCGTGCTTGACCAAATTCCAAGGGCAACAAAGCCGACACTGTCAGCTTCAACAATTGCACTTGGCAATGCAGTTACAATCAAGATTGCACCGGCCGTCTCAAGCTGGACACACAACTTATATTATCGCGTCGGTACAGGCAGCTGGACTCGCTTTGCAACGGGCGTAAAAGCAAATTATGCATGGACACTGCCACTTGCGATTGCAGATAATTTTCCGTCTGCAACGAGCGGCACGATCACGATCGGCGTCAATACATATAACGGCAGTACACAGATTGGTGGTACTCAGACAGTCAATCTGAATATCACGATACCGGCATCTGTTGCACCGTCTGTCTCATCCGTATCCGTATCAGAATGCGAACATTTGATAGAGACTTTCGGTGCCGGTTACATACAAGGAAAATCAAGATTTCTTGTGAAATCAAGCGTTTCCGGAGTGTACGGTAGCTGGATAACGGGTTATCGGTTTGATGTCGGCTCTCAGTCCTATACAAACACATCAAGCTCATACGAGATGCAGGAGACAGTCAGAGATGCCGGTACAGTTGCAGTCAGGGTTACAGTTACAGACAGCAGAGGGCGAACGGCATCCAGATCTATCACAGTCAGCATACTGCCTTATAGCGTGCCACAGATAACCGGATTTGATTGCAGCCGTTGCGGTGATGCAAAAGGTGCAGTTAATAATAGCGGTGAATTTCTGAAAGCTTATATGACTTTTTCGGTATCGTCGTTGAACAATAACAATACAGGCAAGTACAAATTAGAGTACTGCCAGACAGGCGCATCATCATGGACAGCGTTGACAAGCGGTGACAGCTATAATTACAGTGGAACATTCATATCCAGTGCAGCGCTGTTAAATTCAGCGAATTCCTACCAGGTACGGTTAACCGTATGGGACAGCTTCACAAGTTCTGTGATTGTTCGAGAGGTCGGAACAGCTGTAAGACTCTTGTCGTATATCGTCAAAAAGACAGCACTTGCTATCGGCAAATTTGCAGAAGTAGCGAACGCGTTTGACGTGGCGTTACCAGCAATATTTAGAAAAAACGTTAGTATCTATGGCGATAGCGGCATATCGGGCGGACTCAGCGTCTCAGGTAATGCCGTTGTGAATGGGACTATTAATACGGATAAAGATATTGGTACGTATGCAAGCATGTGGTTTAACAATCCTGCAAACCATAGTATTTTTGTTACATTGAATGATGGCTCTCAGATAGAAGCTGTCAATTGGCATGACGGAAATAATATGTCTATTGGATGGGGAAACTATTCACTGAAAAAAGGCGGTCTATGTCTTGGCGGCGTTGATATTGTTCATCGTATTTCGGCAACAGCAAACAATGTCGAATATCGACCCTATTACCGTCGAGGTGATTCAATAGATGTTCGAATGGGTACAGCGGGATATGTTACATCAGGTGCAAAAGAATTTTATTTCACTATACCTCTGGGCAAGCCTGTTATCGGAAATCCAAGTGTGTCAGTATCATCAATCAACGGACTTATTATCCGACAAAATAGCAAATATATTATAAAGGCTGATTGGGTTCAACCAGACAGATATTCAGCAGCTGTTCGTGATAACAATGCCATATGGGTCATCGCTTTCTGGAACAATACAACAAATGCCGCAAATAACAGCCCTGTTGGTATTGATGCTAATATAAGAATCACATTTTCATAGGAGGAATCAAAATGGCATTATATAAAGAAATAGTACAGGATGATGGTGTGGTGACTTGCTATCACCGTATCCTGTACCACCAGACAACCCCTAATCGACAGACATCTATAGTTGTACTGTCATATGTCAATGAAAAAGCCAGAGAGGCCGAAAAAGACAACACGATGGCGCAGCCGTATACAAAAGCCGTCACGTATGAGACGAATTATGACAGTGCCATGACAGATAGGAAAGCCTATGCTTATCTGAAGACACTGCCTATCTTTGAAGGAGCAAAAGATATTGTAGATGAGGCAGACACAGATATTTCCGGTGACGACTTTCTGGCCATGGTGGAGGAGGTGATGTAAATGACACTTGAAGAAGCAAAAGCCATTATTGATGCGCTTGTGACGCTCAGAAACTCTGCGGCAGATGAGCAGGCACTGAAAGCATCAGCATTGTATCCGAAGTGGAAAGTAGGCACAGATTATCGGAAAGACGAGAGAGTATTGTATAACGATATCCTGTACAAAGTCCTAACAGACCACACGTCTCAGGCCGACTGGGCACCGGATGCAGCGCCGTCTTTATTCGCCAAAGTTTTAATCCCAGATAAAAATGTTATTCCGGAATGGGAGCAGCCGGAGAGCACGAATCCTTACAGTAAGGGAGACAAGGTGACACACAACGGCAAGACGTGGCGGAGTACGATTGATGGCAATGTATGGGAGCCTGGTGTCTATGGTTGGGAAGAAATCACAGAGTAAAGAAAGAGAGGATAAGAGAATATGATTTTTAATTTTTTACAGACATTTGAAAACGCAATGGCAGGCAATATGATATTTATCATCCTGATGCTTGCTGTATGTGCAGACACGATTCTCGGCGTATTAAGAGCAATCAAGTTCCGCCGGTTTAACAGTTCTGTTGGTATTGACGGTGCCATCAGAAAAGTGGCCATGCTCGTTAGCGCCGCAGCACTGATGGCGGCTGATCTGGTCGTTCATGTCAATTTAGCTTTTATGATTCCAGATACATATTTGCAGACAATAGGATTAACGAAAATCGGGCTATGTGAGCTTTTTTGTCTGCTATTCATTGCATATGAATGTGTGTCAATTCTCAAAAATATGCTCCTGTGCGGTCTGCCTGTCCCAGCGAAATTAAGAAGCTGGCTGGAAGAATTCATGGAAAATATGACAGCCGAACTTCCGGAAGAAATAAACAAAGAAATAGCCGAAGAAACTGAAAAACGAATTGATTAAAGCGATCTAAACAATTATGGGCACCTTCGGGTGCCTTTTTATGAAAGGAGAATTTCTATGAGCGTAACATTTGATCAGACAAAAGAGGGTTATGTAAACGGCACATCGATGCCACTGGCGGGCTGTGGCCCGTGTTCTGTTGCGTCCATCGCATGCAACATTTCTTATACCACACCAAAACAGGTAGCGGCGTGGTTATCCAGAAGAGGTGCCTTCGGTTCTTCCGGCACAACCCGTGCAGGTATCACCGTTGCTCTTGAGCATTATGGTTTCAAGAGTACGTATTACACACCGGAACATTCTGGCGGCGCAACCTGGAAGAAAGCGATGGACCAGATGAAAAGTCTTAAAGGTGACTGGTGGGCCATCTTCCTGGTAGTGGGCACTAAGAATGGCGGCAAGGACAATTTATGGACATCCGGCGGTCATTATCTTGCTATCACGGATTATAAAAATGGTAAGCTATATGTCAGAGATTCTGGCGCAAAAAGAAGAACCGGCTACTATGATCCGGAGCTGCTTAGATATGACACGAATTACATCTGGATCATCCAGAAAAAGAGCAATGTAGCCACTTATTCAGGCACATTCCCAACATTGCCGACAAAGGGATATCTTGGTCTTAAAGATACAGGAACCCAGGTGAAATATTTACAGATGTTCTTGAAGTGGTACGGCGTATATAAAGACAGCGTTGATGGCAGCTTTGGAGAGAATACAGAAAAAGCTGTGGTTGCATTCCAGGCAAAAGAAAAGCTGGAAAAGGATAAGAGATTCGGACCGGCATGCCTGGCTAGAGCTAAGACGGTGAAGAAATAATCTAATGAATAAGCATGAATAAATATTAAACAAAATAAATCATAATGTATCGGTTAGCAACACATTAGTAACAAATATCTTGAAAAATACCGTAAAATCAAGGTATAGCAACGCTCATGGTTATAATAATGAGTTATAGCTTCTATTTAAAATATGCATATTTCTTATACACCAATCTGTGGTAGAATAGTAGCAGAGTGATTAAGAAGAGAAAGGAATTTTCATGATGGATAAAGGAACAATCTTTAAATTTTATAACGACCTTGATACAGACCAGATCATTGCATCCCAGTATCTGCTGCTGCCGAATCTGGAAGAAATGAAAGCCCATACTTTCGAATCTCAAGATCCTGATTTTGCAAAGAAGGTAAAGCCTGGTGATTATGTGATAGCCGGGGAGAACTTCGGCTGCGGTTCTTCAAGAGAACAGGCACCTGGCGTTTTAAAAGCCCTTGGTGTAAAGGCTGTTATTGCCAAATCATTTGCCAGAATCTTTTTCAGAAATGCCATTAATATCGGACTTCCGGCCATTGTCTGTAAAGATCTTCCAGATGATGTTCAGACAGGAGACACCATGGAACTTCATATGTCTGAGGGTACGGTTGAAGCCAATGGCAAGACTTATACATGTACCAAGCTTCCGGAGTATATGCAGCATATTTTAAATCAGGGCGGCTTAATCGCTTCTTTGAACAAAGAGGAGGACAAGTAAGATGGGAATGACAATTGCAGAGAAAATTATTGCCGCTGCCGCAGGTGTTGAGAGTGTACGTCCCGGCGATATTCATACAGTGAATCTTGACAGAATGATGAGCAATGACGGCACAACGCATCTGACCGTTGATATGTACAATAACCAGCTGAATCATCCACATATCGCAGATCCAAAGAAACTTGTTTTTATTGTTGACCATAATGTACCGTCCGACAATCCGAAGACAGCCGCCTCCCAGAAGAAGATGAGAGATTTTGCCAGAGAAAACGGTATTGATTTCTGGGAAGGAAAAGGTGTCTGCCACCAGATCATGATGGAGAATTATGTCTGTTCAGGAGAATTGATTTTCGGTGCAGACAGCCATACATGTTCTTACGGTGCCATAGGTGCATTCGGTACCGGTGTGGGCTGTACAGACTTCCTTTACGGTATGGTTACAGGTACATCCTGGGTACTGGTGCCCGAAACAGTGAAGTTCAACCTGATCGGCAAACTGCCTGATGGTGTTTATGCCAGAGATTTAATCCTTGAGATCATTGGTACCGTGGGTGCCAACGGATGCAACTATCAGGTCATGGAATTTACAGGAGAGGGTGCGAAGACACTGAGCATTTCAGATCGTATCGCGCTTTGCAACATGGCAGTTGAAGCCGGTGCGAAGACAGGTATTTTTGAACCGGATGAGAAAGCCATTGCTTATCTCGAAGAACACGGACGTAAGCCTAAAGCCGTTTATCACAGTGATCCGGATGCAGTTTACGCCAGAGAATATACATTTGACTTATCCAAGATTCGTCCCGTTGTCGCAAAACCTGACTTCGTAGACAATCTCTGTCCGGCTGAAGAAGTGCGCGGTATTAAGATTGATGAAGCATTCCTTGGTTCCTGCAACAACGGCCGTATTGAAGACCTTCGTGTTGGTGCGTCCATTCTCAAAGGGCATAAAGTTGCTGACAGTGTACGTTTTCTTGTTGTCCCGGCCAGCCTTGAAATCTACAAACAGGCTTTAAAAGAGGGCCTGATTGATATCTTTATGGATGCCGGTGCCATTGTCATGAATCCAAACTGCAGTGTCTGCTGGGGCAGCTGCCAGGGTGTTATCGGTGAGAATGAAGTTCTCATCAGTACAGGTACACGTAACTTCAAAGGGCGTGCCGGACATCCAAGCTCCAAGGTTTATCTTGGCTCCGCAGCAACAGTCACAGCATCTGCCATTGCAGGGAAAATTGCTTTAGCTGAAGATATTCAGTAATTCCGTAATCCGTTGAACAATACATAATAACAACATTGAAATGACGATGAGGTGTAACAGACATGGAAAATATGACAGGTAAGGTATGGATATTGGGAGACGATATCGACACAGATATCATTATCCCGACAGAGTATCTGGCCATGAAAACAATCGATGATATGAAACAGTATGCTTTCAGTCCGCTGCGTCCTGAACTGGCAGGCCAGATTCAGAAAGGGGACATCATTGTAGCCGGCAAGAATTTCGGCTGCGGCTCTTCAAGAGAACAGGCACCGGAGATTATCAAAGCACTGGGGATTCAGTGCGTCATTGCAAAATCTTTTGCAAGAATCTTTTTCAGAAACGCTATTAACAACGGTCTGCTTTTAATCGAACAGCCAGATCTTTATGACGATATCAAAGAGGGCGACACCATCACAGTTCATATGAATAAACATGTGGATTACAACGGCAAAGAATATCCGATTGCTGCCCTTCCTGAAAATCTCATGCGCATTATTCAGGCCGGTGGCCTTGTAGGCGCCATGCGCAAACTGAATGGACTGGATTAGGAGAAAGGAGCAGACAATGGGCGAGACGATTATTGAAAAGATTATCAGACATAATACGGGAAAAAGTGTCAAACCGGGTGATATTGTCACAGTCAATGTAGACCGGGTCATGATCCATGATATTTTTATTCCTTTCGTAGCAGAGAAATTTGAAGAAATGGGCTTTTCCAAGCTTTATGATCCGGAGAAAGTCATTTTAATCTATGACCATCTTGTTCCGGCCAGCCAGCTGGATGATACAAGACATTTTCGCATCGGTGATGCTTTTGCAGCCAAATACGGCATGCCTCATGTCCACAGAAGCGACGGTATCTGCCATCAGCTCATGACAGAAGCGGGCTATGTGAAGCCGGGGGATGTTGTTTTCGGCACTGACAGTCATACAACCACCTACGGCTGTGTCGGCGCATTTTCATCCGGTATCGGCTATACAGAGATGGCCAGTATTCTTGGTACAGGCACGATGTGGATCAAGGTGCCTGAGACCATCAAGGTCGTTATCGAGGGTGAACTTCCGGCTAACGTTATGTCCAAGGATATTATCCTTCGATTGATTGGTGATCTTGGCGCAGATGGTGCTACTTATAAGGCCCTTGAATTTTTCGGCAGCACGGTTGACAATATGTCGGTTGCCAGCCGAATGACCATGTCCAACATGGCAGTTGAAGCCGGTGCCAAATGTGCTTTATTTACACCGGATGAGAAGACCGCCAAGTACTGTGACATTGAATTAAATGATTACCAGAAAAGCTTAAAAGGTGATGCCGATGCCGTTTATGTCAGAACACTGACTTATCGTGCAGAGGATTTTGTCCCTGTTATGGCCTGCCCTTCACAGGTGGATAAAATTCGTGACGTCAGCACCCTTGAAGGAACACCGATCGATCAGGTATTCATCGGTTCCTGCACTAACGGCCGTCTTGAAGACCTGGCCGCTGCTGCAGAAGTTTTGAAGGGGCAGAAAGTAGCTGATTATGTGAAGTTGATCGTTACCCCTGCCAGCCGTAAGATTTACAAACAGGCTATGGATCTTGGCATCATGGAAACACTGGCAGAAGCCGGAGCCATCATTACTCATCCGGGCTGTGGTCTTTGCTGCGGTCGAACAGGCGGTATCCTGTCTGATGGTGAACGTGTAGTGGCTACCAATAACCGCAACTTCCTTGGTCGTATGGGCACTTCCAAGGTTGAGATTTTCCTGGCTTCACCAAGAACAGCAGCTGCCTGTGCAGTGGCCGGCAAAATTGTCACTCCGAAATAAACAGGCAATCTTTCTAACTGCCCGCAAATTATCATTATAAATAAATTCATTCTATGAAAAACCGTGTTTGTATTTTTCTGTGCAAATGCGGTTTTTCCCTTTTTTTCTCTTCCGTTATTCCGGAATTTGGATTATACTGTTTTTATATTTTTCTGCATCCTATTGCAGATCTTTTGTTTACGATGGGAGGAAATCATATTGAATAAACTACTAAAAACACAATCCGCCCCCAGGATTATTGCCGGCGGCTTTGCCCTGGTAATTTTTATCGGTTCGCTATTGCTGATGCTGCCATGCAGCATTCAGCCCGGCACGCATTTGGATTACATTGATGCCTTATACACATCTGCCAGTGCCGTCTGTGTCACCGGCCTGACAGTGGTGGATGCCGGTGATACTTTCACGGCTCTCGGGCAATTTTTCCTGGCTGCGCTGATCCAGATCGGCGGCTTAGGTGTCACATCCATCAGTGCCGGCGTCATTCTGGCCATGGGCAGACGCGTCAACCTAAAAGGGCGAATGCTCATTCGTGAGTCCATGAATCTGGATGCAGACCGGGGACTGATTGGTTTTGTCTATACCGTTTTTAAAGCCACACTGCTAATCGAATTGATCGGCGCAGCATTGAGTTTCATTGTTTTTATACAGGATTATTCCCTGTTCAGGGCCATCGGTGTCAGTCTGTTCCATTCCGTTGCCTCTTTTAATAATGCCGGATTTGACATTTTTGGTGGCGGACAGAGCATGGTCCCCTATACGGATAATATTTATCTGAATATCATTACCTGTGTCCTCATCTTTTTCGGCGGCATCGGCTTCCTTGTTATTCAAGAATTATGGCAAAAGAAATGTCAATGGAAGAAACTGTCCATGCATACCAAAGTCGTCTTATCGGTCAGTCTGGCTTTGATCATCATCGGTACTTTATTGATCAAATTAACAGAACCCGTTTCATGGTTATGTGCGCTGTTTCACAGTGTTTCCACCCGAACAGCCGGTTTTGCCTCACGTCCTATCGGTGATTTCGGTGCTCCTGCATTACTTGTGATGATCGTGCTGATGTTTATCGGTGCATCTTCGGGATCAACAGGCGGCGGCATCAAGACGAGCACCTTTTTTGTCTTGATCCGGGGGATTTTTTCAGCAGCCACCAACCAGTCAGAAAAGGCCTTTCATTATTCTATTCCGAAAGATGCCTTCAAAAAAGCTGCTGTTATTTCTATTCTGGCGGCAGGTGTCGTCATCACATCCACCTACATTCTGATGATCCTGGAACCGCAGGTGGATCTGCTGGATGCATTATTCGAAATGACCAGCGCCTTTTCAACTGCCGGATTATCAACTGGTATTTCATCCGATCTGCATCTTCCTGCCAAAATACTTTCAATCATGATAATGTTTACCGGAAGACTCGGACCACTGACCATTGCCTCTTTATGGTATTTTTCACGTGGAGAACTCGCACTTTATCCTGACGGCAATATTGTTGTCGGATAACGTCAGACCAATATTTCAACAGACAGGAGATAAAAATGTTAAGTTTAAAAAATAATTCATATTGTTCCAGGAACTCCAAAAATAAAAACATGACTTACGGTATCGTGGGTCTCGGCCGTTTCGGTTCGGCACTGGCCATGGATCTGGCTTCAGCCGGAGCAGAAATCGTTGTAATGGATAAAAACGAGGAAAGGGTCCGAACCCTGCGTGAAATGACTGAACATGCCTACGTTGTTGCAAATCTGGACAAAAAAACGCTCATTGAAACCGGTATCCAGAACTGTGATGTCGCCATCGTCTGCATTGCCGAACATCTGGATACATCCATACTGACGACTCTCAACCTTGTCTCACTGGGTATTCCAAGAGTTATTGCCAAAGCAGCAACCGCAGAGCATGGGGTTATTCTTGAGAAACTGGGAGCGGAAGTTGTTTTTCCTGAACGGGATATGGCCATCCGCCTTGCAAGCCGCCTTGAAAATTCACATAATCTCGATATAGTTCAATTGAGCGAACAGATTAATATATCCAAAACAATTGTGGCAAATGAGGCAATCGGGTTAAGTGTCAGAGATATCAACCTCAGAGAACGCTTTGGCCTGAATATCATTGCCATTCAAAGTGACGATATCGTTATTAATCTTGTAACACCGGATTATAGATTCAAAGAAGGGGACATTCTCTTTGTTTCCGGATCCAAAGAAGGTATTTTCAAACTCAATCAGTGGCTCAACGATTAAGATGCTTTTCTGATGCATTTGCCCTATATACTTATATTATAAAGCCATGATTTGATGGCAAATCCGATGCAAAATCGGCAGATAAATGCCTGCACTCAAAAATGGCATCAGACAGGAGGAATAAACCATGATACGCATTTTGATCGTAGAAGATGAGAAGCCTATTTCCAATCTGATCAGACTGAGTCTGACAAAAGCAGGCTATCACTGTACCTGCGTTTATGACGGCAATGCAGCTGTCGATAAATTAGACCGGGAAATATTTGATTTGATCTTGCTGGATATCATGCTGCCCGGTGCCAACGGATTTGAACTGATGGATTATATCAGACCTCTGGGGATTCCTGTTATTTTTCTCACCGCTGTCAATTCGGTGAATAACCGTGTCCGCGGTCTGAAAATGGGCGCAGAGGATTATATTATCAAGCCATTTGAAATTGTGGAATTGCTGGCCCGAGTAGAAGTCGTGCTTCGCCGTTACAACAAGATGATCCAGCACCTGCATGCTGCGGGGATTGATATCGATACCGTCAGTATGACAGTAAAAAGAGACGATGAAGAAATCCAGCTTACCAACAAAGAATATGAGCTGTTACTATTATTTGCTAGAAATCCGGGCATCGCACTTTACAAAGAAACCATTTACGAGCGGGTATGGGGCGGAGAGTATGTACCGGGTTCCAGAACCATTGAGCTGCATATACAGCGCATGCGCAAAAAGGTCGGCTGGGAAAAAGCCCTTATTACCATTCCAAAAGTCGGTTACAGATTGGTGGACACAACATGAAATTTAAATACAAAGTCATGCTTTACATGACAGCTTTTTTATCTTTTTTCTATGTGGTCAGCGCCTGTCTGCTTATCTTTGTGTCTTTTCAGATGTCTCTGAACAAAGAAAAAGCCAATGCCCTCAATGCCTACCGAATGATCCAGAATATGTTGCTTGTTTCCAATGATATGAATCAAAAGGCTTATACATACACGTTGAATCAGCTTGCCAGTCAGAACGATTCGATGTGGAAAGGCATCCGACTCAAACAGACTGGCAGCGGAACGCTGTATTACGAAAACGGATATCTCCCATATCATCTGAACGATGAAGATATCCGCACAATGAAAACGGAAGAATGTTGTCTTATACGGTATATCCAAACCGAGGATGGGCAATATATTCAGGTTTCAGGCCTGGTTGAGACCGGCAGTGTTCCTTTAAGTCTTGAAGTCTCCCAGGATGTGACACAAGTTTATACGGCCAGAGAGACGCAGCTCCAGATTTACAAAGTTATTCTCGCCTTTGTTTTGACAGCAGGTTCTGTCAGTGCACTGCTCATTGCCGAAAAACTGACAAAACCTATTCGTCAGCTTTCTGATGTTTCCAAAAAAATCACGGACGGCAATTTATCAATTCGGGCTGATATTCATTCCGGCGATGAAATTGAGCTGCTGGCCCGGGATTTTAATCGGATGACAGATACTATTGAAGACAATATGCACCAAATGGCAGATGCCATGAAACGTCAGGAAGAATTTATGGGAAGCTTTGCCCATGAATTAAAGACGCCGATGACATCCATCATCGGCTATGCAGACTTGATGCGCAGTCAGGCCCTTGATGAAGAAGAGCAGCAGGAAGCAGCAGAATACATTTTCTCCGAGGGACGAAGATTGGAAAGTCTGTCACTTAAATTGCTGGATCTGCTGGTCCTTAAGAAAAAGGATTTTGAACTTCGTCCGACAAATCTGCAGACCGTGATTGAAGGCGCCGTACACACAGCACTTCCATCCATGGCGGACAAAAATATCAGCTTAAAAGGGCGTTATGATGACGGATTTTGCCTGATGGAGTCTGATCTTGTAAAGTCCCTGATCATTAATCTCATTGACAATGCCAAAAAGGCCATAGACGACAGCGGAAACATTCTGGTAGTTGGACGACTGACAGAAGAAGGGTGCCTGATTACCGTGGCCGATACAGGGCGCGGTATGAAGCCGGAGGAACTGTCCCGCATTACAGAAGCCTTTTACCGGGTAGACAAATCCCGTTCCAGGGCTCAGGGCGGTGCCGGACTCGGTTTGGCTCTGTGTCAGGCAATCGCTGAACTGCATCACGGTCAGCTTATTTTTGAGAGTACACCGGGAAAAGGCACAGTGGTTAAAGCTGTTTTAAACGGAGGTCGGACAAAATGCGAATAAAAAAGAATTATCTGACACTGCTTGCCATAACCCTTGCTGTGATTATTTTGTGTTTTATGCTCCCATCTGCTTTATTTCAATTTTACGATACTGAATGGACCGAGAAAAGAGTAGAGAAATCCGCCAATGTCTCCGGATTAAATATTGACAGTATGTCTCTAAGTGAAAAAATCCAGCTCATCTATAATCTGGACACCATCGAAGCGGCATTAAACGGCGAAACGGATACATCGCTTGAAGTCGCTGTGTTGAGCCGTGGTTACAAACTGACAAAGGAAGAAGCCTGGAGCAATATCATCACTGAATTCATGAAACTTGCAGATGGACTGGAAACACTGATGCCTGAATTCTATAAATACATCGCATCTATACAGGACTACAATGATGCCATGAAATATACGGATTCAGATGCCATTCTACCTATCCTGGTCACGGATCAGAACGGTAATTCAACCATTCTATGGGTGATGACTTTTCAGATGGATAGTTATTTTGCTGCTGAACAGCCAAGTGACAGCTATCCTATGCCATTTGCACAGCTCTACTATGATGAAAGCAGTGGCTATCTGTTGGGCATGGAAATCTATGATCTGGATATGAGTCAATTAGAGGACTTTGAATTAAATATTCTTCAGGATACAAATGAAGAAACCACTGAACTTCCTCTTGAGCAGCGTATTGCCGGATATTTTCTGAAGCGCTACGCAAACTATGTGGGATGGGACAACAGCCGGAATCAGATGGATTGGTCCTATATGGATTATTATGCGTCGTTGGAAATTTCCAATGGCAATGAGGCTCTTGATCTGAAGTGTTATGTTTTTATTGAAGATTGTATCGATGCAGAGGACCACCTCATGCTGAACATTAAACTGAATCGGGAATCCTAAATTCCTATGCACTAAAAAGCATCGCCGGGTTTTACTCGGCGATGCTCTGCATATATGGCTTTAAAGCGGACAGTACAAGTGTATACGTCATCCTGGCCATACTCTCAGGTGTATCTTCAAAATCATGCTTCATCCAGCTAATGATCAAACCTATACATCCTGCAATGCAGAATCCATTGACACTCTCAAGGGTTCGCTCATC
The DNA here is from genome assembly GCF_023656595.1 of Coprococcus intestinalis. Lineage (NCBI taxonomy): Bacteria > Bacillati > Bacillota > Clostridia > Lachnospirales > Lachnospiraceae > Coprococcus > Coprococcus intestinalis. The sequence continues at coordinate 112,512 of NZ_JAMOKJ010000004.1, read as the reverse complement.
CAATTGTTCCAGATAAGGCTTCAGATACTTCATACAATGACTTAAAATAATCTGTTCAATCTGACGCATAAAGGTAACATCCCCATGCGGGCCAAGCAAAGCCGATGCAATCTCTCTATTGTCAGCAATAAATGCAAACAACTCTGTAATATAAGGCATTGTTTCTTCCATTCTCAATCGCTGGTCCTTATTAACAATTTCCAGAATCTCGTTCTTCAGATCATTCTCTGTCTGTTCAAGCAAGTCATAGATATCCGTATAATGAAGATAAAATGTAGAGCGATTGATATCAACTTCCTCCACAAGCTCCTTAACGGTAATCTCCTTAATCGTCTTTTCCTTTAATAATTTAGCCAATCCGCGCCTCAGTTGGGCTTTGGTCTTTCTGATGCGGCGATCTGTCTTTTCAGCCATCATTTGTTCCTCCATTTATCTATTTATATGTCCAATCAAATGTATATAAATCAACATTATATCTATTAAACTATACAATAATTATTAAAAATTATCAAGTCTTGAATTAAAATTTGCCAGGTAAATCTCGCTGTGGTATCATATAAATAAAAAAGATGTATGCATTCATCGCAGAAAGGATGATTTATATGGGAAAATACCAAAGAGTTTTTCTGATTGTATTGGATTCTCTCGGTATCGGTGCCATGCCGGACGCCAAACGTTTCGGCGACACCGGTGCTGATACGCTTGGCCATATCAGTGATACCGTTGGCCATCTGAATATACCCAATTTACAAAAACTCGGATTGGCCAATCTGCACCCCCTCAAACAGGTACCTGCTGTTGAACATCCCATGGCTTGTTGTGCCCGACTGTTTGAGAAAAGCAACGGCAAAGACACAATGACAGGGCACTGGGAGATGATGGGCATTGAGACAAAGAAGCCCTTTAAAACCTTCACTGAACACGGCTTTCCGCCAGACCTGATCGCTGCCCTGGAAGAAAAAACCGGCCATAAAGTCATTGGCAATAAAAGTGCCAGTGGTACCGTTATTCTTGATGAACTGGGTGAAGAGGAAATTGCAACGGGTCATATGATCGTTTATACTTCTGCGGACTCTGTAATGCAGATATGCGGCAATGAAGAAACTTTTGATCTGAAAGAACTTTATCGATGCTGCGAAATAGCCAGAAAATTAACGTTAAAAGATGAATGGCGTGTCGGCCGTGTCATTGCCAGACCTTATGTCGGCAAAAAACGCGGTGAATTTGTCCGCACAAGCAATCGCCATGATTATGCCTTAAAACCGACAGGATTGACGGCCTTAAATGCCCTAAAAGATGCCGGTTACAGTTGTATTTCCGTTGGAAAGATCTATGACATCTTTGACAGTGAGGGTCTGACAGAATCCAATAAATCCAAAAGTTCCGTTCATGGCATGGAACAGACAATCGATATTGCCGGTAGAGATTTTAAGGGATTGTGTTTTACAAATCTGGTGGATTTTGATGCCCTTTGGGGGCATCGCCGTAATCCAATTGGTTATGGTGAAGAAATTGAACGTTTTGACGTTAAGCTTGGTGAATTACTTAATGTTTTACGCAAGGATGACCTTTTGATTCTGACAGCGGATCACGGCAATGATCCTACCTATACAGGTACTGACCATACACGTGAAACCGTACCGATGATCGCCTATTCACCATCTATGAAGGCATCAGGTATTCTTAAGGAGCGAGACGCATTTCACAATTTTGCTGTCCTTGGGGCAACCATCACTGAGAACTTCGGCGTAAATATGCCAGAAGGAACAATCGGTGAATCTATCCTGGATTTACTGCAATAAAAAATAGTAGAATTTTCTGCCGTTCCACACAATAAAATTTGATAGGTAAAACGCTGAAAAGCCGCATAAACACTATGTTTTTGCGGCTTTTCGCGTTCCTGCGTCAGCGGTCAAAAAATGCCGTTTGACGCTTTTTTGCCGCCCTAACTCGACGGGGTGATATAAAAGGCTATAAGAAGCGGTAAAAAGATAAGTCGGTCAAAGCTCCATTTCCTTGTGTTTTTTCTTTGTCGTTCCTTTTTCTGTTTTTGCGCCTGCTTCCTTTGCCTGTGCCGGGGCTGCTTTTTCTACTGCGCCGTGGTAGGCGTCCAACACCTCCTTTTTTCGCTCCAGGCGCACATCAACATATCGGGCGGTTACTGCTTCAAAGTTCATGGATAAGCCAAGCGACGCGCCGATACCCGCAAGCGTATGTCCCAAGACTTCGCCCACTGTGTAGAAGTCGCCTGTCAGTTGGTGCATATTCGTAGCTGCTGTATGGCGCAAATCGTGAAAACGGATATGCGGCATTTCCAAATCTTCAAGAAGTTTACCAAACTGCGACGATACCCAAGACGCATTGATAGGCGCACCGTCCGGCTTTGCCACAACAAGGTCATTGTCGTAGTAGGGCTTTCCCTCCTTTGCTGCCTGTTCCTTTTGCACTTCCTGCATAGCAAACTGTTTGAGGAAGAACGGACGGGCAAGCTCGGTAATCGGTAGCTTCCTGCCGTTGGATTTTGGCGGTGCCATTTCTTCAATGACTTTTGTTTTCGGCGGCACCTTAAAGGGTAGCTGCTCGGTAACGTCAAAGGTATTGTTTTCTAAATCCACGTTGCGCCAACGCAGCCCCAAGATTTCAGAACGGCGCATACCATAAAGCCCGCCAAGAATAACGGGCATTTCCCAAACTGTCCCCTCCACCCGCTGCATGAGCAGCTTGACTTGTTCCGGCGTGTAGGGGTCGGGTGTCTTATCGCCTTTTCCAAACTTCGTAAGGGTGTCCTTTGCAGCGTTTGTTTCAATATAGCGATATTTCCGGGCATGGCTCAACGCCACGCTCAACACGCGCTTTGCCCCGGCTGCGGTGGACGGTTTCAAGCCCTTGTCAATAATCTGCTGAAACATCTTGTCTACCATAGCCGGGGTAAGCTGATTAAGGGCAACGCCGCCAATGTATGGATTGATATAGTTTGCAATGGTCTTTTTGTACCCGTCGTAGGTAGAGGGGCGCAAGTTTACTCTTGCATAGCTTTCCACCCAATCATTGAGATAGGCGGCGACGGTCTGCTTGCGCTGTGAAGTAATGGAAGCGATCTGCCCCGGATTTTGGAGTTTCGTTTTCATTTCCGCTTCATGCTGCGCCGCTTCGCGTTTGGTCGCAAATCCTCGTTTGGTATAGGATTTTTTCGCCCCGTCGGGGGCGGTGTACTTTATATCAACGTCGTAAACCGTACCCGGTCGCCCGGTCAGTACGCCGTTACTGTCGCGTTTGTTTTTCGCTTGTCTTGTTCTGATTGCCATAGCTTAACCCCCTTGCGTTGCCGGGGGCTTTGCCGCTTTCTTTGCTCTGTGGTACCAATCCCAAATAGCAGCGTCGGCAATCAAGCGGCGGTTTCCATTTTGGATATATTCAAGCTCGCCACTATCCATAAGCTCGCGCAGCTTGTTTTCGCCAATGCCGCTAACCTTGCTCATTTGCTCTACTGTTTTCAGCATAGGCAGCAAAGGGGCGGCATAGCTTGTAGTTTCTTTTTTTGCCATAGAGATTACCCCCTTTCGTAAAAATGGCAAAAGGTTTGTTTACGAAAAGTGGGTTTCATCAGACGGTCGATTCGCTTCTCAACCTCACGGGAATTGCACCCCTGCGCGGTTCTCGCGCAGCCCTACCCATTGCCTGCGACGCTTTGAACGCTCGGACTATGGCGATAAGGGAGTATCATTATGTATTTTGCGCTTCGTCGCCGACAAGCTGCTGTGCCTGTTTTCCGGAGTCGGTGTTGATCGCTCGGCAATCCGGAGCGGGGAAATCCCGCCGGGAATGCGTCATGGCGCACCCGCCGCATGGCTCGACGCAAAAGGAACGTATCTGATTTGCCCTATGCTGCGCCGCCGTTATCTTGCGTCGCTTTCTTTTTCAAGGTACAAAAGACAGAAATATACAAAGAGGAAAGGGGAGGAACACTTTGCGTTTATTTCTCTGTCTTAAAGGATAGGACAGCCCGCATGAGCTTTGCTTGCAGCCGTTCGCGCAAGTCCTCGTCTATGCCGTAATAGGTATTGCCGTTCTCGTCACGGATTTTCCGCATAGACAGGTGGGCTATGTAGCTTTGGTAGTGCTGCATTACAATTTTCATGGCGTCGGGGTCGCCCTTTGTCGCGGCTAAAATGACCGGGTAGGGTAATAAGCCGCGCTCATTGTCATTACAATTCGTTCCATTCATCAGCGCGTTCCTCCAAATATCGTTTTAGCAGTTCAAAAGAGCTTGTCCGTCTATACTGTACTGTGCTGCGGGGTACTTTCATAAGCTCCGCGATTTCAGCGTCGGTCATGCTGAAAAAGTAATACAGTAAAACGGCTTGCCGTTTTTCTTCCGGCAGGGAGTGCATTGCTTCGGCAAGCAACTTCGCCGTAATCTTCAAACCGCCTGCACAAAAAGCGTCCTCGTCCTCATTGACAAAATATCTGTCAACGGTATAAAGCTGCTTTTCCTCATGCGGGGCAAGGTCTGAAAAGTTGACTTCGTGCTTTCGCCGACTTTTGCTTTCCCGGCAGGCGTCAATCAGTTCGTTGCGTAGCGTGTGTTTGCAGTACGCATTAAACTCACATCTTGTCTGCCATTCCAACCGATTAGGATAATCCATGTTCTCACCCCCTTTCGTCCCGGGGGCGGGTTATTTATCCCCTTTCGGCTGCCTTCCACGGACGTGCCGCAGATTTGCCAAACGGAATAGAAAAGTTTTTCAAAAAAGTTTTGAAAAACACAAAATGCGCCCGTCTGCAAGGCGCAGACGGACGCAAAGGAAATGTAAGCAGTATTCAGATGATTTGACAGTTCATACTCATGGGTAGACTTGCCCGGAGGTGGAGCTATGCTTTTTTTAATTGATGAAGCTCATGGGTATTATGGAATACCAAAGTAGACACGGCGGCAACCTCCTAAAATACCGCCGTGTCAGTTCATGGTGTCCGGGTCGTCGCAAGTTTGGGATAGATTGACGAAAAGAAACGGCGGCTCTGGTTTTTCAAAGCTGCTGCGGAAATCAAAGAACGACAAGCAACAGTTCTGATTTTGCTCCAATATGGTTATTGGGGGCACAAATTAAATCAAAAAAGAGCCGATAACAGCAGTATTTCAAACTGCATATTATCGGCTCTGCGTCTGTGCGTCTGGCTCTTTTAATTAAATTATTTTTGTTGTTTTTTGGCTTTATTATATGTATTAGCTAACTGTCCACAAGCTGCTTTAATCTCTCTACCATGAGAAACTCTCATGGTAACTTCAAGTCCTGTTTGCTCTAATTGATGTTTGAACGCAACCATTTCTTGTTTTTGTGGTGCTCTAATTTTTGAATTACTCGTCGGGTTGTATTGCAGCACGTTAATCATAACATTTTTGCCCTTAAACCATTTTGCAAGTTGCCTTATATCTGAGGAACGGTCATTTATACCTGGTAAAAGCAAATACGCAAATACCACTTTTCGATTATGCCTTTGTGAATAGGACAATGCTTGCTTAACAACATCTTCAATAGCGTACATGTGCATATGAGGAATGATGCAGTTTCTCGCAGCCTGTGTTGCTGCATGTAAAGATATTGTCAACTGAATTTTTAGATGTTCTTCGCGCAATTTTTTTAATTGATTAACTGGACCAACTGTTGATACGGTAATGCCGTCGGTTGGAAAGTTAAGTCCATTTCTATCTCGAAGAATATGGATTGCTGCAATCAAGTTGTCGTAATTGAATAAAGGTTCTCCCATTCCCATAAAAACGATACGATTTACTTTTTGACGTATCAATATGACCTGCTGCACAATTTCAGATGGTGTTAGATTACGAACGAAACCATTGCGTCCGGACTCACAAAAAATACAGCCAACAGAACAACCAACTTGCGTACTTACGCAAACAGTCCCACCATCTCGCCGTTTAATAAAAACCGTTTCGATATACCTGTTGTCTTTCAATTCATAAACATACTTTTCAGTATCGCTACTTTTATAGACTTTTTTTGTTGATATTGATAGATTTTTTTTGTGAAATGGCTGTTTATACAATTCCGCATATAAGGCTCTTGCTTTATCCTCTCCAATTACTTCCGACATTTCTTTGTAAGTAAATCCGTATGGGTCATTCAATATTTCCGTAGGTGTACTTTTAGGTAAGTGTTTCATTTAATATCCTTCCTTTTGTTTTTCAGAGTTTTTGATTATGATTTCTAATTTTTCAACATCAATGATATGTGTTAATTTACATTTAGGGCAGAAAAGAGGAAAATTTCTTAATACCGTATTATAAAATACTTGAACCCTCGTCTTTCCGTTACAAATTGGACATTTTATCCAATATTTTTCAAGCATAATATTTCTCCTTTTGTGCAAAAAAATACAGGTCAATTCTCAACATGAGCATTGACCTGCATTTATACATATAACACTACAACAAAATTAAGGCATAGTTTTTATACTATGTCTATACATCGTTAGTTTTGTTGTATAGCATACGCAAAATAAGCATGACAAAAAAGCCCATATTGAAAATGGGAAAAATCTTTTTTGATTTCAATGCTTATCGAATACGCATGCTATGTAACATAAACATTTCCCCCTTTTAATAATACTATACAAAAAAAGCGGCTAATTGTCAACATATACATATGAATTATTTTGGCTAACTGATTGAATTGTGTAGACATATCCAACGAGAAAGGGGAACAGTAAAATGTAACTGGGTGAATGAATATGGCAAAAAGACCAGTAGAAAAATATGACTTCAAGGCTTTCGGGCAAGCAATAAAAGCAGCGCGGACAGCAAGAAAGGAGAGCCGCAAGAAAGTAAGCGACGAAATGTTTATTTCCCCTCGCTACCTTGCGAACATTGAGAATAACGGGCAACACCCAAGTCTGCAAATCTTTTTTGAGCTTATGCTCCGTTACGATATATCCGTAGACCAGTTCCTTTTAGAGAAGCCGGATACGAAAAATACGCAGCGTCGGCAGCTTGACACGTTGCTTGATACCATGAGCGATAAGGGAATACGGATTGTGACCGCAACGGCGAAAGAAATTAAGGAAGTTGAAAAAGAGGACAAATGAAAATGTCCGGCAAAATTGAATATGGATTTTAGGAAGCGTTGTAATCTTTTTTTGAGATTGCAGCGTTTTTCTTTTGCGGAAGTTTGGCAAAATCGCTTTTTCTCCGTAGTAAGGGATAAGAGCCTAAAAGATAAAAACATTCGTAGCAAGCATAGGAAGCGGGTACCCACTTCCGTATTTTGCCCGTCCTGCGCTGCGGCAGCGTCGGCAAAATTGCTTGTTGGGAAGTGTCCCAAACCCTCGGAATGGAAAGGAGCATTTACACATGGACGGAAGAAAAAGAACGGTGCAAATCAAGTTCAGAGTAACAGAAGCGGAACGAGATTTAATTCTTGAAAAAATGAAGCTCGTTCCCACCCGGAACATGGCGGCGTATCTTCGCAAGATTGCCATTGACGGCTATATCATACAGGTAGACCATATCGACATAAAGGCAATGACAGCGGAGATACAGAAAATCGGCGTCAACGTCAATCAGATTGCAAAGCGCGTGAACAGTACGGGCAGCGTCTACCAAGAGGACATAGAAGAAATAAAGGGGGTGCTTGCGGAAATATGGCGGTTACAAAGATTAAGCCTATTAAGGGAACGCTAAACAAAGCCCTTGACTATATCCAAAATCCGGCAAAGACCGATGAAAAAATGCTTGTGTCCTCCTTTGGCTGCTCCTATGAAACGGCAGACATTGAATTTACATTTACTTTGTCGCAGGCGTTGGATAAGGGCAACAACCTCGCCCACCATTTGATACAAGCCTTTGAGCCGGGAGAAGTCGATTACAGAGAAGCCCATGAAATCGGGCGGCAGCTTGCCGACGCAGTAACCAAAGGTCAGCACGAATATGTTTTGACTACTCACATTGACAAGGGGCATATCCATAACCACATTATTTTTTGCGCGGTCAATTTCGTAGACCACCACAAGTACAATTCCAACAAGCGCAGCTATTACGGTATACGGAACATGAGCGATAAGCTGTGCCGGGAACATGGCTTATCAGTTGTCCTTCCGAACCGGGGCAGCAAGGGAAAAAGCTATGCAGAGTACCAGGCAGAGAAAACAGGTACCAGTTGGAAAGGCAAGCTGAAAATTGCCGTGGACGCTCTCATTCCCCAAGTGTCAAGTTTTGAGGAATTGCTATCACGGTTAGAAGCGACGGGCTATGAGGTAAAACCGGGGAAATATATTTCCTGCCGCGCTCCCGGACAGGAACGGTTTACCCGCCTTAAAACTCTCGGCGCAGATTATACAGAGGAAGCTATCAGAGAACGGATAAGCGGCAAACGCGCCCGCGCTGCGAAAGCTCCCCGCGCAGATCGTGGCGGCGTTAGTCTGCTCATTGATATTCAGAACAGTATCAAGGCGCAGGAAAGCCGGGGCTATGAGCAATGGGCAAAAATCCATAATCTGAAACAGGCAGCGAAAACCATGAATTTCTTGACAGAACATAAGATTGAACAGCACGCAGAATTGACCGCGAAAATCACGGAAGTTACCAAAGCAAGCGAACAGGCAGCGGACAGCTTGAAAAAGGTTGAAAAGCGGCTTACCGATATGACGCTGCTTATTAAGAATATCACTACCTATCAAAAGACAAAGCCCGCCTATGCTTCATACCGCAAGGTAAAGGATAAAGACAAATACCGGGCAGCCCATGAGAGCGATATTATTCTCTATGAAGCAGCGGCAAAGGCAATTAAGGCGGCGGGGATAACCAAGCTACCAAGTCTTGCCGCCCTGCAAGCAGAGTACGCAGCACTTCAAGAGCAGAAAGAAGCCCTGTATGCCGACTATGGGAAGCTGAAAAAGCAGGTCAAGGAATACGACGTTATCAAGAAGAATATCGACAGTATTTTGAAAGTGGAACGTCAGCCAGAACGGACAAAGGGAACAGAGCGCGGATAAATGAACACAAAAAAAGAACGGACGCGGCAGCCGGTATGTTGGCCACCGCGCCCGTTTTCTCTATGGGTGCAAATTATTTTTTGTTACGCAGTAGAACCGCGATTTTAAGGGAATAGGTATTAAGATATTACCGCCCTTCAAAACGGCTGTCAGAGCCGCATAAAACAAGGCTTTTTTCGCCCCTACTGCGTAACAAGAGCGCGTCTTTTCCTCATGCGCTCGGCTGCCTGTCTGCGGGTAATCCGCTTCCGGCAATCCGGGCAGTATTTGACGCTGTTTGAAGTAGATACAAAGAACGTGCCGCACTCGGTACATTTCTTTCTGTCCTCGGTCTGATTGAGTTCTGCATACAGGAGCTTGTCGGCGGGAAGTACGGCAATCCGAAACCACTTGCAGAGCAGCGAATAGGAAATGAGCTGCGGGCATACGCAAGTGTCCCCGTCGTCCAGTAAGATACAGTTGCCGTTATCGCAGTTGCAGCACTCCCGGCGTACAAGGGTATTGACTTTCCGGCTTTGGGGCGGCGTCAGCCGCTTAATCCCAGTCATACTTCATCAGCGGCGTAAATGGGAAGCCCCGCAAACTCCGCTTCGGTCATGGCTTCCACTTTGGAAAGGGTGCGCTTTGCAAGCTCTCGCATATCCTCGTCCATGAAAGGCAGCGCGGCGGTCATGTTCTCTACAAGCTGCGCTTTGCTTCCCTCGTGGTAAATGCTTAAAAGGTTTGTTTCCTCAACAGTCAATCTATTCATGCTCATACCTCCAAATCGTGATTTTTTGCTTTTGTCGTCGTCTTTTTAGGGGCTGTCTTTGTCTTATCTGCTTTTAGCTGCGCCCGGACAGAGGGGCGTGGCTTTTTAATCTCTTTGTCCCGGTTCTCTCCTTTGTCAATCAGCGCATACGTCCCATGTCTGCCCTCGATTTTGGAAAAGGAAAGGGTCTTGTAGGGCAGCATGGAGAAAAGGCGGTCAATGTCCTTTGTGTTCGCAAGCTGCATGAACGCCGGGGAAAGCTCCACCATGAAATGGGTCTTGTTCGGGCTGTTCGGTGTGTCATTCCGCTTCATTTCCCGCACAATGCGCCGCGCTTCCGTTTCAATCAGTCCGTCATGCAGCGTGGCGATATGTGCCTTAAAATCTCCCGGTAGAAGCTGCTCCCTGTTGCGGTGTTCCTCCCGTAAGAGCCATTTAAGCGCGTCCGGGTCGTTGGGTAGGGCTTCAAAGCGTTCAAACTTCCCAAGCTGCGGGTCTGGACTTCCGTTGAAATACTGTCCGGCGGGTATCGTCTGCTCCCCGCGCTCATAAATCAGCTTGACCGTATCGGCGGGCAGCCCCTTTTCCTTGACGCGCTCATAATGGCGGGAATAGTCAAGCTCATACAGATTGCCCTTGATTTTTCCATGCTCCCTGTCTGTCAGCTCGATTGCATAGGCAAGAATACGGTCGCTTGTCTGCTCCATGTAGAAACGCCAGGTGTTATGGGGCGCGGTGTCCTTTAGGAATACGTCGCGCTCCCGAAAGCAATGCGTCCCGGACGGTCGGCAAAACCATAAGAGGGTCTTGTCCTCTTTACTCGCATTTGCCGCCGCCCTTGCGATAATCTCCCTGTCAATGTCAAAATCGCTCTGATAAAATCCTGTATTCTGCTTTAATATCGCATGGAGAGAAGCAAGTACGTCCACATTTTCAAATTTATTCTGTTTCGGCATGGGTCAGCTCCTTTCCAAGTCCTGTGACTTCTGCTTTGTGTTCTTCTTTTTCCCCGTCCGTTCCTTGTCAGCTTTAAGCTGCGCCCGGATAGAGGGCTTTTCTTTGCCGCGTTCTTTGTCTGCCTTAATCGCTTCTGCAAGGTCAACAAGGGAAATCTGTTCCCCGGCTTTTACCTTTGCTTCCAGTTCGTCAACCGTAGGGGTGTTGTTGATGATACCGTCAAAGTTGTTGTCGTTCTGCTCGATTGTGTCCTCGACGTGCTTTAGCGGGTTTATCTTTTCCGGCTGTTGTGTCTGCTCCTGCAAAAACTCCGGCACTTCCTTGTAGCCGAAACTATCTACATAATGCGCCGCGTCCTGTCCGTTCTGATGAAGCACTACCACGTCGGAAACGGAAAGGCTGTGTCCCTTAAAATCTTTCGGGTGTTCGATATTGAAACGGGTGTAAATATCTTCAAGGGAAGTACCCGGCGTAAGCTCTGCGGAATAGACAAGCTCATAGTTTGCCTTATCAACCACATTTCCCGCCGCCTGCAGGCGGTTGTAAGGCTCAAAGCGGAAGTCCCGCGTTTCGTCCCCTTGCTTTAGCTGATAAATGGAAAAGGTGTCTTTGTCGGCTTCGGCTTCCTGCGCCTTTGCATATAGCTCCTTTACTTCTCCCTGCGTCAGCTCTCCGGCGTTCAGCCCGCCCATGAGTTCCCGGCATTTTGCAAGGCTGCCGATATACAGCACGTCCCCGATTTTTGCCCTGCCGTTTTCCTGCGGGAGATAGGCTTGCAAGAAAAAGCGGTCGTTGTCGCCCGTTGTGCGGGGGTTGGCTTCAATCTTGTAAATGTACTCCGGCATGGCGGCTTTCTCCCTCGGCGCGTCCTGCACCTGTTCCTTTTGCAGTTCTGCGATATGTTCATCAATGCTGTTGATGATTTCCGCTGCGGTGCTGCGGATTGTTTCAAGAGAGCTTTTCAGTTCGGTAAGCTCCCGTCCGGCACTCCACCCGGCAACATACCCAAAGGAATAATCAGAGGTATCAAGCCCGTAATGCTGGCACACGGTATAGGCGATACTTTCTGCCTGTACCTCACGGGTGCGGCGGTCGGGTCTGTTCTCCAAGTCCTCTAAAGGGGCGTTTAGGTCAATGTCGTGCAGCTTCGCATGGGCGATTTCATGGATAAGTGTCTTTAAGGTTTGCAGCTCGCTCATGCCCTCATCAAGGGCAATACGCTTGTCCTCCAAGTGGTAGTAACCATGTGCGCCGCCCTCGATTTTTTCAAAGCCAACAGGAACAGGAGAAGTCTTTTCAAGGGCAGCGAAAACCTCCTTGTAATGCTCCACGTCCCCGGTCAGCATATTTACGGCAATATCGGGGATTTCCCTGCCCTCGGTCTGCGATACGTCAAAGACCGATACCACCTTAAAGGCGGGGATTGTGATTTCCTTTTCCTCGGTTACGGGCTTTCCGTCTTTGCCGATAATGGCTTTCTGTGTCTGCGGGTCGATTTTCTCCATTTCTTTTTTAATCTTGAACGGCGACGGGGCAAGGATTTTGATACCCTTTTGTCCTTTCATCACGTTTCGTCCAAAGTTATTTTTCCATGCGGAAAATCCGGCGATAAGGGAAGCGTCGGGCTTTTGCATGGCGATCAGCAGCGTATTGTTAAAGCTGTAATTATGAAACTTTGACATGACGCGCAGATATTCCTTGTAACGCTCGCTGTCGAACAGTTCCGTAATGCCTTGCTCCAAGCGGTCGGTTATCTCTTTGAGCTTTTCGGCGGGCTTCTCGGAAGTTAAGACAATGGGGATAACCGGGCGCGGCTCCTGCGGCGTTGCTTCGGGAACAGTCGCCTGTACTGCCGGGGCTGCGTCCAGTTCGACGGTTGGCTGCGGGTAGCTCATAATGCGGTAGTCCTCCGGCACATCGCGCCCCTCAAAGTGCTGCTCCCATGCGTCGCCGCTTTCCACAAGGTAGCCGTATTCCGTAAAGCTGCCTTTTTCCTGTGCGGCGGCGTTTCGTCCAAAGGCGATAAGGTCAATGCTGTTTTTCCATTCAGCGGGCATTTGCACCATGCCGGATTTGTTAAGGTAATAATCGCCCAATTCGCGGAGATTATGTACTTCGGGGATATGCACGAAAAAGTCCTCGTTATAGGTAAAGTCAATGAGCTGCCCGATATTCTCAAAACCATTCCTGCGCTGCGTGGCGGCGTTCAGCGCGGTAATCCCGGAAGCGTCAAGGGTTTCCAGTCGTGCCGCAAGGAAATTCAGCTCGTCCACCTGTGCCGCGCATACCATGTCATACGGCAGGGCAATGTGTCTGTCCTCCCGGTCAGAGTAGCCGTGAATGAAAAATTCCTGCGGATTGTCTGCGGTAATGCCGACGCTTTGCATGGCTTCGTGAAGTTCTTCCTTTGTGGCGGGCATGGATAACCAGCAGCCGCCCGGTTCTCCCGTTTCAAAACGGGTGCGGCTGTCAATAAGGATTGCAAACTGTTCCGTATCCTGTCCCGGTTCGGTTCTCGGTGCAGCGGCGGGAATGTCGGCAGCGGGCTGCTTGATTTCCTCGCCCTCTACGGTATAGCCCGGTAAGAGCTGCCCGTTTACCTTAAACTGTTCCGCGTATTCCGGCGGGATAGCCGGGGAGATTTCCGTAAAAAGTTTTTCATACGCCTTGATACGCCCATTCAGATATTTTTCCATAGCCGCCCGGTCAGCAAATACCTTTCTGTCCTGTCCGGCGATTTTCGCCTGTCCGTACCCGTGGGGGCTGTTGGTGTAGATGTTCCAAGACAGCGTATAGGAATACGGGATAGATTTCTGTGCTGCCTTGTCGTAGCGGGTATTTTCATACACATGGTAGCTCATTTTATATACCCGGTTGCTGATGGTGTGGCGGTCGTTGTCCTCGTCCTGCCACTTGTTCGCCGTATGCTTCACTTCGGGTATTCTCGCATACTCAATCGCCTTGTCAAATAGCAGGGTCTTTCCTGCCTGTTCCTCCCATGCGGAAGCCTGTACTTTCAGATTTTCAAAAACAGTCTGCTCCGCAGCCGCGCTTTCCTCCCGCAGCTTCACAAGCTCGGCAAGAGGTAAGGCGGTCAGCGGGGAAATATCCGCGCCTTTCGTGTCAAAATAGATACCGCGCTCAATCTTCATCTTGTCGGCGGCTTCCAGTCTGTCATGGTCGTATGAGGAATAACCTGTTTTCCATTCGTCCATTTGCTCGCTCCTTTCTTTTTCAATCATGCGGTGCATAAGCTCGTAGTCCTCAATACTCATGCTCCCGTCAAATACATAAGGGTCAAAATCTTCCCCGTCCCGGTAGGGCTTTTCGGAAAAGGGAAGCCCCGCTGCATGGGCGGCGGCTTTTGCTTCCTCGATAAGCTCCGGGGGAAGTCTGTCGTCGTGGGCTTCGATAAATCCGGCAACGTCATTTGTGCCGTTTTTGTAGTGGTGGCGCACTCCGGCGGTCAGCTCGTCAAGGCTCATATTCTCGCCTAAATGCCCGCAGTAGTAGCCGTTTAGAATAACGGCGGCGGGGTCAGCCGCCTTGATTTCCTCTAACCGGCTCCTGTCAAACGGTTCTAAAGTACCGTCCACTTCAAGATGAAACAGCTCGGCGTTCCATGAACGTCCCTCTTTCCAAAATGCTACCCATGCAATACCGTCCCTAAGTTCCTCTTGATAGTCCTTTACGCTGTCGCGCAAACTTGCCATGTGTAAAACCTCCTTTCGCGTATGGCAGCGCGGACGCTGCGTTTGTGGTTACATAGTCCTACTACGGTGCGCCCGCATTTCTGCCAAAGATTTTTGAGGATTTTTAGAGGGTTTGGGAAACTTCCCAACAAGCAAAATCCCCGCCAAGCTCGGTTAGAGTGGCAGGGATTTTACGGAAGTGGGTACCCGCTTCCTATGCTTGCTATTCAAGTTCTTTGTCCTTTGAAATGGTTACTTTGTAATTCACATACTTGCCGCCCGTATCAGCTAAAAGTACCGTTCCGTCATAGGTTTTGCCTGTTTTCGGAGAGTACAGCTTTTTGACTTTTACCTTGCCGGATTTTAAGAGTGCTGCGGCAATCGACCGGGTAAAGACGGTTTTACGTTCCTCAAAGAAGCGGTCATTTTTCCACATGGTAAAGCCGCACTCTTTGTTGGAACAGTAGTAGTTTTTCTTTCCCTCATAGACCGGGGACTTGCAGCGGGGACACTTCCCAATCTCTGTTTTTTCTGTCTTGAAAAGCTCTTGTTTCTCACCCAACACGGAAGCGTAGGTTTTTACAAGCCCCTGTGCCATTGCTTCAATTCCCTGCATGAAAGCGGCAGGGTCGGCGTTGCCCTTTGCAATCTGCGTCAGATTGTTTTCCCATGCAGCCGTAAGCTGCGGAGAGGTCAGACTATCCGGCAGGACGCAGACAAGGTTTGTGCCGTCTTTGGTGGGAAATAGCTGCTTGCCCTTGCGCTCCACAAAGCCGCCTTTGACTAACTTTTCAATGACGGCGGCGCGGGTGGCAGGCGTACCAAGCCCCCGGCGTTCTGCGTCCGGGTCGGTGTCCTCATTCCCGGCGCGTTCCATAGCCGACAAAAGACTTGCTTCATTGTGGGGCTTCGGGGGCGTGGTGGCATGCTCTGTCACTTTTGCCGCCGGATTTTCAAAGGTCTGCCCCTCGGAAAAGTCCGGCACATCTAACACAAGCTCGTTTTCGTCGTCGCTGTCCGGCTTCTTTTTGAGGGTCGCCCGGTAAAGCCGTTCAATCTCTTTCCACCCGGCAGCGATTACCGCCTTTCCCTTTGCCGTAAATTCATGGTCGGCGCAGGAGAAAACCGCCGTTACCGCTTCGTAAACGTGCGGCTCTGCGGTTGCCATAAGCAGACGCGCCCCGGCAAGGGTCAGGATATTGCGCTCGCTTTCCGGCAGCGCGGTAAGGTCAGCCTTTGCAAGCTCCATAGTGGGAATGATTGCGTGGTGGTCTGATACCTTTTTACTGTTCAGCACCTTTGCAATCTCCGGCGAAAAATCCGCGCCCTCCATAAAGGAAAGTTTCTCACAAAGCACCTTGATAATGCCCGTCGCTGTTTCTCCCATGTCGTCGGTCAGAAATGCGCTGTCCGTTCTCGGATAGGTCAAGAGCTTCTTTTCATAGAGGGCTTGCGCCAGGTCAAGGGTCTGCTTCGCGGTGTACCCGTAAATACGGTTTGCTTCCCGCTGTAAACTGGTAAGGTCAAAGAGCTTCGGCGGGGCAATGGTTTTCTTTTCTTTCACAAGGGAAGTACAGACAGCCGCCGACGCTTCGCAGGCTGCTTTCAGTTTGCCCGCTTCATCAGCGGCGCAGATCTTCGCGCTTGCCGCTTCTGCGCCGGGGAGAGTAAGGCGCACATGGTAGTAGGTTTCTTTCTGAAAGCCTGTAATCGCAGCGTCCCGGTCTACAAGCATTTTGAGGGTCGGGGTCTGCACACGCCCCACGTTCAAGGTCTTTCCATACAGGCAGGAGAAAAGGCGGGTCGCGTTAATGCCGATAAGCCAGTCAGCCTTTGCCCTGCATAGTGCGGAATGGTAGAGGGCGTCGTATTCCCGCCCGTCCTTCAGATTGTCAAAGCCACTTCGGATTGCTTCGTTTTCCATTGAGGAAATCCAAAGACGGGTAAAGGGCTTCTTGCAGCCCGCTTGATGATAGACAAATCGGAAAATCAACTCGCCCTCGCGTCCTGCGTCGCAGGCGTTCACGACTTCCGAAACGTCGGCGCGGTGCATGAGGTCTTTTAAGATTTTGAATTGTTTTCCCTTGTCGGCAGCTACGGTGTACTGCCATTCCTGCGGCAGAATGGGTAAGCTGTCATAGCTCCATTTCTTGTACTGTTCCCCATAGGCGGCAGCTTCGGAAAGCTGTACCAAATGCCCGATACACCAAGAAATGAGGTAGCCGTTTCCCTCGATATATCCGTCTTTTCTGCCCGTAACGCCAAGGGCGGCGGCAACCGCCGCCCCGACGCTGGGCTTCTCACAAATCACAAGTTTCATGCTTCCTCGTCCTCCTGTTCGGTATCTGCGCTGTCAGCTTCTTCCTCCGGCTCGTCCTCGTCGTATTCGTCAAAATCAAATTCGTCAAGGTCGGTGCCGCCTTTTACGCTCTGCTTCGGTTTCATAAACTTAACGTAGTAGAGGGCTGCGCCGCCGCCAAGAAGTCCCACAACAAGGAAAATGAGAAGCCCGCCCATGCTGTTTTTGGGTTTCTCCGGCTCTGCGGGTGCTTCCGGCTCGGCTTCCTTGCCTGTGCAGTTATTCATGGCTGCGGAGCAGACGGGGCAGGCGGTGTTTACTTCGCCCGCCTTGCATTTCTCGGTACAGTTGCAGACAGCCGGGGGCTGCTCGGTCTGTTCCTCCCCGATAATCGCCATAAGGTCGCTTTCGTCTACTTGATTTAGGAAGTGGACGGAATTTTCGCCCTCGGCTGCCCGGTCAACGATAATGTAAAAATAGTTGCCGCCTTTGCTTTTCACGACGATAAACTGCTTATCCTCGGCAGCGTCCCCGTCGATGTCGTCCACAAGGGTCATGTTGCCCTCCGGGGTAAGGGGCTGCGGTTCGGTTTCCACGATTACGCCGCTGTCGTCGGTTTCCTCTGTCGGGGTCTGCGCGTAGGCAGTAACGGAAAAGCCGCCCACAAGGACAAGGGCGGCGCAAAGTGCGGTAATGCTTGCAAGGATTTTATTCTTCATCTGCATTGTCCTCCTGTTCGTCATAGTCTGTGGGCATAGGGGCAATGCCCGGAATACCGTTGCCGGAAAGCATAGCGGTAAGCTCCTGCGGGGTCAGACGCATAGCGCGTACAAGCTGCACGATTTCAAGGTTTTCCGCTTCGGTTTTCTGTGCTTCCAGTCCGCGCAGCTTGTTCTGATACTCCGTGATTTTCTCACGGGTCTTTTGGATTTCCTTTTCAATTCTTTCGATTTTACTCATTGCCATAAATTTTTTCTCCTTTCGATTTTCAAAAATGTGTCAGTTCCAGTTCATCAGCCCGTACCCTTTGATACAGGCATAGTCAAGGGGATAGCTCTTAATCTTGCAGGCGTCGCCGGAATTGCCCTCCACGGTATAAACGCGGTTTGCGTCCCTGCCGATAACAAGCCCTACATGGTCTGCGCTTCCGTCTAAATCCCAGTCAAAAAAGATAGCGTCACCGGGGGCAATGTTCTCATAGCCCCGCGCGCCCCATTGCCCGTGAGAGGTAAACCACGGAATACCCTGCGACTGGCAGGCGGCAAAGCGCGGCTCGGAAAGTCCCATTTGCCCGTAGCACCAGGACACGAAACAGGCGCACCATTCCACGCGGGAGTTGAAGCCGTACCAGCTCCAATACGGATAGCCGCCCACATTTCCGACTTGCTGCTTTGCAAGGTCAACGATAGCGGTATTACCGGGGCGCGTTCCGTTTACAAAGTCCACGCCGCTTAAATCCTCGGACGCGGAAGTGTCGGGAGAGCCGCCGCCAAAGATAAGGGGCTTGTTCCCGCTTGTCTGCAAGTACACCCGGTACATTTCCAGTTGTTCCGGGGGCAGATTATTTTCCGCAATGGTGGATAGCGGGGTGTTCGTCATCTTGACGTTTAAGATGTAATACTCATAAGGCACTTGTACCGTATAGGTGTCCGTATGCTCGTTGCCGTCCTCGTCTGTCCATGTGTCGGTGCGTTCTTCCTCCCGGTAGCGTATTTCCACTTCCTCGGTCAGCGTCAGCTTGTATTGCTGATTGAAAATCCGTTGTAATTCGCTCTGTACCTCGGCGCGGGTGTAGCTTTGGTATTTTGCGGTCAGATAGGACGCTAATTCGTGGGGGTTATGCCCGATATTTGCAAGGTCATAGCGGTACTCGTCATAGCCGGGGTGGGTGCTTTCGATAGCGTCAATCTCGTTTTGCAGCCCGCTTTCCAGTCCGGCATAGGCATTTTCCACTTCCACAAGGTCGCTGTCCTCGGAGGTATAAGACGTTCCAAGCACGCCGTTTAACGTGCCGGAAAACATTGCACCACAAGAGGACAGCCCGGACAGAAGCATAATGAAAAGTAGCAGCGCCCCGACAGCGATTGCCACGCCCGCCGGGTGTCTTGCCACAAACGCCGCTGTCTGCTTCGTTTTCTCGGCGGCTTTGGCTGCCGCTTTGCGGGTGCGTTCCGCTGCGCCCTTGATACCCTTTGCAGTATTGCGGGCTTCCTTTGCATACTGCTTTTTAATCTGCTGTTTCTGCCAAAAACGGGAAATAGGGTTAGAGGTAAGCTGTGGGTTATCATGCAGGGTCTTATGATACTGAAAATCCACGTTTGCCTTGAAAGCAGCTTTTTCAGCCTTTGCCGCTTCCCGGTAGGGTTTCAGCTTATGGTTGCGGTAGCCCTGCTTGATTTTCCGCGCCCCGTACTTCAATCCCCGTTCTGCGGCTTCCTCGCTCTTGTGTGCGCCCTCCACGCCGGAATTATCCTTTTCGACAGAATGGATTTTGTTATGTACCAAAATCCCGGCTTCCTGTGTGGGGCGGGATAGCGGGTTGTGCTTCTCCTTAAATCCGGGCGGCTTGTCCTTTTCCTCAAAGTGCAGGCGGGTCTTGCCTTTCCCGGTGGTTTCGTCAAAGGTGCGCTCTTTTACCAGTTTCTTTTCTTTGGGGATAGCTGCCTTTGCCTTATCCAAGCGGTCGGCGGCTTTGTCGGATTTCTTGATATACTTTTCAAGCTCCGGGGCAGCGCGTTCCTCGTCGGTAAATTGCAGCCGGGAAGATTTCGTCCCGGCGGTAGCTTCCGCCTGTGCCTTTCGTACCGCTTTTTTAGACGCTTTGCGGGTATGGGCGGCTTCGATATGCTCCATGACGCGCTCCGTTTTGCCTGTGTCCGCTTTGGGGGCAGCTCCCGGCACATGGGGCAAGGGAGAAGTCGGGGAAGCTGCACCTTGTAGCTGTGCTGCCTGTTGCTCCGGGGATTTCTGAAAATCCGCGTCCTGCGTCCGCTTGCTGATACGTTCCGTGTCTCCCGTGGTCTGATTTTCTGCGATAGCCCCGTCGCGGGTCATTTTCTGCGTGATTTTATCACGAGGTTTGTATTGCTTTATGGTTCTGCACCTCCAATCCGCGCCCCTGCAAGGGCGCAATACTCGGCGTTCAGTTCAATGCCGATATAGCGGCGGTCAAGGCTTTTCGCTGCAAGCCCGGTGGTGCCGCTTCCAAAGAAAGGGTCAAGGACAACGCCGCCTGCCGGACAGCCCGCCAGTATGCACGTTTCCGCGAGCTTCGGGGGATAGGCGGCAAAATGCCCGCCCTTATACGGTACGGTATTGATAAGCCAAACGTCCCGCTTGTTCCTTGTGGTCGGCATAAGAGCGTCGTCATAATAGCCGCCGCTGCGGGTTTTATTGATACCCTGTACCTTGCCCTGTCCGGGTATTTCCTCGGCATATTTGTGTCCTGCGCCGCGCCCCTGCCGGTACCGCGCAGCCGTTCCCGGCGCAATCGGCTCTGCAATGGCGGCAGCGTCATAGTAATATTTCTTTGATTTCGTCAGTAAAAAGATATGCTCATAGCAGCGGCTCGGTCGGTCGCGGCAGCTCTCCGGCATAGGATTTTCTTTCAGCCAGATAATATCGCTGCGTAAATACCACCCGTCAGAGCGCAGGGCAAAAGCAAGCTGCCACGGAATACCGATTAAATCCTTTTGCTTGCAGCCCGCTTTCATGCCTGTGCCGCAGTAAGTGTCTGCGATATTCAGCCAAAACGTCCCGTCGTCTTTGAGTACCCGGCGCAGCTCCCGGAATACTTCTACAAGCCTGTCAATGTACTGCTCCGGCGTGTCCTCCCGTCCAATCTGTGCGTCAAGCCCGTAGTCCCTAAGTCCATAGTAGGGCGGGCTTGTGACGCAGCAGTTCACGCTTTCACTCGGCAGCTCCCGCAGGGCATAGAGGGCGTCGCGGTTGATGATTACGTCCGTTTTCATGGCTTGCTCACTTCCTCCGGCTTTGTCGTAAGCAGACGGTAAAGCTCGGTGTCGGTTGGGAAGCGGTCAATGAACGGCAGCACCACATTCCCGTAAAAGATAAGCCCCTCGCCTGCTTCGGTGTGGGTTACATACTTCATCTGCTGCGGGGAGATGTTAAGCTGCTTTGCAAGGATAGCCCGGTCGCCTGCGGCTTGATTGAGCATGAGGACAAAATCGGAGTTTTCAAAGATATTCTCGACTTCGCGGCTGCTTAAAAGGTCGTAGGGTAGGGTAAAGGCGCCTTGCCGCCGTTGGCGGTAGGTTTCCTACACCCTCCCTCGGAACCGGACTTACTCCTCTCGAAGTATCCGGCTCCCCATTAGTAATTAACGTATTGATTAGTGTCTGTGTATTCTTTCATGGCACTTGCTACAAACAACAAGCGTTTTTCGCCGCTTCTTTTTCATCACGGTTTCCCAATCAGAATTACCCAATTCGTTTAAGTTCCGTATAACGTGAACCTCATACAAATCGGCTTCTTTACACCCACATAGTTCACAAACTCTGGCATTGAGCCGTTGTCTAATAGTGGTTTTCCAGCTGAATTTCTTTCTCTGATAAATGATGTCACTCGCTTCGCCACGCTTACAATCTGCGATTTTAACAGGGCGAACACGTTTTGTTCCTGCTTTAGTTTCATAAGGGACAGACCATGTTTTCCCGTCTTTATACTGGCGAATGATTTTGCGGATACTGGTTTTGTGCTTATTAGCAATCGTCTTTAAGCAACTGTACTCCATAAGATAGCAGAAGTAGTCCAGCGTGTGATAATCACAAGCCAGATTGTAATAGTTGCATAATCCTCTTGCTTCGGCATTGTACTGTTCCACAATCTCATAATCCGCAAGGTTGAGAAGTCCGGCTCGGTGTATCGGCTGAAACTCCCCGTTTTCCTTTTGGCGAATGACTTTCTTTGCAAACATGAATTTCTCAATCTTTTCCGTATGGGGAACAGACAGGGCAACTTTCATGTGCAGGGTACGGGATTTTCTCCACGTTCCGTTTTTCATTCTGTGACCTTTGACTTCCTGATTTCTGCGGACGCAAATATCATATCCAATGAAACGGACTTTTTCGGAGCTGTGCGTTATCAGCGTCTTTTCCTCGCTTAGAGTTAATTTCAGCTCTGTGCTTAGAAATTCAGCGATTTCGGCTTTCAAGTCCTCACATTCCGCTTTTGTGCCGCACACACCTGCCAGCCAATCGTCCGCATAACGGACAAAAGTGAACTTCTTGTTGTCGGCAGGTTTGCAGGGCAGATTTCTCATAGCTTCCTTCTGTGCCCTATGCTGGTCAATCAGTTCTTGTCTTGCCGCTTCATCAGCGGTATGGTCAATCCAATAAGACAGTCTTTTTAATTCTTTGCTTGCCGCATGATATTCCGGTGTCTGATATGCAGACCTCGGCTTATCAAAGCGTTCTGCGATTTCCCGAAACTTCTTGTCCAGCTCATTCAGATAGATATTTGCAAGTATTGGAGAACAGATACCACCCTGCGGGGAACCGCTGTAAGTGGCGTTGTATTTCCAATTCTCGATATACCCAGCTTTCAAAAACTGGCGAATGATGTTCAGAAAACGACTGTCCTTGATTTTCCTGCTCAAAATCTCAATCAATTTTTCGTGATTGATGTTATCAAAACAACCTTGTATATCGCCCTCGATAAACCAGACCACGCCTGTGAAGTCAGAAGAAATCTGACGGAGTGCGGTATGACAGCTTTTACCCGGTCTGAAACCGTGGGAGTGGCTGTCAAAGACAGGTTCATAGATAGCTTCTAAAATCATTCTGACAACTTCTTGCAGGAGCTTGTCACGGAAAGACGGGATACCCAGCGGACGGAGCTTTCCGTTTTTCTTTGGAATATACTCACGCCTTACAGGATTGGCTTTGTAGGTTCCGTCCTTTAGTGACTGGATTAACTCTTTTACATAGAAGTCACTGAAACCGTCTGCGGTATCGTTGTCGATACCCTGTGTTGTTGCACCTTTGTTTGCATAAAGTTTCTGATAGGCGGCGTAGTAAATATCTTCACGAAGTAAGTATCTGTAAAGTCTTGTGAATACGCCGTCTTTGTGTTCGCTGGAACACTTTTCAATACGCTCTAAAATTTCAGATGTTGGTTTCATTGAGGTTTCTCCTCCCTTTCATTCTTACATTTTAGATGTTACTAACTGGCTCCCTTCGCCATGTAAGGGTCGTTATCCCTCTCGGACTACTATGGAGCCTCCGTTACCATATCCGGCAAATGAGCCAGACTTAGGCAATCCCCAGTTAGCACTGTGCATAGGTTAGTGAAGATTGTCGGATATGCTTTCGGTTCGTTGTGACGTGTTCTCACGCCTGTTTCATAACGTGTTGGCAGTTGTCCCGCCGTGAAAGATGACGTGACAGCGTTATGACATGGGTTTCAGGACTTTTCCCACACCTGCAAAAAACAGGAACTGGAACCTTACATTCGATAAACCCAATCTTATCCTCATATCTTCTTAACATTAGAAAACAGTCGCACCTAAGTCCTTTGGTGACTATTCCTTTTTCTGCCATGCGCTGTTCCCGTAAAGGATTTCTCCTTAGTCGGTAAGGCAGATTGTTTCGCACACTGCCGTGTGCGGCAGTACCTTAGACTGCTTTGCACAGCGCCCTATCTGGGCGCACTTTGACGTTCTGTGTGATTGCCGTCGGTATGCCGCCCCATTTACGAAAACGCTTCCAAATCTCCACGGAATAGGCTGCGGTCTGTTCCTCTTTCAAAAGCAAATGAAATTCGTCCATATAGTAACGGGTTGCCTTTTTCTCGGCGCGGTTTACGGTAACGCGGTTCCACACCTGGTCTTGCACAATGAGCATACCTAATTTCTTGAGCTGCTTTCCAAGCTGCTTAATATCAAAGCAGACAAGGCGGTTAGAAAGCTCTACATTCGTTCTGTGGTTAAAGACGTTCAGACTTCCCGAAACATAAAGCTCCAATGCCGCCGCAATGCGGGCAGCTTCCGGCTCCGGCTGTTTCAGCAGTTCGTTGTAGAGGTCGCCCAAGATAGGCATTTTTGCCGGGTCGGGGTCAGCAAGGAAAGGTCGGTACACATTCCTAACGGCGCGGTCAATGACGGTCTTTTCCACGGGCTGCAAGCCCTCTTTGCCGCCGATAACAAGCTCACAGAGGGAAAGGATAAAGTCGGATTTCAAGGCAAGCGGGTTGTCGTCCTCGGAGTAGTTTAAGTTAATATCCATAGGGTTCACATACTGGGGCTTACCGTCCATGCCTTTTCCGGCAGGCGACAGGCGTATCACTTGCCCGCCCAATCGCTGCACAAGGGAAAAATATTCTGCTTCCGGGTCGCAGATAATAATATCGTCGTCAGTAATGAGAAAGGCGTTTGTCATTTCCCGCTTTGCCGCAAAGGATTTACCGCTTCCCGGCGTTCCGAGGATAAGCCCGTTGGGATTTTTCAGTTGCTTGCGGTCGCAGAGTATCATGTTATTTGACAGCGCATTTAAGCCGTAGTAAAGGGCTGCGCCCCGCTGAAAAAGCTCCTGTGTGATGAACGGGATAAAAATAGCGGTGCTTGATGTGGTAAGCCCTCTTTGAATGGGGATAAGGTTCTCTCCAAGAGGGATAGAGGACATAAAGCCCGCTTCCTGCAAATAGTCAAGGCGGGTCAGAGCGCAGTTATTTTTCTGTGCAAAGCCCGCCGTAGCAAAGATGTCATTATCCAGTTTCCGTTTTGTGTCTGCCATGTTTACCACAAGGAACGTCAGCAGAAACATTCGCTCGTTGCGGCTCTGTAAATCCTGCAACAGATTTTTTGCTTCGCTGCCGAAAGTAGCAAGGTCGGACGGAATTATATCCATGTCATACCCGCTGCGTACCGCTTTTTTCTGTTCCTCAATCTTCATCTTGTCGAGGTCGGTTATCTTGCGCTTGATAGTCTTGATTGCTTCGCTCTGGTCGATACTGCGGATATGCAGATTGACGATTATCCCGTTTTCAAGGTCGAGAATGTCCGAAAGCATACGGTCATTCAGCTCCGGCGCGAGGATTTCAAGGAAACTAACCGCACCGAGCTTACGCCCCATGCGGAATGTGCGCCCGTCGCCAAAACGGAACGAGGACGGGGCGATAAAGTCCTTTGTGGTAAGCCCCGACGGTACAAGCCAGTCCCAAGAGAAGCGGAACGGCTCGCCCTCCGGGTGGAAAATCCCATGCAGTACGTTCAAGCGTTCCTGTCCGTTCATGGGGCGGGCTGTTACGCCAAGCACCTTAAAATTATTGAGTACGTCGGTTTCGATACGGGAAAGACGTGCTTTTGCCGCCGCAAGATTGTCCGCTTCAATGGAAAAGGTAATGTACTTGCATTTTTCCAGTCCGTTGTTGCCTTTTTCAAGCTGGTTTTTCAGCATATCCGCGTACTCCCTGCGGATAGAGTTAAAAGCGTCGTCCTGCGCCGGAATTTCGATAGCCGCCTGTGCCTTTTCCTTTCTTGCGCCCTGATTGATGAAAGAGAGCTGCACCAAAACGGAAGCGTCAAAGTAGTTGAGAAAATCGCACCAGTTTTCAAAAATGGCGGTCTTATCATCTGCCTGTGCAAGCTGATAGTTAATATCTTCAAAGACAAGGCTTTTACTGTATTTCTTTTCCGTTACCCTGCAAATCCCGTCCGGGTACATCTGCAAGTAGGGAATGGTCTGTTGTGCGGTGTGGGGCTTCCCGTCGCCCTTTGCCGCCTGTATCACGGCGGCGATTTCTTTCTTTTCTGCGCGGGTCAGCTTACGCTTCACGGGATTTTTTACCGCGCGGGTCATGGTTTTTCGTTCTGCCATTGACAATAGCCGATACCTCCTTTTCCAGTTTTCGTTGTTTTTCTATGACGGCATAAAAATTTTCCGTCTGATAGGGGCGTTCCTTTGGTCGGATAAACTTTGTCTGAATGACGTTCTTTATCACGACTTCAAGGGGCTGCCCGTGTTTTTCATACATTGCCAAGAGGAAGCAGGGAAGCATAACGACAATCATTGCAAATGCCGCCATGCTTGTTCCCGCGCTGTCTTTGAGCAAAAAGAAAAGCGGTAGTCCCATAGCGAGGGCTGCCGCAAAACATATAATCTGCCGCTTTGTCAGATTAAAAGCGACTTTCGTTTTGATTTTTGATAAGTCTTTGGGTACGGGTACATACGCCAAGTGAAAACCTCCTTTCGGTCTTTAGTGGGCGTTAAAAATTGACTTCGCAAGTGTGCCTGTTTTGAATAAAGAGAAGCACAAAATCACGGTGTAGGCTGCAAGGGAGAATATCGCGCTGTGTAGGTTATCCGCTACAATCATGCTGCCAACCAAAACCGCATAAATGCCGACGCATATCATTATGAGGAAGCCTTGAAAACCGAGGGCGAACAGGGCTTTTAAGTAGTTGTTGCCTATCTGCCCCCACTCTCTGTTGGTCATAGTTGCAAACGGGATAGGCGATACCGAACAGTAAAGGTAAATTTCTATCATTCTGCCGTACAGAATAACCGTGATAAGCACCGACATGATTTTCATGCAAAGGCTCACAAGGCTTGTTTCCATAACGAGCAAAAGCAGTTCGGGGATTTCCATAGCGTCAAGTCTGGCTTGCATGGACGAGAGGGCGGCGTCAACGTCGATATTCGTATTGCCGCCGATCACGCCCGCCGCGCCGGAAACAACGTGCTGCGCCATATCGAACACCGCCATAGTGATAGTAAAGGTGTGGGTAACGAGATACACCGCTACCCACGCCTTGAAAAACCACTTAAAGAACATGAACGTGTCAATATCGTGCATATTGTTCTTTTCCGTTACCATGCTGATAAGCTCCACGCATAGAACGTAGGTAATGACAAGCCCCGCAATGGGTACAATCACATTTTCCGATAAACTCTGTATCATGGAAAATATGCCTGCGTTCCACCCCTGCGGGGTCTTGCCTACCTCTGCGGCGATAGTTCCGACTTTTTCGTTTACGTCCCCGAACATAGTTGACAGATTACCGTTAATGGCTCCAATGAGGATTTCCTTTATCCATTCGTTAATCGCGTCAAGTATGCTCTGCATAGGCAGTTACCCGCCGCTTAACCGAACAGGCCGGAAAGCAGAGGTACAAGGGTGCCACCGATAAGGGCAACGCCGCCGCCCGCCATGAGCTGTTTTATCCCCAATTAGGTGTAAAACTCTGCTCGATGGCGGGCGGCGGCGTACAAAAAATCTATATGGTGTTTTTAAGAGAACCGTCCCGGCGGGACAGGTCAGGCAGTGACCTGTTCCACCTCCGGGATGGGTTTGAGATTAAAATGAATTTCGATAGAAATGTGTCTTGTTTTATCTTCGTCAATGCGCTCATGCACGACGATTTCTTTGATTAAGCGGTTGAGGGTGGCTGCGTCCAACTCTGTGATGTTGGCATATTCCTGAATGGCTTCCACCCATTGTTTTGCGTCATTGGCAAGCTGGACTTCATCGGACAGCCGCTTTCTGCCCTCGGACACTTTTGTTTTAAGTTCCGTCTGCTCGGTCTGTGTCTTTTCCAGCATGGTGTTGAAGTTCTGCTCACTGATACGCCCTGCAATCATATCTTCATAAAGCCGCATTACCATTTTGTCCAGAACCTCAATCCGTTCCTCGTCCCTTGTAAGGGAGCGTTCCATTGCTTCCCGCTGTTCCCGCTGCTCGGCTTCACAGGTATTGGTCAGGCGGTCAGCAACCGCTTTCCCGTCCATCAGGGCAGCTCTGGCACATTCCCGGATTTTCCGCAGCACATGACTGTAAAGGGTGTCATAATCAATCCGGTGCTGGGTGCAGTGGTTCTTTCCAAAGGCATTGTAGGTCTTGCAGGAGTAAATCTGCTGGGGATGTTTTGCGTTTGTGTAGCGTACCGTCAGAGACTTCCCACACTCGCCGCATTTTATCAGTCCGGCAAACAGGCTGATTTCATTGGTCTGCCCCGGACGCTGGCGGGATTTCAGCTTGTTCTGCACAATGTCAAAGCTCATGCGGTCAATCAGCGGTTCATGCTGTCCTTCCACTACAATCCAGTCCTCCGGCTTCTTTTCCCCAATCGTGCCGATTTTGAAACGGTAGTCCTTTTTCTGGGAAGCAATCGCCCCAGTGTAAACGGGATTCATCAAAAGGTCTTTGATAACGGAAAAGTCCCACATATACCGCCCGTTTTCCGGGTCTTTCTTTTCCCATTTGGTGCGGGTATTGCGAAGCCCCCGTTCCCGGTTCCACCATGTGGGGCAGGGGATTTTTTCTTCCTCCAGCCGTCTGCGGATATAGTTCGGACCATGACCGTTTAGGGCATATCCGAAAATCAGCCGCACAATCGGGGCGGTTTCCTCGTCAATGAGCAGATGGTTTTTGTCCTCCGGGTCTTTCCGATACCCAAACGGGGCAAGACACCCGGTAAACTGTCCTTTCTGCGCTTTCAGAAGATAAGAGGAATGGACTTTCTTGGAAATATCCTTGCTGTACATCTCGTTCAGGATATTCTTGAACGGGGCGATGTCGTTGTTATCCCGCAGGGTGTCGATACCGTCATTCATGGCGATATAGCGGACACCGTTTCTTGGGAAAAAGTCCTCAATCAAATGCCCTGTTTGCAAATAGTTACGCCCCAGTCGGCTGAGGTCTTTCGTGATGACAAGGTTGATTTGCCTGCGCTCAATGGCTCTCAACATTCTCTGTAAATCAGGACGCTCCATATTAAGACCTGTGAAGCCATCGTCCTGATAGACTGCCACAACCTCCCATCCCTGCTTTTCGCAGTATTTTTCCAGCATATCACGCTGGTTTGCGATACTGGCACTTTCGCCTTGCAGGTCATCGTCCTTTGACAGCCTGCAATAGACCGCCGCACGATAGCCCCCGGCAAGTGCTGAACCGATTGTTCTGTATTCCATTTCGTTCATCATAGCCATTTACCCACACAATCCAGACGGTATCTGGCTCTGTTGAACCTCATCTTCATTATACTTCAAATCTTTCTTTTTAGCAAGATATTCTTTTGTATTTGTTTTGCCGTATTTCTGGGAAATCAGGCTGACGAACACATCGGTGGCGTCCAGTTCCCCGTCAAATACGGTTGTCACTTCAATCTTGGTCTTATTTTTCGCCATAGGCAGTTATCCTCCATACATGAAAATAGCCAGACAGAGAACGGTCGGCAACGAAGTCCGGCAACGGGCTTCAAAAGACCTTGCAAACAATCTCAATCTGGCGTTGATTACTATTTATACTTTTCTTTTATTTTTCTGTTGTTTTGGTTGTCAGAGAGGGAAAAAGCCCGGAAATAAGGGATTTTCCCCGGCAACCGGCTCGGCAACGGGATAGCAACGAAGTCGGCAACGGGCTGTCATTTTCAGAATGGAAGCTCCATCTGCTCTGTGACCTCCACAAAACCGTCCATAGATTTTTCGGGCGGGTTGTCGGTGTCCGTTGCCGGGATTTCACGCTCCCAGCCCTTTTGTCTGCCGTATTCCGCAAACATCCTCGGATTGGAAAAGTAGTTCCACCCGGTAATGCACTGGTTCATTATCTCGTTGATTTCCCGGATTTCCCATTGCTTCGGCTCATCAAAGGTGTGGTTTAAGGCTTCCTTGTAGAGCTGCTTGGAGCAGACCGTTTCCCCGGTGTACTTATCAAGGTAAGCCTGTATCATCCCGGCTTTGGTGTCCTCCGGCATAAAATCCCGCTGGTGTTCTTTGAGATACCGCTGCATGGCTGGGCTGAATGACAGCTTGAACATGCCGCTTCGGTAAATCTCCATTGCTTCCGCCCACATCTGGCTGATATAGGCTCTGGAAGCGGCTTCGTCCTCCAAAATGTGAACCTCGGCTTGCTCCGGGTACACCATGACCGGGATAAATCGGCGGTTGCCGGAACGGTCAAGGGGGAGAAAGTCAAGGGCGTTGGAAGTGCCGCCGAACACGCATTGACGGGGGCGGTCTGCCGGGTGAGTTTCATAGGGAATTTTGTAAACCTCTTTCTGGCGGCTTAGAAAGGACTTGATTTCCTCAATGCTCTTGGCATTGGCGGTTGCCATCATTTCCGACATTTCAATTATCCAGTGACCTTGCAGCTTGCGGTACACGTTATCATCGTCCAGCTTCCGCAAATCATCGGAAAACCACTCGTCCCGGACTGCCAGCAGCCGGAAGAAGGTGGATTTGCCAGCCCCCTGACCGCCTACCAGACACAGCATGATTTCAAACTTGCTTCCGGGCTTAAATGCCCTTGTAATCGCCCCCAGCATGAACAGCTTCAAGGCTTCATAGGTGTAATCGTCCACATCAGCTCCCAGAAAGTGCCGCAGACAGAAGCGGATGCGCTCAGTCCCGTCCCATGCAAGGCTGTTCAGAAAATCCCGGATGGGGTGGTACTTATTCTCATTCGCCACAATCCCGATGGCGGTTTCAATCTTTTTCTCACTGGTAAGCCCGTAGGTTTCCTCCAGATAGAGAAGCAGATACTTCATGTCCGTATCGGTCAGGGCTGTGCTTTCTCTGTGAAAACCGATGGGCTTTATGATGTCCTTGCGGTCGGTCAGGATGTTGTAGGCGATTGCCCCGGCAAGCACAGGGTCACGCTGGAATACGGTCAGGCAGTTCCGTATGCTCTGGCGGACGCCGCCTTTCTCGGTGGTTTCCAGAGTTGCCTTTACTTCCTCAACGCTCTGGGGCGGCTGCATGGCGTTCATGGTGTTTTTTAGTTCTTGCTGCGTCTGCGGCTGCAAGCTCTGCCATTCGCTGTTCAAGCTGTATCACATCCTTTCCGTAGTCCATAATCAAAACCGCTTTTTCCTCTGTCTCCCCGAACAGCAGCACATCCAGCAGATATTCCACATGGGCTTGCTTCTGCAAGGCTTCCACGAACCGGGGATGAAACGCTTCCTCCGGGGAGTGCGGGGCATAGTCGGTTTTCCATACCCGTAAGAGGTGTAGATAATCGGCAAGGACACGGAAGCAATGTGCCTTTGCTTCCCGGAACTGTTCTTCCGGGGATTTCTGCCGGGGCTTGGGCTTCCTTGCCCTGCCCGGTGGCTTCCAGTCCTCATAGGCAAGCCCGAAGTCACTCGCCAACTGTGCGGCGGCTTCCTTTTTCCCCAGCCCGTACAGGGCAGCTACAAAATCAATCACATCCCCATCTGCACCACATCCGAAGCAGTGGAAACGCTTGTCCAGCTTCATGCTGGGGGTCTTATCGTTGTGGAACGGGCAGCAAGCCATCCCGTTTCTGTTTACCCGGATTCCGTAATGCTCCGCAGCCTGTCTTGTCGTAAC
Organism: Coprococcus intestinalis; assembly: GCF_023656595.1. NCBI lineage: Bacteria > Bacillati > Bacillota > Clostridia > Lachnospirales > Lachnospiraceae > Coprococcus > Coprococcus intestinalis. The sequence goes on along the minus strand of NZ_JAMOKJ010000004.1, from coordinate 81,501 downwards.
GGACTGCTTCACAGCTTCAAATACATTCAAATCAATTCCTCCTTGTAAAAAAGAAAAGGCACTTATCATTCTCAATCTGAAAATGGCAAGTGCCTGTTAAAGTTCCATATCCTGTTGTTTGTGTTTCGTCTGCGCCGGGGCGTTTTTCTGTGCTTTCTTCTCGTCAGCCTTATCCTGCAAGACTTCTTTGAGGGGCTGCTTCTTGGGCGGCTCTTTGCTTTCCTCTGTGCCGGGTGTGGCTTTCCGTACCCAGTAGCGGATGTCCCGCAGCTTCTTCAAATCTTCCTGCACCTCGGTCAACGGTACTTTCAAGTCTGCGATTTCGCCCACAAGCTTCGCCTGTTCCTGCAAAAGCTCCTTTTTCGTGCTGTCCTTATCATCCGGGTGCTTGGCAAGGTAGGCACTGGCTTTCTCAAACCGGGCAACCTCCGGGTGTTCCAGCTTGAATTTTTCCTTAGTTTTCTTGAAAAATATCTTCTGGTATTTCTCATAAACGGGCTTACATTCCTTACAGTCCGTCCGGGCGGCAAGGATAGCGTCAATCACGTTGCTGCGGGTTTCCTTTGGCTTCATCTGCTTTCGGTAGTCGGCGGCAGATTTCCCGGACGTTTCTATAAAGTTTTCCAAATCCTCCACGGTGGAAAGTCCCTTTCTCTGAAGATAGGACAGGGCTTCGCTGACTGCCTTTAAGTCTTTGGAAGTTCCACGGTTTTGTCCCGCCCGTGTCCAGTCGCTCCGTTCTGCCTTTCGTACCTCCATGTACTTCATCAACAGATTGGGAAGAAATACCGCTTCCTCCGCAGCTTTTTCCGCAAGCAGTTCTTTTCGTTTTTCACTAAGCTCGATAATCCAGCCTTTGAGATTTTTAATAAGCTGCCGGATAGACTTCATCAGGCTGTTGGCGGCTTTGATTTCCCGGTTCAGATTTCCGATGTTGGTCTGAATCCCTCGCTTTTCCATCTGCCGGACAGCAGCACCCTCATGGACGGTAGGGATAATATCAAGCCCCTGTCTTTCATAAGAACGGAGATCCACCCGCTCCGGGCGGTTGTTGGCTTCCAGATAGCGGTTCTGGATGATCTCCCATTCATGCCGCCAGATTTCACAATACTTGCGGTCGTTCCAGTCAACCGTATCTTCCTTGTGACTTTTCCATCTGCCGGACGGAAGTTTTATCCGTTCCCCGTTCTCGTCAAGGTCATAAACCTTGCGGCTCTTGGGAAGCCATTTCCCATGTTCATCCATTGCCCGCATAGTCAGCATGACATGAGCGTGAGGGTTTCCGTCCCCTTTGTCATGGATGGCAAAATCCACGCACATTCCTTTGGAAACAAACTGCTGATTGCAGAAATCCCGGACAAGGGCGGCGTACTGGTCGGGCGGTATCTCTCTGGGGATGGTAAGCACCCACCGCCTTGCAAGCTGGGAATTCCATTGCTTCTCCACCGCTTCGGCGGCGTTCCATAAAGTATTGCGGTCTGCATACGACCGTGGGGCATTTGCCGGAAGCAAGATTTCATTGTGGACGATACCACGCTTTTCCGGGTAGTGCTTCACTTCCTGATCGTATCCACAGAACAGCTTTTCGCCGCTCTGGTAGGCAGCGGCGGCAACCGCAGACTGCTGTTGGCTTCGCTGCACAATCGAGATTTCGTTGTGTGGACAGGGCATTTCGTGTCCCTCCTTTCGGTAATTGGTGGATGGGGTGGCGTTTTACCACCTCATTTGGGGCAGAAAAAAAGCAGGAGACCTTTTCAGATTTCCTGCTCGGTGGTGCCGCCGGTGGGCGGCTGGTATTCAGTTTTGAAAGTTCGGGTCAGGGTGGCCCGATGATGAAATAAAATATCTGCATGAAGATTATTCAACTTCTTTTAGTAATTCTTCAACAGAAATACCGTAAAGTTTTGCAAGTGCAAAAAGATTTGATGTGGAAGGGTCGGATGTTCCATTTTCCCATTTTGAAACAGCCTGCCTGCTAACACCAATCGTTTCAGCAACAAATTCCTGCGTCATTTTGCACTGTGTTCTGTGTACTTTGAGTGCTTCACCCAACGATTTCCTCACTACGGATTTTTCCTGCCGTACATCTTTTGAATGGATATATTTGAGTAATGCACGAACAATAAGGGTAAGCAAACCAACAAAGATACATAAGAAAATTATTCCAACGATTATCATAAATACGGTTACTTTCATTTGACCACCTCCTAATGTTGCTGTTGGCTTCATTTCTCTGTACGGATATATTTAAGCAATGCACGAATAACAAGGATAAGCAAGCCGACAAAGATACATGAGAAAACTATTCCGACTACAATCATAATGATGTTTACTAACATTTGGATGACCTCCTTTCTTTGTTGGCTTTATTCTATCTGAATTACCGTGTTGCTACCACCAACTATCAAGCAATTATCAGTTGCATATCGGTTGCACAATGATAGCGTTCTGTTTTTTGACCTTATTATACTAAATTACCGTAGATAAGGATAGCTCGACTGATTAAACTTGCTGGACGGGAACAGCTTGCAGCGCAAGGTGTTTCCGGGCGGCAAGTCCACAAAAGGGTAGCTGGCGACAGCCAGCGCAGGGGAAGCGTAGCGTCCCCTGTATGATTTGGAGCAGACCATGACTGCGGAAAATCACAGCCCTCCGGCGAGGAGCCTTCGGAGAACGCAATGCACCAACCTTTGGGTGGTGTATAATTGCGCCCTTAGTAAACTAAGGGGGTTCCGGCATCTCCCGTTCCAGCAGTTTTTTCAATAGTTCCTGCGTGTCCTGTCTGTGAAAAATGAGTTTCAACAACAGCATGACATCATCATCTGTCAGGCGTTCCGGCTCTTGCAGAAAACTTTCCAGCATACCGCCACGGGTACAGAGCCGGTGCGTCCGTTCCTTTCGGGTAAGCTGTTTCAACTGGTGCTGCAATGCCTTTTCATCATTGATGGCTTTCCGCAGTTTCTTTTCGCTTTTTTCCAACTCCCGATTGAGTTTTTCCAGCTTTGAGGTATCAGGCAAGGGCAGCGTCCTCCTTTCCCGGTATCAGCACATAAATCCGGTTTGGTTCTCCAATGCCCTGACGCACCCGCATGATAAGTCCGGCAGTTTCCAGTTCATTCAGAGAACGCTTGACCGTCATGGAGCTGCGGGACAGGACTGCGGCAATGGCTGTGACAGGGAAGCAGACAAAGAGGATTCCGTTCTCGTCCTCCTGCCCTTTGGAGAGCATAGCGTCCAGCATCCGGCAGTACATGACCTTTGCGGTGCTGCTGACTGGAAATCCTGTCAACGCTCTGGGAAAAGGCATACAGGGCGGCAATGGTGTGTCTATCGTCATAAATTCAAAATTCATTCTGTGTGTTCCTCCTTTTTCTTTGCTCGTTTGGATAAATAACAGGGGCAGTCAATCACAACCGCCCGGAAGCTCTGCTTGCACCCATGCTGGCATTTCCGGCATAATTCGTTGTAAGTGACACGCCCCCGGTCATTGAGGTAAAAGGAAAGCTCATACTTCCTCTTTTTGCTCATTCTCGGCATATTGCGCTTCCTCCCGTTTTAGTGTATGGTTTCGGGGCGATTTTCGGTAAAATTACAGCCATAGAGCCGCTTAAAATCTCCCGAAGTATCAGCGATAGGGTAGACTGTCCCCCTATCAGATTGTTGTGTTTCGGTATCATTTCGGTGTCAGTTCGCCAGTTCTCCCCGGTGTCGTTCCTCCCCTGAATCTCACAGCGGCGTATCGCTCCCTTTGGTACGCTCGTTTTGGTCAGGGTTCCTCCATATCCCTGCCAAAATTCATGGCGCTACATCGCCGGGGAAGCATATCCCACACAGGCTGGTCATTCGATTGGAATAATCCATCGATGAACTACCTGTATCATAGAACATTTTTGTGCCCTGTGCCGTATGTCCACAAAGTAGGAATTAAGGGTAAAAATCAGAAATTTCCACGATTACGGAAAGTGTGATATAATCCAGATAAGCGGCAGCAATGAAACCGTTGGAAAGGAGCGTGTGCCCATGAAAGGAGCAACAAGCATACAGGAACGCCTTTGGGAACTCCGCAAGGACAAAGGCTTAAATCTGGAAGAACTATCAAAACTAACGGGTATTTCTAAATCAGCCCTTGGCAGTTATGAAAAAGAAGATTTTAAGGAAATCAATCATGGCAACCTTATCACGCTGGCAGACTTCTATGGGGTTTCCGTCGATTATCTGCTGTGCCGGACAGAGAACAGGGAGCAGATCAACACGCCACTGACGGAGCTGCATTTGAACGATGAAATGGTTGCACTTCTGAAAAGCGGTCGGATCAACAACCGTCTGCTCTGCGAACTTGCCACCCATAAGGACTTTATCAAGTTTCTTGCGGACATTGAGATTTATGTGGATGGGATTGCCACCATGCAGATTCAAAACCTCAACACCCTTGTCGATACTGTCCGACATGAAATCATAGAACGGTATCGCCCTGGCGAAGATGACCCACATTTGAAAGTGCTGCAAGCCGCCCATATCAGTGATGATGAATATTTCAGCCACATGGTTCTGGATGACCTAAACCTGATTATCCGGGATCTTCAAGCATTTTATCAATGCGATTGGAAATCCATACATCACTAATTCCAAGTTGATATTTTCCTAAAACATTACCTATGACAATAGCCATTTTGAATTGCTCTGGCTGTTCCGCAATTTCACGAAGAATGAAACTATCATATATATCTTCTGAAACGCTTTGCAATTTACCATTTAACATTGCACGCAAAGGTGCATTTTCATTTTGAAGTTGATTCCATTTCATAGCACAAGCTGAAAGAAATACAGGATTAGCTTTCTCTTGTAGAGTTATATAGTTTCCCCATTCGCCAGGAGAGACCTCGCCCCATGCTATTTTGGATGTCATAGTATTTTCTTTTCCATATTCCCATGTAGGTAACTTAACCAAATAAATTGTTGTCTGGCAGTTTAAGGGTTGAAGTTGTTTCATAAGCCAATACATACCACAAAGCTCATCTGGATTATAGCTATACCAAATGCGAATTTCTTCCCCAGCTACATATCGTTCAATCACTGAGGTCAATGTAGTTTTAATTTTCTGTATTTTTTCTTCAACCTGATAATCTAAATCCTCTACAAAGCAGACAGACAGCATTTTCTTGAAAACATTTTTCCGCTGTTCGCCAATTCCATTATCAGAAATATCTCCCACACTAAGAGCCATATCAAAACAATAAACATCACAGCTCTTGCCTCCCAATGGAATAGCATTCTCCCAAGCAATGCGTTCTTGTTCCTGTGCTTGAAGCTGTGCTTTTTTCATTTCATCTGAAGATGGAACACTCCCGTCTTCATGCCTCATAAATATTGAAACAGCACTTCCTCTATACTTTCCCTTGCCGTAAGTTTGGGCAATTTTCAAACTTCCACAGGCACTTTCACCAAATACAATTTCAATCATCTTATATACCTCCGATTTAATTGCTCCCGTTATGAATAAATCATCTCATGCAAAACAATTTCTTCTGCCCGGTTATGAATGTTATTGCAACGCTGCACCCATTCCATTTGGTGGGTACGCTTCAATTCCTCGGTTACGCCCTCGGCAGTTTTCATCTGCTCCATGATGGTGTCTAACCGTTCCTGTGCCTGTTCGTTCAGGTCTGCAAGATATGTCCACAATTCCCCGGTCAGTATCAATGTATTCAATCTGGCTGGGTGGACTTCCCTTAAATATTCCCGGTGCATCCGTCCGTACTTTCCGATAGGGCGGTGTTCCTCCGGCAGTTTCAAGTCCGGGATGTAATAATCTCCGACAAGGATATAATCAATTCCGTTTTCCGTTATTCTTGGTTTCAATTCGCTCATGTTCCTTACCTCCTGTGGAAGCAGGCTCGTCTGGTACTAACTCAATCACATCGGTAATCTCACAATTCAGCGTTTCGCAGATACGGGCTAATGTATCCATGCTGATGTGCTTTCCCTCTTTGCTCATGTTGGCAATCATATTTGTTGTCATACCAGCGGCAAGCCTTAAATCCTCTTTTCTCATATCACGCTCTAACAGTGTGTGCCAGAGTGGCTTATAGCTGATGTGCATATTGTTTTCCTGCCTTTCTATCTATACCACCGGGGCGGCTGCCCCGGCAGGAACTTTTCTCTTATTATAGCACCAATCTTGTGAAATCACAATTTATTCTTGTAGCCTGCCGCTGATACCGTCTGGATTGTGCTTTTCCTTTCGTTTTTTGTTCCAACTAATTAGCCATGAACTGCTTCATGCCCTGGCTTTTTGCACCTGGGTTGTCATTTCCGTAGCCCTCCAAGAGGTTGATAACGCCCCAAATGCCAAGACCTGCTCCGAGAGCGATAACGAGTGTCTGTAAAACGCCTACTGCGCTGTTGAAAAATGCCATAATATAACTCCTTTCTGCCGCTGTGCGGCTGCCCGAAAAAGGGCATAAAAAACGGCGGTCAGTTTTCGATAACTGCCGCGGTCATAAGTCCCCGCGCTGCGTTTGTTGCTGCGGCGCGGCGGTATTCAGTTGTAAGGGTGCGGCTTCCTGCCGCGATACGCGCAAGGAGTAGGGGCGCGTACCATGTAGCCCGTGTTTATTATTTTTACTTTAAGCTCCCTCCTTTTCAAAAAGTGGTGTGTAGACAGGCATAATGCCGTACTGCCGTTCCCGGACAGCTTCGATATACTTGATATAGGAAATACCTGCCTGTCTTGTCCTGCGTTCCTGTTCCCGCTGCATTTCCTCGGCAGCTTCCACAAGCCCGCTGATAGCCCGGATTAGCTGCTGTTTTGCCTTTTTCTTTCTGATACGCTTATTCATTTTCTGTGTCCTCCTGCAAATCTGCTTCGTCAACTTCGTAATAGTCAAATACCTCGTCCGGCTTTACGATTGCAGGACGGCGGCGCAAGTGCTTTTCCATGTCAAAGGCATTTTTCTTGTCAAAGTCGGAAAGGTACTTGTACTTCGGGTGTTTGGTAATATCGTATTTTTCGGAGAAGAACGGACGCACCCCGCGTAGTTGCAAGATACATTTCCCGCCGTCCATGACCGCAATTTCATCTTCGCTCATAAGCTGCTTGCCTAACTTCTGATAGTTCAGCCCGTGGGAAAGCTCCCGTCCTCTTGTTTCGGAAGTGTTGAAGCTGTCAATGGTTTCTTTCCCCAAGATTTCCGACATTTCTTTAAGGGTCGTTTTCTCCTTGCCGCCCAAGAACAGGGTCGTATCGCAGTTGCCGACAATGGTATCGGCGTTGTCCTTGTAGATAGCCTTTAGCTGCGACTGGCTCTGCAAGATGATGGACGCGGAGATTTCGCGGCTCCTTATCGTGGCAATGAGTTTTTCAAACTTCGGTATCTGCCCGATATTTGCAAACTCGTCAAGCAGACAGCGCACATGAACAGGTAGCCGCCCGCCGTACACATCATCTGCCTTGTCACAAAGCAGATTGAAAAGCTGTGTGTAAAGGATTGATACAACAAAGTTAAAGGTGTCGTCGGTGTCGGAGATAATAACAAAAAGCGCGGTCTTTCGGTCGCCTAAGGTGTCAAGCTCCATTTCGTCGGTTTCCATCAGCTCGCGCAGTTCCCGAATGTCAAAGGGGGCAAGACGCGCACCGCAGGAAATGAGGATAGAGCTTCTTGTTTTTCCGGCAGACAGCAAAAACTTCTTGTACTGGCGCACCGCAAAATGTTCCGGGTCTTTTTCCTCCAAGCGTTCAAACATGAGGTCAACGGGGGATTGAAATTCCGGGTCGTCCTCGCGGGCTTCCGACGCATTTATCATTTCAAGCAGCGTCGTAAAGTTTTTCTCATTCTCCGGGGCTTCGTACCAGATGTAGCCGATAAGGGCGCAGTAAAAAAGCCGTTCCGATTTCACCCAAAAATCCTCGCCGGATTTTTCCCCGTCGCCTTTGGTGTTGGCGATAATGGTATTTACCAGTTTCAAAATATCCTTTTCGCTGCGCAGATAGGCGAAGGGATTGTACCGCATGGATTTCTTGAAATTGATGGTGTTTAGCACTTTGATTTTGTACCCGCCCCGCTGCAAGAGCTTCCCGCACTCGATTAAAACCGTTCCTTTCGGGTCAGTGACTACATAGCTGCTGTGCATTTGCATTAAGTTGGGCTTTACAAAAAACCTCGTTTTGCCGCTGCCGGAGCCGCCGATGACAAGTACATTTTTGTTTCGTGCATATTTCGGGTGCTTCGGGCGGCTTGACATCATCAGCCGTTCGGTCTGCGTCAGCAGCACGTTATTTTCAAAAATGGGGTCGATATACGGCTTTATATCCTCGGCATTGCCCCAACGTGCAGAGCCGTACTCCATGCCCTTACGGTATTTCTTTGCGTTCTTGCCTTTCACATAGACCGCAAGCCGGATAACGACAGCCCCGACAATGCCGATAAGCAAGTCCATAGGGGCGAAACTCGGCAGGGCATTTGAAAAGGCGGCAGAAAAGCCGCTGCCAATGGAAAGCAGCTTGCCGGAGAGGTCAGCCCCCGGAGAGAGCCGCACCGCCTGTCCGACTTTATCAAAGAGATACACAAAGAGCAGATAGGGGGCGTTTAGGATAAGCAGCTTCTTGATATTCGGCTTCATAGCGATACCTCCCTGTCCTTGTGTTTTGTCTTTTGACGGTTCGCATTAAGCTGCTTTGCTGCGTCCCGGAATGTGGCAAGTGCCTTTCGGATAGAGGGCTTTTGCTCCTGTGTCAGCTTCTTTGCGGAAAACTCCTTAAAGGCTGCGGTCAGAGCGTCCGCGTCCCGCCCCTTGAAAAATACAAGATAACGGGGCGGCGTTTCGGTGCTGTCTTTCTTTAGGGCAAAGTCGATACCGTATTTTTTTGCCGTCTGCTCAAAGGCTTTGATATTGCCCTCGGTTATCTCAATGTTGGAAAGCCCCGCGTTCTGCTTCGCAAGCTGCTTTAGGGTCTGCTTCCCGTGGGGCTGTTTTTCCTGCTGCTTTTTTGCCTGTGCAAGCATGGCTTTGATTGCCTTTTGCAGCATTTCAGCGGTCAGCTTTGCTCCCTTGACAGAGAGCGCAACCACTTTTTCGTTGATTTCATCTTGCAATGTTTACCGTTCCTCCTTTCCCGATAGTGATAGTGTTCTTTTGGGCGTGAAAAAAGGGCGTCCGTTCTTCACGCCGCCCTGTTAAATCCGTACCCGCAGCCCGTTCAAATCCTCGGCGCGGATACCTACAAGATACCAGTTGTCCCCGTACTCAATGCGGGTAGGCTTCCATTTGCCGCCTGTGAATACGTCCATGCACTCGCCGCAATGCAAGCCGCCGTAATAGTCGGCAATATCAAAGCGAATGTCGTAGCGGTCAGCGGTTTCATCAAAAATCAAAGCTCCTGTTTTCTGTGTCATGTGGTAAATCCTCCTTTTTTCGTTTACAGGCTTTCGCCCTCATTGTAGGTGTAATAGTCCGGGTCGCCGTACTTCGGCTTTCTCGGTGCAAGTGCGCCGCTTGCCATATCGTGAGCGACAAGGGAAGTATAGTAGCTGTCAATGGTAGACGGGGCATTGAAAAGCACCGCCTTTAGGTACTGCTTGATGTTGCGGATTTTGGTGGTGTTCTCCTGCATACAGTCAAGCACAAAGCGGATATGTTCGCTGTTCAGCTTCATAAACTTTGACTTCACAAGTTCGGCGGGGTAATCGTCCCCGGCAATACGGATTTTCTTTCTTGACGTACAGAGTGTTTCAAGGATAATGTCAACAATCTCATTCAGACGGTCATGGTCAAACTTCATATCCTGCAAGAGAATGTCATACTCGATATTGTCCTTGATGATTTCCTCATACACTCTATAAGCGTCGTTCCTTTCCGTTCTTTTCCTTTCCTGCGGCTGTGCCGTTTCGTCCTCGCCATAAGGCAGAGGGATAGGCGTTTGTTCCAAACGCCCGGAATGGATAGGAATGGAATGGGTAATTGATAAATCCGTATTTGATTTTTCTTTTTTTGGTAAGTTAGTTCTTGATATATCTTTATTTATTTGCGTTGGATTTTCCGACGTCGGATTATCCGTTGTCGGATTTTCCAATATCGGGTTAGCCGCTGTTGGATTTTCCAATATCGGATAATCCAATCCCGGCGGCTGCGGCTGCTCGTAAATGGTGTACTCGATAGCGGTCATTTTTCCTTTCTCGTCGCGCCCCTGCCGCCTTGTGATATATCCGGCTTTTTCAAGCTCCCAAATGGCGGTACGGATAGCGTCGATACTTTCCCGGTTGATGTAGGACAGCCCCGCAAGGGTATAGTCCCAATTTTCGGGAAGTGACAGCATTTGAGAAAGCAGCCCCTTTGCCTTTAGGGTAAGCTCCTTGTTGCGTAAGTGGTGGTTGCTCATTACGGTGTAGCCCGTTGTCCTTTCCACGCGGAAAACTGCCATAGCTTCATCACTCCTTTGCTGTGGATTTGTTACGCAGTAGAACGGCGATTTTGAGGGAAAAGGTATAAATCCCTTACCGCACGAAAAACGCGCCCGCAAAACCGCATAAATCAAGGCTTTTTCTGCTCCTACTGCGTAACATGAGGGCATAAAAATAGCGGCGTTCCTGTTCTCCCGGTGTGGGAGTAAGAAACGCCGCCTGTGCGGGTCTGTATTTAATTGTCGTCGGCGATTATGTCCTGCATGACTTCGCCAAAGTCAGCCGTAAGGGAAAACAGGAAGTATTCCAATACGTCGGGGTCTGCGCCCATAGGCTCGGCTTCCTCAGAAAAGGGCAAGCCCATAAGCCCGTACAGCAGCTTGACAACCTTAAAAAGTTTTTCCCTGTCTGCGGGGGTGTTCATGGTTACAAATACGTCCGTCAAGCGGTTAATGGTTTCCATGTCGCCGCCTGTCGTTACCCATACCATTTCCGCGAACGGCTGCGTGATTGCTCCGGCTACAAGGTTGATTTTATCCTTGTTGATTTCGCCGGACGGGAGTATAATACCCTTGTCTAAAAGTACGTTTTTCATGTCGTCCTCCTTCATTTTCGGTGCTGCGCTTGACGCTTTTTTGCCGCCCGCGCTTACAAAACGAGATTATGTGGAGATACGGCAAGATAAATGACGATATGCGGAAAACCTTGATTTTAAGCCATTTTCGCAAGGTTTTATAAACATTTGCGAGGACTTATAAAAGGTTTTGCGTCTATCAAATCAATAAAAAAAACATAAAAAGGGCGGCCTATAAGAATTAGAAGAGCTTGGTATGCGGCCGCCCGAAATATGTAACACCTACATTGTATCAGCTAATGGCTGTGCGATGCAAGCAAATTGCAGAATTACACCCTAAGAAACGGTAAAGAAAAATATCACTGTTATTTTCTAAATTAGCTTGAAATTTTTTTTATAATCGGTTACAATAATTGCATGCAGATATGTTTCATCGGTAGAATGCTAGCTTCCCAAGCTGGAGAGGGGGGTTCGACTCCCCTTATCTGCTCATAAGCGGTTTCCCTATGGAAACCGCTTTTTTTCGAAAATGCAGGAAAATAAGCCGCACCTGCATCAGCAATGCAAATCTTTTAAGGTTTTATCTATCGATTATCTACCCGTTCCGGATACATATCATGGTTGGCCAGACGCATGGCTGCGATTTCTTCCCATTTTGTGCCCGGTTTGCCATAGTTGCAGTAAGGATCGATGGAAATACCGCCTCTTGGCAGGAATTTTCCCCATACCTCAATATATTTCGGATCCATCAATTTAATCAGATCTTCCATAATAATATTCATACAGTCCTCATGAAAATCTCCATGATTTCTAAAGCTGAAAAGATACAGTTTTAAAGACTTGCTTTCAACCATTCTTTCAGATGGAACATAAGAAATAATAACATTGCCAAAATCCGGCTGCCCGGTCATCGGGCAAAGGCTTGTAAACTCCGGACAATTAAATTTTACAAAATAATCATGATCCGGATGTTTATTAATGAATGTTTCCAAAACTTCAGGGCAGTAGTTAAAATCATATTTCGTTCCCTGACTTCCAAGATGGGTAATACCAGCTGTTTCTTCTTTGGTACGTCCTGACATAATTCTTCTCCTTTTTTCAAATTCCGCCCGGCACTTATAGCGCAGGGTCAGCAACACCATTGGCAGCAAATGCTTTAGCTCGGTCAATACATGTGCCACATTTTCCACATGGCTTCTCGCCGCCTTCATAACAACTCCACGTCAATTCATAAGGTACGTTCAGTTCCAGACCTTTTTTGACAACATCTGCCTTTGTCAGATTCACAAAAGGTGCTTCCACTTTCAGCTGATGTCCGCTGCCTTCATAAATTGCCTGGTTCATGGCATTTTTGAATACTTCGCTGCAATCCGGATAAGCATTGCCAGCCGCATCGTCACTGTGTGCGCCATAGTAAATCACATCACAGCCCTTTGAAAGGGCAATACTTGCAGCAGAAGAGAGAAACAGACCATTACGGAAAGGCACATAGGTCGAAACCGGCTTGCCGTCGCTGTGCTGCAGCTGTTCTGCGTAGGATTCCTCCGGAATTGCCTGATCTGAATGGCTCAGGAGAGAGCAGTCGCTGTACTGGAAAATCGGTGTGAGATCAAGATGCAGCATTTCTACATGATAATATGCAGCCACAGCTTTTGCAGCTTCTATTTCTTTTGTATGTCGCTGTCCATAAGTAATGGCAAGAGCGATCACATTGTCACTGCCATATTTATCTACAGCAAGTCCGAGACAGGTTGTACTGTCAACGCCGCCGCTGGATAACACAAGTGCTTTCATGATAAAGTCCTCCTTATTACTGCATCATCACACGCATTTGCAGTGATGCATCGGTTTTAAAACGTCCCGTAAATGTTGTTGTCAATGTTTTAGCAGCCGTTTTCTTGATGCCGCGGGCAGTCATGCAGCTATGACAGCCTTCAATCTTGACAGCAATCGAATCTGAACCTGTAACTTCCGCCATGATTTCTGCAATATCAGAACCGATCCGTTCCTGCAGCTGCAGACGCTTGGCGGCCATATCGGCAATTCTGGCGATCTTGCTTAAACCAATAACCTTGCCGTTCGGTATATAGGCCACAGAAACTTTCATATCATACATGAGTGCCATATGATGTTCACAATAGCTGAAAATTTCAATATCTCTGACATAGACCATGTCGTCACTTTTGCCGGATAATTCCAGATCCTGCTCAAATGTTTTGTCAAACATCTGCGCAATTTCATGATTGGTATAATTCATACCCTCGAATACTTCTTCATACATTTTTGCAACACGTTCCGGGGTCTCTTTCAGTCCCTCACGCTCAGGATCATCTCCCAAAGCTACGAGAATACCACGCACATGTTCCTTAATTGCCTCTGTATCTATAGCCATTCTTTCATAACCTCCTACACACCGCGCCTGTCGGGATCCCAGATGACTTTATGCATCTGAATCTGGAGATTGACGCCATTTAATTGTTGCTCTTTCATAAATTCTACAATATCTGCCGGATCAATACTGCCAAAAACCGGACTGAAATAAAGATGACAGCGTCCAATCAACCGGAATTGTTTCATTATTTCCACGGCCCGTTCACAGTCTGCCAAAGAGCCCGTGACAAATTTGACCGTATCTTTTTCCGTAAGCAGTGAAAAATTATCTGTATCCATAGCGGTCTCCATGCCGCTGCAGGACAACTTATAATCCATTGTAAAAGACGGCCTGTTGGGGATATTCACAAAAGGAGCCAGACTGACACTGCCGTTTGTTTCTATCTCCACATGCAGCAAATGATCCGCGGCCAGTTTCTCCAATAATTCTGAAATATACGGCCGGTCCAAAGGTTCACCGCCGGTCAGTGTCACATTGCGGACTCCGGTTTCCATGATTGCCTGATGAATTTCTTCTGCCGTCATCACTCTGGCCGGCACATCCGGCACATTGGCCCACTTTGTGTCACAATACAGACACGATAAATTGCAGCCCTTGAAACGGACAAATACTGCAAGCTGGCCTGCCAACGGGCCCTCACCGTTAATGCTGACAAAATGTTCTACTACCTCATATGTCCTTCCCATCTCTTATTCCTCATATGACGCGCAGTTATTCGGGGCCTCATACACTGTCGAGCGATGAACATGATAACCGCATGCCGTCAGTCTCTCATAAAAATAATAAGCCAGTCTTTCTGCTGTCGGTCGGTATGGAATCTCAATAATCCTGAAATTCTCCGCCTGCAGTGCTGCCATAGTCGCAGGCATCAGACTGCCTTTTTCAATGATCAACGCGTGGTCCATGGCATCCACTTCACGCTTGACATCCTTTTTCAACTGACCGAAATCAAACATCATATCCCTTGTCTGGCCTTCTTCATCCAGATCCGGGCGGCAGATCTCAATCACAACACGCCATTCATGGCCGTGAATATTGCAGCATTTACCCTCATAACCTGCCAGAAAATGTGCAGAATCAAAACTATGTTCAGTCTTCAAATAATACATGATTATAGTACCTTCCTGATTTATTGATCACTTATATACGAATTACCCAATGTGTTTCCTATACAATAATAAAAGGGACACAGCAATGCTATGTCCCTGATGTTCCGGTTTCATAGCCCTGGTTTTGTTTATAGACAGGATGGTGCAATCGAACTGTCTTTTATTGTTATAGCATTGGACATTCACAGTGTCAAGTAGTTTCAGCTTTTTTTGCGGATGACAAATAGATTCTGATGTGGTAGAATGTAAAAAAATACAGGAGTAAAAATATGAATAAACAAAAGATAATGGCGAACCGCCGCAGAGATATTATTATCATTGTTGGCTGCACCATTTTGGCGCTTATCGGTGGTTACGGCTGGTCAAGAGGCTTTGGCAATTTTACGTGGTTTCGTAATTTTGACACTCCCGGCACTGCCAGCGTAGACGATGCTGTTCTGAATTATGAGCCCCTGATTCAACAATATGCCAAAGAATACGGCATTGAATCCTATGTCCCAGTCATCGAAGCATTGATGCAGCAGGAGAGCAGCGGCCTTGGCGCAGATGTTATGCAGTGTTCCGAATGCTACTACAATACAGAATATGATCAGACGCCCGGCAGTATCCAGGATCCTGAATATTCTATCAAAACCGGTATTCATTATTTTGCAGACTGCCTTGAACTGGCCGGATGTAAAGGGCCTGGAGATATACGCAGACTCCGGTTGGCGCTGCAGGGCTACAACTTCGGACATAACTATATTGAATGGGCCATCAAACGTGACGGCGGCTATACGGAAGCCAATGCCCAGGCTTTCTCAGACATGATGAAAGAGCAGCTTGGCTGGGAGACCTATGGCGATACGACTTATCCGGAGCATGTACTTCGCTATTATAAGTAAGCAGAGAAATGGAAAGGAAGATTTTAATATGAGTAAATACCTTGTTGTTGTTGATATGCAGAAAGACTTTATTGATGGTTCCCTTGGAACAAAAGAAGCACAGGCGATTGTTCCAAAAGTCATAGAGAAGGTCGCCGAATTCAAAGGACCTGTGATGTTCACACGCGATACGCACGAAGAGAATTATCTTGAAACTCAGGAAGGTCAGAATCTGCCTGTTGAACATTGTATCAGAGGCACGGAAGGCTGGGAGCTGCAGCCTGAACTGAATGAATATGCACTCAAGAATCACTGCCTGATTTTTGACAAACCAACCTTCGGATCAACCAGTCTTGCCGGATGTGTCAGCGGAATTGCACGTATGGCACCTATCGATCAGATTGAACTTGTTGGTCTCTGTACTGATATCTGCGTTATTTCCAACGCTATTCTTCTTAAGACTGCACTTCCTGATACAGAGATTATTGTTGATGCTTCCTGCTGTGCAGGCGTGACTCCTCAGAGCCACAAGAATGCACTTGAAGCCATGAAAATGTGCCAGATTACCATTGTCGGAGAATAAGGAGCCTTTTTCATGAAAAAAAACAACATACACAGCCAGCAGGACACTGTACAGACTGAACACCTGAGTAGACGCCATTTCTACATAATTATAGTCCTTATTGTGATTATACTTGTTGCTTTGATTGCGCATACGATCCTGCGTCCGGACAGAAATGCTACCCTCAGGATTATTTACACAAGCGATATGCAGGGGCAGATCACCTATTCAGACGGACAATACGCCGGTTACGAAAAAGTTGCTGCCCTCAGCCATAAGCTGTCCTCCGAAGGTGATCATGTCCTGCTTCTTGATGCAGGCAACTGTCTTGGAGACAGTGTTATCGCTGAAATGGACAATGGCCAGTCCATTCTTTCTTTGATGAATACAATGCAATATGATGCAATGGTACCCGGTCCAATGGATTTTGTTTATGGTGCAGATACCCTTTCATCTCTCCGATCCAAAGCCAGTTTTCCATTTCTTGCAGCCAATATCACCAAGGCCGATGGCAGTACGGTTTTTGAAAACTACAAGATTCTGAATATCAACAGTGTTCGTATCGGTGTGATCGGTGTAACCACCGGTCTCAGTCAGACTCAGGCACAAAAGAGCAGTCTGACAGTGGCCGACCCTGTAGAAACCGTGAAGAATGTCCTTGGTCAGATGTCCGGGAAGACAGATGCAGTGATCGTTCTTACCTACACAGGCAGCGAAGATATCACGAATGCACTTGCCGCAATAGACGGTGTCAGCATTGTCATTGAAAGCGGCGCTTCTGAAGCTTTTGCCAATACAGCAGACAACGGTACAGTCATTACTTCTGCCGGCACAAAAGGCAATGTAATCGGTGTCGCCAGCCTTGATATTAACCGGTCAGATGTTTCTGTTGACAGTCAGTTCTATACATCTTCTGATTACAACAGCTTATCGGCAGAACAGTCTGTAGCTGATGCGGTGGCAAGTGTTGTCCGTTCAGCTGATACCAATGCCTCTGAACATGCAGGTTCTATCACTCTGTCGACCGATACAGCTGCCGACACAGCTGAAACAGAATCAGACACATCAGATGAAACAGCCGACACATTAGAAGATGGCTCCACTGACAGCGATGTCCGGACCTATCATTTAGCTGAAACAGGCATCGGCAACCTGACCGCAGACGCTATGCTGGATGCAGCTGCATCGGACGGCGCAGTTGTTGCACTCATGCCGGATCAATCGATTTCCGGTACACTGGCCAATGGTATTGTTTCAAAAGGACAGGTCCAGAACCTGTTTGACGACCAGTTATATCTTGTCACCTGTAAAATGACCGGCGGCGATCTGAGGACCGCCCTAGAGAACAGCTTTAATAATTATCCAAATGCAGACGGTTTTCTTCAGGTTTCGGGTATTTCATATACCTTTAATGCCTCAACTGCCATCGGAAGCCGTTTATCCGATATTATGATCGATGGTCACAAGCTGGACGATGCACGAACATATATTGTTGCCACCACGAATATACTGGCGGACACCCTGGGTTATCGTTCAGAAGCTACCGGACGCATCGGTACATATCGGACCATTGCTTCTGTTGTAACGGATTATATTCAAAAGAATTCCTCGGCTACATCAGGTTCAGCACTGCCATCTGAAACAGAATCAGACACAGAAGATACCACTGCATCCGGCGAAACAGCCGATACGTCAAGAATACAGATCAATGAATAAAATATCCGTGATCGGACACACTGTCTAAAAAAGGAGTATCCGATCATGCAGGAAAATGAATCCAATGAATCTGACAAACCTACCCAGGATGAACAGATCCGTGAATACGGGCAGGTTGTTTTAAAGGCCAATGCAGGCAAACATCGCATCTTTCTGTTATCCATTATTGGTGAAGTAGAAGGTCATGAGCAATCTCCGGGAAATGTCAAAACCACCAAGTACGAACACGTTCTCCCACAATTGGCCATGGCAGAAGACAGCTGCGACATCGACGGCATCCTTGTTCTTTTGAACACCATGGGTGGAGATGTGGAAGCCGGCCTTGCCATTGCCGAGATGATAGCCTCCATAAGCAAACCGACAGTATCTCTTGTACTTGGCGGCAGTCACTCAATCGGGGTTCCGCTGGCTGTCTCAGCGGACTATTCTTTCATCGTACCCAGCGGAACCATGATCATTCATCCTGTCAGAATGAATGGCATGGTTATTGGTGTGATACAGACATATGAATATTTCGAGCGTATACAGGAACGCATTTTGAATTTTATTGTCACCAATTCCCGTATCGCCAAAAGCCATCTGAAAAAGCTGATGCTTGATACAAGCAAGCTGGCCAAAGATGTCGGAACCGTTCTTGACGGTCAGGAAACCGTTGACTGCGGCCTTATTGATGCCATTGGCGGAATCAGCAATGCCCTGGCCAAATTAAACGAAATGATTGACGAATTTCAAATTCGCTCTTGTTAAAGCTTTCAATATGTAGTAAAATGCAAATAGCGTGTAAGAGGTTGTTGCAGACAACGGGCAGCAGCCTCTTTTTTATGATACTTCGCTATGAATAATTTGGAGGAATTTTTATATGAGTTTACTGCAGTCAATTTTAATGGGTATCATTCAGGGTGCGACCGAATTTCTTCCGGTCAGCAGTTCCGGACATTTGGCTCTGTTCAAGATTATTTTCAATGTGAATACAGAAACAGGCCTTTTATTTGATACAATGCTGCATCTTGGCACACTGGTTGCCGTCTGCATTGTTTACTGGAAGGATGTCCGCAATCTGATCGTTGCCGCATTTCAATTGTTATTTGACATTATTGCCAATTTCAAGACATGGATCGGCAACAAGAAGAATGGAGAGCATACCGCTTATCGCCGTCTGATCAACAGTGCTTACAAGAAGTTTGTTGTACTGATTCTCATTACGACGATTCCAACAGGCATTATGGGTGTGGCTTTCAGCTCTCTGATTGAAAGAGCTTCACAGACATTACTTGTTCCAGGTATCTGTCTTGTGATCACAGCCATTCTTCTTCTGATTTCCGACACACGTCCAAGTGGCCACAAGAAAGTGAAGAAGACGACTTATGCGAACGCCGCTGTTATTGGTGTTGCTCAGGGTTTTGCAACATTTCCTGGCCTTTCCCGTTCCGGAACAACTATTACAGCCTGTCTGATGCTTGGTTTCGACCGTGCTTACGCTGTTAAGTATTCATTCCTGGCTTCACTTCCTGCAATTTTGGGTGCCAACATTCTGGAGCTGAGACATTTTGATGCTGCTGCAGTTGCCGGCAGTTCAATTGCTTACTATTTTATTGGTATGATCGTTGCCGGTGTTGTTGGTTACATATGTATCAAGCTGATGATCTATATTGTACGTTCCAATAAGTTCCAGTATTTTGCTTATTACTGTGCAGTCGTAGGTATCATTGCCATTATTGCCTATTTCGTAAAAGGCTGATTTACATTAAGATAATAAGATTCTGATAATGCGGAATATCAAAGGTCATTGATATTTCGCATTTATTTTCCAGATCACTATTTCAAACTGCAATTTGACTGAATATTTATTTTTACTGATTTTATAAAGGAGTGATTAGATGGCGGGAAAGCAGAGCAGTGAAGTCAAACGCCGTACTGCATCGACCAGAAAAACAACTACAACAAGGAAATCATCCGCCGGAAAGAAGCGGAACACATCCGGGAAATCTGCCAATACAAAGGCATCGCGCATGCAAGTCAGTGAATATACAGAACCTGTGGGAGATGAGATCAAATTGATCATTATCCTTGCAGTTTCAATTCTCATCTTACTCAGCGTGTTTGGCCTTGGCGGAAGAGTCGGAGACAAAGCGGCCTATCTCTTTTTTGGCCTTTTCGGATTTGTTGCTTATGCGCTTCCTTTTCTTCTTTTTATCGGCAGCGCCTTTCACATATCCAACCGCGGCAGTCGTCTTGCACGGATTAAATTGACAGCAGCCACTGTTTTCCTGATTATGATCATGGCATTGATGGCACTGGCTGATAGTTCTTTTGACGGCACAGCCTCTGTACTGGATGGTTTTCTCAATTCAGCTGCTGCTCACAACGGCGGCGGTCTGATCGGGTTCAGTCTGAGCTGGGTTCTTTTCAATGCCTTTGGACGTGCCGGATCTACCGTTATTCTTGTATGTCTGATGCTGGTTTCCGGTGTATTGATTACCGGCAAACGGATTTTTATCCGCCTGGGCACTTTAATCGGACATATGATGACCGATATGGGACAGCACTTCAACGCATGGCGTGAGAAACGGGCCCGCGAACGTCTTGCCCGTATGGAAGCGAAGGCAGCTGAAGAAGACAGCCTGCCTGAGGATGAAGCATATGAAAATATTGATGAAGAAACCGTTTCCATACAGCCTAAGAAAAAGGCAGCCAATATCATTATCCCGTCAAGGAAAAAGGAAAATGTCAAGTCCAAGGATCCTGCACCGGCATCTTCATCAGAACCCGTTTTGCAGACTTATACCGAAGAGTCAGCTTCATCCGCTGAGACAGCGGTCATTTCTGACGATTCCAAACAGCCGTCCCTTGACAGTTTTGATCAGGGACAGTCTGTCCAGCCGTTGCATATTCAGATTCCTGAATTTATGACCGGACATGTTTCCGGCAAATCTTCTGTAAAGGCACCTTCTGCTTCCATATCAGATATCATGTCCAACCTGAGCCGGGATATCCCATCCGAAGCGGAATCAGAACCGGAGACTGAGACTGTCGAAGACAAAAAGCCAAAAGGCAAGCCGGTCATTGCCAGAACTATTTTGTCTCCTGATGATCTGGAGTTGGAAATAGAAGGATTGCCGGAGGAAACACCGGTTAATACAGACGATACATTTATCGATATCTCCAAGATTCTGTCCGAGATTCCTGAAACAACAGGAAACATCAATACAGAAGTGGCGGACATACAACCTGAGGACGTTTCTCCGGCTGCACAGACCCAACAGCAGACAACTGTATCACCGACAGCCGCCCGCACTTCATCCCCTTCGCATCATACAACTGCGAAAGGAACTGTAGAGGATACAGCTTCCGGTTCTGATGAACCCCTTGAAATTGTAGAAGAAGAGATTGAAAAATACGAATTTCCGCCACTGGATCTTCTTGATCAGGGAAAAGGCAGCGGCAATCAACAGACAGCCGCATCCCTGAAACAGACTGCGCTGAAGCTTCAGCAGACATTTGAAAGTTTTGGTGTAGGTGTCCAGGTAACCAATGTCAGCTGCGGTCCGGCAGTTACCAGATATGAACTCCAACCGGATCAGGGTGTGAAAGTTAGCCGTATTGTCAGTCTGTCTGATGATATCAAGCTGAATCTGGCAGTTGCAGATATCCGAATTGAGGCGCCAATCCCGGGCAAAGCAGCCGTCGGTATTGAAGTTCCGAATACCCACAAGGAAATGGTGCATCTGCGTGATCTTCTTGAGTCCGACAAGTGTAAGCAGGCAAAGTCCAAACTGGCTTTTGCCGTGGGCAAAGATATCGGCGGCCAGACGGTTGTTGCTGATATTGAAAAGATGCCGCATTTGCTGATCGCTGGTGCAACGGGTTCCGGTAAATCCGTCTGTATCAATACGATCATTATGAGCATTCTCTTCAGGGCCGATCCGAATGAGGTCAAAATGATCATGATCGACCCGAAAGTGGTGGAATTGAATGTTTATAACGGTCTCCCGCATCTGTTGATCCCTGTTGTTACGGATCCGAAGAAAGCCGCCGGTTCCCTGAACTGGGCAGTAAATACTATGATGGACCGCTACAATAAATTTGCCGAAATCGGTGCCAAAGACTTGAAGAGTTATAATGCCCGTGTGGAGAATCTCCCATACGAAAGTGAACAGCACAAGAAGATGCCGCAGATTATCATTATCATCGACGAGCTGGCAGACCTGATGATGGTCGCTCAATCCGAAGTTGAAGATGCCATCTGCCGACTGGCCCAGCTGGCCCGTGCAGCAGGTATTCATCTGATTATTGCCACACAGCGTCCATCTGTCAATGTTATTACCGGCCTGATCAAAGCCAACGTACCGTCACGTATCGCTTTCTCCGTATCCTCCGGTGTCGATTCACGCACTATTCTTGACATGAACGGTGCTGAGAAGCTGCTGGGAAACGGAGACATGCTGTTCTATCCACAGGGCCTGCAGAAACCGGTCCGCGTTCAGGGTGCCTTTGTTTCTGAAAATGAGATTGCGCGTGTCACTGATTTTATCCGTGCCCATCTTACCAGTCAACCTGTATACAGTGAGACGATTAAAAAGAGCATAGAGACAGCTGCCATCAGCAGTCCTTCCGGCGCATCAGGCAGTGACAAAGATGTTTATTTTGAAGAAGCCGGCCGTTTCATCATTGAAAAAGATAAGGCGTCCATCGGCATGCTGCAGCGTGTGTACAAGATTGGTTTTAACCGTGCTGCCCGTATTATGGACCAGCTCTGTGAAGCCGGTGTTGTTGGGCCTGAAATTGGCACCAAACCGCGTCAGATCAAGATGACGATGGAGGAATTTGAAACTTATCTCAATGGCAATCAATAGTTTTTTTCAACAAAAAGCCATGTAAGAAGTATTACTAATAGATCCTATAAGTAATTTTAAATATACTTATTATAAGAATCATGGTACTATCGAGAAAGATACCATGGTGAGGTCTTCCTCATCATGTTACAAGATTTGAACAACGTTCACCTTTAATACGCAGGAGGAGTTAGAATGAAAACAGATATTGAAATTGCACAGGAAACAGCCATGCTCCCGATCAAAGATGTCGCTGCATCTATCGGTGTGGAAGAAGACGACCTTGAATTATACGGTAAGTATAAAGCAAAATTTTCAGATGAATATTTAAAGAAAGTTCAATCCAATCCAAATGGCAAGCTTGTGCTTGTCACTGCAATCAATCCGACTCCGGCCGGCGAAGGTAAGACAACAACCACTGTCGGTCTGGGTGAAGCATTTGGTCAGCTTGGCAAAAAAGCCGTTATTGCCTTAAGAGAGCCTTCTCTCGGCCCTTGCTTCGGCATTAAAGGCGGTGCTGCCGGCGGCGGTTACGCACAGGTTGTACCAATGGAAGACCTGAACCTGCATTTTACAGGTGATTTTCATGCCATTACATCTGCCAACAATCTTCTGGCAGCAATGATGGACAATCACATCCAACAGGGCAATGCACTGGATATCGATACCAGACAGATTATCTGGAAACGATGTCTCGATATGAATGATCGTGTTCTCAGAAATGTTGTTGTCGGCCTTGGCAACAAGATGGATGGGGTTGTACGTGAAGATCACTTTGTCATCACGGTTGCCTCTGAGATCATGGCTATTCTTTGCTTGGCAGATGATATGGAAGATCTGAAGCACCGTCTGGCAAAGATTATTGTTGCTTACAACCGTGCCGGCGAACCTGTTACAGCCGGAGATCTGAATGCGGTTGGTGCTATGGCAGCACTCCTGAAGGATGCGTTGAAGCCGAATCTGATCCAGACCCTGGAACATACACCGGCCATCGTCCACGGCGGACCATTTGCCAATATCGCTCATGGCTGCAATAGTGTGCGTGCAACAAAGCTTGCCCTTAAGATGGCAGATATCGTTGTAACAGAAGCCGGTTTTGGTGCTGATCTCGGTGCTGAGAAATTCTTCGATATCAAATGTCGTATGGCTGGTCTGAAACCGGATGCTGTTGTCCTGGTTGCTACAGTTCGTGCCTTGAAATACAACGGCGGCGTTCCGAAGACAGAGACATCCGTACCAAATCTTGAAGCACTGAAGAAAGGTATTGTCAACCTTGAGAAGCATATTGAGAACCTTCAGAAATACGGCGTTCCGATTGTCGTTACATTGAACGCTTTCATAACAGATTCTGAAGAGGAGATTCATTTCGTCAAGAACTTCTGTGAAGAAAGAGGCTGTGAATTTGCACTTTCCGAAGTCTGGGAGAAAGGCGGCAAGGGCGGCATCGCATTGGCTGAGAAGGTACTCGATACCCTTGAGCATAAGGAGAGTCATTTTGAAGTACTTTATGAGAACAGCCTGTCTCTGAAAGAGAAGATCGAAACAGTTGCCAAAGAGATTTACGGTGCAGCAACCGTTACTTATGCACCTGCTGCAGAAAAAGCACTGAAGAAAATTACAGAAATGGGATTTGGCGATGTGCCTGTCTGCATGGCGAAGAATCAGTATTCATTATCCGATGATCCTAAGCTTCTGGGAAGACCTGAAAACTTCAATGTCAATATCCGTGAAGTTTATGTATCTGCAGGTGCAGGATTTGTCGTTGCCATTACAGGCGCTATTATGACAATGCCTGGCTTACCGAAGAAACCGGCTGCTGAGGGTATTGATGTCACCACAGACGGTGTTATCACAGGCTTATTCTAAGCAGATATACAACCGCACAGGAACAAATTTAAGAAAGTTGACAGCTTGTATAGTAATTTTTTATGTGATATAGTAAAGGGGATACCTGAAAAACAGGTATCCCCTTTTAAAATAAATACTCTGGAGGTTTGGTAAAATGGCTTTTTTGATTGACGGGAAGAAAATCTCCTCCCAGATAAAAGATGAATTAAAAACCGAAATCGCAGAAATGAAGAAAAAAGGCACAGAAGTGACATTGGCAGTGATCCAGGTTGGAAACGATCCTGCTTCCTCTGTCTATGTCGGCAACAAGAAGAAAGCCTGTGCTTATATCGGTATCCGCTCCCTGGCATACGAATTGCCTGAGAGTACAACAGAAATGGAATTATTGACATTGATCGATGAGCTCAACAACAGAAAGGATGTCAATGGTATCCTTGTTCAATTGCCTGTACCGGCTCATATCAACGAGAAACACATTATCGAGGCTATTCACCCGTTAAAGGATGTTGACGGCTTCCATCCACGCAATGTAGGTGCCCTTGTCACAGGTGAAGACGGTTTTGTCTCCTGTACACCGGCCGGCATTATTCAGCTTCTTAAACGCAGCAATATCGATATCGACGGCAAAGAATGTGTTGTTGTGGGCAGAAGCAATATCGTCGGTAAACCGATGGCCATTCTTCTCCTTCGTGAAAATGCAACAGTAACCATCTGTCATTCCCACACAAAGGACTTAAAGGAAGTCTGCAAACGTGCAGATATTCTTGTTGCTGCTATCGGCAAGCCGAAATTCTTCAATCGCGGTTATATTAAAGAAGGTGCGGTTGTTATTGACGTAGGTATTCACCGAAATGAACAGAACAAACTCTGCGGTGATGTAGACCGTGATGATGTCATGGATCTTGTCAGCGCTATTACACCGGTACCGGGCGGTGTGGGACCAATGACCATCGCCATGCTGATGTATAATTGTGTAGAGGCTGTACGCCTCCAGAAAACGGAGAGATAATATTTATGAGTAATACAAATTCCAATAACCTGACAATCTTTTTTGTTTCCCTGGGTTGTGATAAAAACCTTGTGGATTCCGAAGTCATGCTTGGCATTCTTCGGGCGCACGGCTTTACACTGGTGGACGATGAAATAGAAGCAGACATCATCGTTGTCAATACATGCAGCTTCATCCATGACGCCAAGGAGGAGAGTATCCAGACCATCCTTGAAATGGCTGAAATGAAACACAGCTGCAGATGTAAGGCACTGATTGTCACCGGATGCATGGCAGAACGCTATAAAGACGAGATCATGACAGAGATTGAAGAAGTAGATGCTGTAATTGGTACAACCAGCTACCAGCATATCGCAGATGTTGTTGCTGAAGTCTTAGAAGGTCAGAAAGTCAAACAGTTTGATGATCTTCAGGCCATGCCGGAAGTGGATGTTCAGCGTATCATTACAACCGGCGGATACAGCAGTTACCTGAAGATTGCCGAAGGCTGTGACAAGCACTGTACTTACTGTATTATCCCAAAGCTTCGTGGTTCCTACCGCAGTCATTCTATGGATTATTTGATCAAACAGGCCGAATCACTGGCTGCCCAAGGTGTTAAGGAGCTGAATATCGTTGCCCAGGAGACAACCGTTTACGGCACAGATCTTTACAACGGACAGAAAATGCTCCCGGAACTCCTCAAAAGGCTCTGCCGTATTGAAGGTCTTTCCTGGATCCGTGTCCTCTACTGTTATCCTGAAGAGATTAATGAAGAACTCATTCAGGTCATCAAAGAGGAACCGAAGATCTGTCATTATCTTGATCTTCCGATTCAGCATGGCAGTGATGCTGTCTTAAAGCGGATGGGAAGACGGACAACACAGGCTGAACTCAGAAGCATTATCGGACAATTAAGAGAAGAAATCCCTGATATTGCCCTCCGAACAACGCTGATCGCCGGTTTCCCGGGCGAAACAGAAGCAGATCATCAGGAAGTGCTGCAGTTCGTCAAAGATATGCGTTTTGATCGCCTCGGTGTATTTACTTATTCAGAAGAAGAAGGGACACCGGCCGCTCAGATGCCGGATCAAATTGATGAAGCTGTCAAAGAGACACGCCGTGATGCATTGATGATGGCTCAGCAGGCCATTGCCTTTGATAAATCCGAAGAAATGGTCGGAAAGACAGTGGATG
This sequence comes from Coprococcus intestinalis, assembly GCF_023656595.1. NCBI lineage: Bacteria > Bacillati > Bacillota > Clostridia > Lachnospirales > Lachnospiraceae > Coprococcus > Coprococcus intestinalis. Next base: position 55,023 of record NZ_JAMOKJ010000004.1, on the reverse strand, counting down.
TCCTGATTGAAGGACGTCTGCCGGAGGAGGATGTCTATATCGGACGTACTTACAGAGATGCACCTGATGTGGATGGTTACGTTTTTGTTCATGCTGAAGAAGATATGATCTCCGGCGATATTGTCAAAGTTAAGATAACAGATGCACAGGATTACGATCTGGTAGGAGATGTGATTTATGAATTTACCGAATAAACTGACTGTTTTAAGAGTTATCCTTGTTCCTTTCTTTGTATTCTTTCTGCTTGGTGCAGACTGGATTGGTTCATTTTCACCTTATATTGCCTTGATTATATTTATCGTTGCCAGCCTGACGGATATGCTTGACGGCAAGATAGCCCGAAAGTATAATCTGATCACCAATTTCGGCAAGTTTATGGATCCCTTGGCAGATAAACTGCTTGTCTGCTCTGCACTGATCTGTTTTGTGGATATGCATCGTATGCCGACATGGGTTGTTCTTATTATCATTGCCAGAGAATTTATTATCAGCGGCTTCCGTCTTGTTGCTGCTGAAGGCGGTACAGTCATTGCAGCCGGTATATGGGGCAAATATAAAACGGCCGTCACAATGATCACGATCATTTTCATGATCCCGAATTTTGGCGGAGCAGCCGTTCATATGATCGAGCAGATCATGATTTATCTGTCGCTGGCACTGACCGTGATCTCATTGATTGATTATCTGATCCACAACAAGTCTGTCCTTGCTGGCAAAATGTAACCGGGCCCCTGCACAGTGGAAGAGGAGTGATAGAAACTGTGAAAATAGTGAAACGATTTCTTTTTATCATCAGTGCATTACTTGTACTGATGCTGGCAGGCTGTTCAGGAAAACTCAGTCACATTGATATCAACACAACACTGACTGTGGATACGACCTTCAACGGCAGCCGTGAGATGACAGCAGATATTCCCGCCGCCGCATACAAGTATGCCTTCGGCGGCAGTCTGACAGCGCTTGAAGACATGATCAATCAGTATACGCCGGGTGATATGTACTGTACAGCCACCGAGAATGAAGACGGCGGCGTTCGGATTCAGATGATCATCGACTTTGCTTCAAGGAATGAATATCAGAAGAAGATTGAAACCATCTGTAGCGGCAACACAACAGATTCAGCCATCACCCCTGTCATCAACTTTGATTATTCGCATTCTATTTTGAAAAACGGCTATACAATAGAAGAGAATTTCACATCTATGGATCTGTTTTACTGGCTGGCGGATGCCATCAGCAAGGAATACCCTGCTATGGAAGGCAAAAACATCCAGGATATTTTCCAGCTCGGCAAAACAGAAGTTGTTTTCAACGGAGAAACAATGGAAATGCAGGACTATATCAAGATTTCTACCATCAAGTCCAATGCCTTTGACAATGTTTCCGTTGCCGCTCAGTTGTCAGATGACCAGTCCGTTGATGCCAGAATTACCTATGTCGTCAGCAACAAAGTCGTTGCCGCCCTCGGAACCCGATTAAAGACATTGATGGATGGCCTTGTACCAGACAATGCTTCCATGACCTATCAGGATGGTGACAGTTCCAGAACGTACACGATCTCCTTTGAATCCGCCACCCTTCAGAATTACATTACCAATGTCAATAAAGCGCTGCACACCAATAATACCGTCTTTGAAGTGTCCACAGAAGGAGATACCGAATCCCTTTCTGCCAAGAAATCCATCAAACAGTATTATGACGGCAGTTATTTTCTGGATTTTACAGCTGAAGGGACGACCATGTCCTATATTCTGGATGTATCTCCGGAATACACTGTTGAAAGCTGCAGCAGCACCTATGGTTATTTGAAAGATGAATCATCCACCTACAGCAGCGATACCTGTGAAATAACCATGACCGTCGCATCCGCAGATGAGGTGACAACCGTACTGGGATTTGCCGTCGATATTGATGAAGTAGATATTACAACTGACATCCACAGCGATACGAACATCCAGCGTACCTTTGAATTTCACCTTTCATCCGATGCCGTCAATCTGATCGGCAGCAGTATTGAAGACCGCTTAAATAATGCAGCGGAGCAATGGCCGGATCAGATGACTGTCAATACAGAAAATGTACTGAGCAATACGAACTACAGTATTGTCCTTTCAGCAGAATCGGCGGATGAACTGACCAAAATGACCCGGGCTGTTCTCGGGGAATCTGATATATCTGACGACAATAAGAACAACAGTGGTGAACTGACAAATTCTCTGTTTACCGGCGGTACCGAGAAGCATAAGAATCCATGGAATATCCACTGTACCTATGAGGATACGCTGAATCTGTCCGGATTTCTCAAGGGATCCCAGATCAAAAATGGTATTCACTACAAGTTAAGTTATTCAAAAGGATTCAAAGCTGCCTTTACCGAGAACAATACCTTTGAAGATGCCGCAGCTGACGGACCAACGCTTACCTGCAGTACATTTAATAAAGTGTTATCTGTCAAATCTACAGCAGAGAAAAACAATCTGGAGGGCATTCTTATTTTTGCATTATGGATTGCTTCCCTTATATGTATTGTCGTTATCTTGCTGCTGAATATTGAGCATATTATCAATCTGGTATCCAACAAAAAGATTGATATTTCAGGTTCAGAGCTGTTCAAAGGAAAACATCTGCGCAGACTGACTGCACTGATTGTTGCGATTGTCTGCTTTGTACTAATGACCATCAGACTGATATTCCGCATCTATTAATCATGCACTTTACTTTATTATCCAAGGAACTAAAACCTAAAAAGGGGCTGCCAAAAGCAGCCTCTTTGTCATATAAACTTATTCACTTCGACGGAATTTCCTTCGGAATGTCTATCTGAACTTTCTATTGATCGCATCCACAATCACATCAACGCTACCATCAATGCCAAATACAGAACTGTCGATCATAAGATCATAGCTCTCGTGTTCGCCCCAACGGTATTCTGAATAGTACTGATAATATGTACGACGGATCTTATCTGTCCGCAGCACTTCCTTGCGGGCCTTATCTTCAGAATCGATTAAATGCCTTTCCATGACACGATGGACACGGTTTCTCAGCGGTGCATAAACAAAAACATTCAGGACATCTTCTCTATCTTCCAGTACACTGTTGGAACAGCGTCCAACAATAACAAAGGATTCCTTCTCTGAAAGATCACGGATCACATCGCTCTGCGCCCTGTACAGCTGATCCGCAATCGTCGGTGCATATGGTGAAATAAAAGGACTCGGTGCCTTCTCATCCGTTGCTCCTAATACATTCAGATCCAAACCACTGTGTTTCGCTGCCAGCTCAATCAGATTCTTATCGTAGAATGCAATACCAAGCTTCTTCGACAGCTTCTCACCGATTTCATGACCGCCGCTGCCGCATTCACGCCCTAATGTAATAATAACCTTCTTATCACCCATATGTTTCACCTATCCCCTCTAAATAGTAGATACCTTCCTTCTTGGTACTCTTATTATACCATATATACTTCCTGAAATTCAACCGGAACGTCGTTTTAATAAATGAGAAAATATAAAACATAAAAAACTGCCGACAAAGACAAGAACAAAAATCATGATGGCACAATGCATAAAATATCCATCCGGCAAAATATCAATAATCGGATCCGTGGAAGAGTCAAATAACCAATAATCATTATTAAAAACAAGCTGATGAAAAGTAACAAAGACATAATCCCAATTGACAGCAACCATGAGACCAAGAAAAGCCGGCAGAGCAATACAGAGTATTCCTGCAATACGAAGCCAGAGCCACGCATGCTTTTTGATAAAATAGAAAGCTGCAGCAGCCGTCAACAGCAAAGTTCCTACAAAAAGCCACCCAAAGAAATCAAATATTTTCTTAACTTCCTCAAAATGAATTCTGCCTGATTCGGACATTGCACAGGTTGGAAATTTCAGCGGCTGGTGATTGAACAGACTGTTATAATCAATCAGCGCATCGTAATTGCTGCGGATGTCTTTTTCTTCCCTGCCTGATAATTCCGTTATGTGCAGATTCTGTATATCTGCATAATAAAGCGGTCTGAAATTCAACGTCAATGTCACAGAAAAAGAAATAATCAGCAGACATACAACAATGCCGCCGATGATCTGTGAGCATAATGAATAAAATTGATGCATCAGAGGCACCTCCTTCCGTCATCAGTATACCACATTATCGCAAAAAAGTGGATCGGCACCGCCAAAAATACATTTTTCATATTGTCACCGGAATATGGATATGTTATAATTCGCAAAAGAGACTGAATGTGTGCCCAAAGAAGACATTTGTAAGCGGGCAAAAGGAGGAAATATGGAATTATTATATAAAAGCACCCGAAGTGCTGATAAAACTGTAACTGCATCCTATGCAATTTTAAAGGGACTTGCCGAAGACGGCGGTCTTTTTGTTCCGACATCTTTTCCGAAATTGGACGTATCCATTGATCGATTAGCAGATATGAGTTACCAGGAAGTGGCTTATGAAGTCATGAAGCTTTTCCTTACTGATTTCACAGAAGAAGAATTGAAACACTGCATCAACAGTGCATATGATCAGAAGTTCGATACAGAAGTTATCGCACCGTTAGTCAAGGCTGACGATGCCTATTATCTTGAACTTTTCCATGGAAAGACCATCGCTTTCAAAGATATGGCATTATCCATTCTTCCTTATCTGATGACAACTGCTGCACGCAAGAACAATGTCAAGAACGAAATTGTTATTCTGACAGCAACATCCGGTGATACAGGCAAAGCCGCACTGACAGGTTTTGCAGATGTTCCCGGCACAAAGATTATCGTATTCTATCCAAAGGATGGTGTCAGCCCTGTTCAGGAGAAACAGATGGTGACACAGAAGGGTGATAATACATTTGTTGTCGGTATTCACGGCAATTTTGATGATGCTCAGACAGGTGTGAAGAAGATGTTTGGCTGTGAAACACTGAACAGGGAATTGAACGCTGCCGGCTATCAGTTCTCATCCGCCAACTCCATCAACATCGGAAGACTTGTTCCTCAGATTGTTTATTATGTTTATGCCTATGCGGCACTGGTACATAATGGCGAGATCAAAAACGGCGATCCGATCAATGTTGATGTCCCAACAGGCAACTTCGGCAATATTCTTGCCGCTTACTATGCAAAAAATATGGGAGTTCCGATTGCCAAACTGATTTGCGCATCCAATACCAACAAAGTTCTTTATGACTTCTTTGCCACAGGTACTTATGACCGTAACAGAGAATTCCACGTTACAACCTCTCCATCCATGGATATTCTTATTTCAAGCAACCTTGAACGTCTGATCTATCAGATTGCCGGTCAGGATGCTGCCAAAGATAATCAGCTGATGAAGTCCTTATCAGAAACCGGTGTCTATAATATCACACCTGCAATGCGTGAGAATCTCAAGGATTTCTATGGTAATTATGCAACAGAAGAGGAGACAGCAAAGGTCATCCATGATCTGTATGCCAAAACAGGTTATGTCATCGATACCCATACTGCAGTAGCTGCTTCTGTATACAAGAAGTACGTGACTGAGACCCATGATACAACACCAACCGTTATTGCTTCCACTGCAAGTCCATTTAAGTTTGCCCGCAGCGTCATGACAGCTATCAAAGGTGATGTCAGCCAGTATTCTGAATTTGAATTGGTTGATCAGCTTACAGCCGTTTCCAATGTTGCTGAACCTGCAGCTGTTACAGAGATTCGTACAGCACCTGTTCGCCATACAACCGTATGCGATAAGACCGAAATGGAAGCCACAGTCAAAAAATTCCTGGGTATCTAGTAAACAAATAGAGCTTCGCATTAACAGGATGCGAAGCTCTTATTTATTTCTGAAGCCCCTTCTGAAATTCAATCGACTCTTTAGGGTTCGAAGCCCTCAAATATCATGACATCAACTTTGTTCTTGAACCGATCATAGGTTGGTTTGCCTGGTATCGTCCAGACAACCGTCATAATGTGGAACAGCTTCCGGTTATAGATAACCGCCGGATTGTCAAGATCAAGATATTTATAGGCAATAAAGTCCGGATGTGTAAAGAAATTCGTCATCAGATTCGACATCAAGAAAAGCACGATATCACAATGAGGATTTTCCTTGAAGAAATTGCAGGATAACTGGCCGCGTACCACCTGCGGCTCATGACGTTTAAACCACTGGAGGACAAAAGGATGGAAGGACTCTATACAGTAATCCCCCTTATACCTGGACAACAGCTGCCAGACCAGCGGGCAAAGCAGATTCTGATTGCTTCCGTCTACCTTCAATTCAATAATCAACGGCACTTTGCCATCTATCAACTCAAGAACATCTTTGAAAAGCGGAATACCTTCCTCAGTACCAAGAAGACGCAGCTGCATCAGATCCGAATATAAAAAGCTCGAAATCTTTTTATTCATTCCGCACATCCTTGTTAATGTATCATCATGAAAGACTACCAGCTGGTTATCCGCCGTCAAATGAACATCCAGTTCAATGCCATAGCCTTTATCCACTGCCCGACGAAATGCCGCCATGGAATTCTCCGGGATGCCGTGCTCATTGTCATATAAACCGCGATGCGCATAATCCCATCCGGTAAGATGTTGCCATTTCTTCTTTTTATGAATACCGGGCGCACTTGCAAATAAATAAAATCCTGTCACGATGCCGCCGATATAAGCCATTGTTCGTACAAATTTTTTCAACATAAATCCATTACCTCTTTTCTTACCGTCTTTATTATAACGTCAACCCCTTTTATTTGACAATAGGCTTTGACTTGAATTTCCTCTTGAAATAACGAAATGAATCATGTATAATACACTCATGAAGAAACTTATCTGGGGTGTGCGACAGTTCGCAATTTTGAACCTACATTTTTTTGACTGGGAAACTGCGTGTTCCACAATATGTCAGGCCGCCCGCAATGGCAGCGGAAGACAGAAAAGTGGACCAGGTTACCCACCTGGCTTAAGGCTAGGAGTCAAAAATGCGGACATCGGCACTTTGGAGGTTTCTTTTTTTTTCGCATTTTCCAGGGAATAGCGTTATCGATATGCATCGGCTTTCTGACCTTTTTACCCTAGTATTTTCAAATATTTATCATAATCCGGTCTTCCTGAACATAGATTAATAGTGTTTGATACCGCAATCAAGGACAGGAGACCCGTATGAAAAGAATCCAACCGGTCATCCTGCTTCTGGCAGCGATGACTCTTTTTTTATTTTACCGACAGAGTCACAGACAATCTTTTACAGAAGGTATTACACGTGCCCAAACGGCACGCATGCTGGCATGGACCGTATGTGACATGAATAAGGACAGGGCAAAGAGTGTCGAACCGCTTATTGATGTTGACAGCACTTTATGGTATGCCGATGAAATCACGACAGTTCTGGCAGAGGGCATCATGAAAAAAGACGGTGATCTATTTCATCCTATTGATTACCTGACATGGGAGGAGGCCTCAAATATTGCTGATTTTTTTGACATTTCGCTTTCAATTCCTGTATTTCAAAAACGGAAGCCTATGCCGCTTGAAAAATGGCTGCAATTTTTTGACCGGTTACTCGCAGAACAGGACATAGATATAAAACTAATAAAAAAAGAACAAAAGATTCTGGCTGTTCCATCTGCATCTGATACATTAGACAGATGGCAGGTAAAAACTGACAGCGGCATATACAGCTGTGAAGGACTTGCTCTCGAAAAATATCTTGACCAAACCGTTACCGCCTATATTTATCAGGATCAGCTGTTAATGGCCGTTCCTGCCAATCATCAGCAGGCAGAAATCATCACAGCTTCTACATCTGTTGATACGGACAACACAAAGGCCGCAGAAGCCCCCTCCGAATCATTTTCTCAGAATGACCCCCTTCCTGCAGCATCTGCTCCTGACATCCGGGTCTGTATTATGAATGATGACTTCTCATCCGAGGCACATAAAAACCTTCGGCTGACTTCTGATGCTGCATGGCAACTGACTTTTCATAACAAGGTCATTCAATATCCGGCAGATGAAGTTGTCGAACTGAATGCAGATGATTTTTCGGAGGATGGCGAAACAGCTGAAGCTGTTCCTGAAAATCATCACTGCATGACCATTCTCAGCATTAACAGAAGCTGCGGCAATCCTTCCTACAGTGGCCGGCTGCAGATTATGCGTTCAAAAGACGCGCTCTTTCTGATCAATATTCTTCCGACAGAAACCTATTTAAAAGGTGTCGTACCTTCCGAAATGCCGGCTTCCTATCATTTAGAAGCATTAAAGGCACAGGCTGTCTGTGCACGAAGTTATGCTCTGTCTGCTGTGAAAAACCCTAAATATGATTTTGCTGACCTGAATGACAGTACATCCTGCCAGGTCTATATGAATCAGGGAACAGATACTCAGACAGATCTGGCTGTTGATGCCACTGCCGGCGAAGTTTTATCCAGCCGGCAGAAGATCGTAACCGCCAAATATTTTTCCTCTTCATGCGGGAGTCTCTCAAGCAGTGATGATATATGGGGTTATCCGGATACAGCCTCACAGGATACCCATATGACAGAACGTCTGGAAACAGAGCCTCCGGGAATACCTGCACTTTCCTCAGAAGAAGCTTTCAGAAACTTTATCTTTCAACCGGCAGAAAATACTTATCTTGAATCATCTGATCCCTGGTTTCGATGGCAAACGGAGCTTTCTATGGCACACATCCGGTCCAATATTGCCGAATCCTTTGCAAAGAGAATGTCCGCAGACCCCAAACGTTTCACGGTTTTGTCTTCAGATGGCACCATTGACCCGGATGACATTTCGCAGATCAAAATTGTCAAACGAGCCGAAAGCGGGGTGCTGCAGAAAATAAAACTGACCGGCAGGAATCAGGAATTGACTGTCAGCGGTGAATACAATATCCGATGTCTGCTTGTCCCGTCCTCGGATACAGCCGTTATTCTACAGGACAAAAGTACCAGAAACGGCATGTCTCTTCTGCCAAGCGGATATTTTTTTCTTGAAGAAATCAATGATGGAGAACAAATCACCGGCTATAAAATTTATGGCGGTGGCTTCGGCCACGGAGCCGGTCTAAGCCAGAATGGTGCCGACACACTGGCAGAAAAGGGATATGATTATAGAGAAATTCTGACATACTTTTTCGAGGGTATCAACATAGAAAATGTCAATACCCTCGAATGAAACATCAAAGGAACCTGCAGACGGGTCCCGATGAATGCCTTAATATTTAAAAACGTCTTCTGCTGTGTCCCCTGAAATAGATTCGGGATGCAGCAGATTGTTGAGTTCTGCCCCCAGGAAAAGCTGATACATACAGGTGTACAGCCAGAGCATGATCATCATGATGCCCGCCAGACTGCCGTACATATAGATAAAACTATGGGAATAATTGAAATAAATAGCAAAAATGCTGGAAGTGATCATCCATCCGATGGAACAGGATATTGCTCCCGGCAGCACATACAGCAGCGGTGTCTTCTTATTCGGCAGCACCTTGTAAACAAAGATGAAAAACATCGTCAGCAGTCCGAAAATGATCAACATACGGATACTGATGACAAAGGCAGCAAAATCATGCAGCACCGGCAGAAGTTTGATCACCTTGCGATAAAGAACATTGCCAAATACCAGAAGTCCGAGGGTCACGATCAATGCTACAGCCAGCCACAATGTATAAACTGCTGAAATGAAACGGATATAAAAATAATTTCGTGTTTCATTGATATGATAAATCTCGTTAATTCCCCTGGTAATAGACAAAATCCCTCGTCCTGCCGACCAGAGAACAAAGATGATCGTAAACGATGTAATCGCAATCGTAGACTGCTCATAAACTTCCTTCATAACCAAGCGAATGACATCATTGGCCATCTTCGGCGATAACATCTGGAGAATATTCAACAGATCTTCATAGGTCAACGGTGAATACCGCAGAAGAGTCAGCAAAAAAATACAGAATGGAAATGCAGAGAGCACAATAAAAAAGGCCGCCTGTGAAGCATAAGCTCCCAGATAATCTTCTGTATTTTTCTTCAAAAATCCCTTGATCCAACGCAAAATTGTATGCATAGATTCCCCCCTCGTTAAAACGTCACACGGCTTCATCTTATCATAGATTACAAAAATTAACAACTGTGAAGATGACCTATTGACAAGCTTTTTGAATATGTTAAAATAAAACATGAACAAAAGCTGTGAATGTGCTGCAGATCATGTATAGTATATGCATATCTGTATCAGGTTATCATTTCCTTACAGAGAGAGGAAGCCATTGGCTGAAAGCTGCCTCAAGTTCTGATGATGACTGAATTTCCCACAGGAGCTGTATCTCTGAACCATATACCAAGTAGGAGATATCGCCGATGCCCGTTAAGCATCTCCAAGTGCCCCGTTATATGTCATTTTTGAATAACTTCGATTTGAACGGGGAAGCAGGGTGGTACCGCGGAATGAATTCGTCCCTTTATTTTTTCATAAAGGGGCTTTTTTTATGCACTTTTGCGCACGAATACATACCTGCCTGCAAACCACATCCACAGTCAAAATAAGATTAGTCAAAGAAAGGAGCGTATGATTTTTTCATACGAGTCGTACAATGAAGGACAGACTGCAAAAAATTAGAAATGAAGCCATCGCCCAGATCAAAGCTGCCGGTGGTATGGATGCACTGAATGATATCCGTGTTTCCTTTTTAGGTAAAAAAGGCGAACTGACAGCCATTATGAAATCCATGAGAGATATCCCGCCTGAAGAACGTCCGGCATTCGGCCAGATGGTCAATGAAGCCCGTCAGGAAATCGAGAATTCTCTTGATACGATGAAGAAAGATCTTGCTGCAAAAGCCAGAGAACTTCAGCTCAAATCCGAAGTCATCGATGTTACACTTCCGGCAAAGAAGAACCATCTGGGTCACCGCCACCCAAACAGCATTGCCCAGGAAGAAGTTGAACGTATCTTTACAGGTATGGGTTATGAAGTTGTAGAAGGACCTGAAATTGAGTTTGACTACTACAACTTTGAGGCTTTGAACATTCCTGCCAATCATCCTGCCAAAGATGAACAGGATACATTCTACATCACCAAGGATCTGCTGCTTCGTACACAGACATCCGGTACACAGATCCATACCATGGAAACTCAGCCGCTGCCGATCCGTATGATCGCACCGGGCCGTGTATTCCGTGCCGATGAACTGGATGCTACGCATTCACCGAACTTCCACCAGATTGAAGGCCTTGTCGTTGACAAGAATGTCACATTTGCCGATCTGAAAGGCACACTGGCTGAATTTGCGAAACAGCTTTTCGGCGAAGATACAAAGGTCAAGTTCAGACCGCATCATTTCCCATTCACAGAACCAAGTGCCGAAATGGATGTCACATGCTTCAAATGCGGTGGCAAAGGCTGCAGAATGTGTAAAGGTGAAGGCTGGATTGAAATCCTTGGCTGCGGTATGGTGCATCCGCATGTATTTGAAATGTGCGGCATTGATCCTGAAGAATATCAGGGCTTTGCATTCGGTGTCGGCCTTGAGCGTATCGCCATGCTCAAATACGAAATTGATGACATGCATCATCTCTATGAAAATGACATCAGATTTCTGAAACAGTTCTAAGCAGCAGGAGGAAAATAGATTATGAGAACATCATTAAAATGGATTAAAGACCTTGTACCGGGTATTGAGAATCTGACACCTCAGGAATATCTGGATGCTATGACATTATCCGGTTCAAAGGGCGAATATTATGTCGAATTAGACAAGAATCTCGAGAATATTGTTATCGGACAGATTTTAAAAATCGAAAAGCATCCTGATGCCGACAAACTGGTCATCTGCCAGGTGAATGTTGGTCAGGAAGAACCTGTACAGATCGTCACAGGTGCACCAAACGTTTTTGAAGGCGCTGTTGTTCCGGTTGTCCTTGCAGGCGGAAAAGTTGCCGGCGGTCATGACGGCAGCACCCCTCCGGAAGAGGGCATCAAGATCAAAAAGGGCAAACTCCGCGGTGTACCAAGTAACGGTATGATGTGTTCCATCGAAGAACTGGGTTCCAGCCGCGATATGTATCCGGATGCCCCTGAAAACGGTATCTATATCTTTAAGAACAGAGACGATATCAAACCGGGAGATGACGCAATCAAGGCTCTGGGCTTAGATGACGCTGTTATTGAATACGAGATCACATCCAACCGTGTAGACTGCTTCAGTATTCTCGGTATTGCAAGAGAAGCTGCTGTTACATTCGGCAAACCATTCTGTCCGCCGGTTGTAGAACCAACAGGCAACGATGAGGATGTCAACGATTTTATCAGCGTTGAAGTCAATGATACAGAACTGTGCCCGCGCTACACAGCCCGTGTGGTTAAGAATATCAAGGTTGGACCATCTCCTGAATGGATGCAGCGTCGTCTGGCTGCTCAGGGCATCCGTCCGATCAACAATATCGTCGATATTACCAACTATGTCATGGAAGAATACGGTCAGCCGATGCATGCCTATGACCTTTCTACCATCGCAGGCCAGAAGATCATTGTCCGCCGTGCCGAAGACAACGAGAAATTTGTTACTCTGGATGGCCAGGAGAGAACACTGGACAGCTCTATGCTGATGATTTGTGATGCAGAGAAACCAGTTGGTATCGCAGGTATCATGGGCGGCGAAAATTCCATGATTACAGATGACGTAGATGCTATTTTATTTGAAGCAGCCTGCTTTGACGGCACCAATATCCGTCTCTCCGGCAAGAAACTCGGTATGCGTACCGATGCCCAGAGCAAATTCGAAAAGGGTCTGGATCCGAATAATGCCAGTGCAGCCATCGACCGTGCCTGCCAGTTGATCGAAGTGCTGGGCTGCGGCGAAGTTGTCGGCGGTATGGTAGACGTTTACGGCAAAGTCAAAGAGCCTCATGAAATTCCTTTCCAGCCTGAGAGAATTAACCGTCTACTTGGTACTGATTTATCTGCTGAACAGATGCTTGATTACTTCAAGTCACTGGAACTTGAATACGATGCTGACAGAAATGTCATGATTATTCCGACATTCAGACAGGATCTTCTGGGCACAGCAGACCTTGCTGAGGAAGTTGCAAGATTCTATGGCTACTCCAATATTCCTTCTACACTGCCAAGCGGCGAATCCACCAGCGGTAAAGTTTCCTTCAAGCACAGAGTCGAAGATGTTGCCAAGGAAACTGCTGAATTCTGCGGATTCTCCGAAGGTATGACTTTCTCCTTTGAAAGCCCGAAGGTATTTGACAAACTCCGCCTTGATGCTGATGATCCGCTGCGTCAGGCAATCACTATTGCCAACCCACAGGGTGAAGATTACAGTATCATGAAAACAACACCTTTAAACGGCATGCTTGTTTCTCTGGCAAGAAACTTCAACCGCCGCAACAAAGATGTAAAATTATACGAAATGGCAAAGATTTATCTGCCTAAATCACTGCCACTGACAGAATACGCTGATGAACGTGTTCAGTTTACACTCGGTTTCTACGGTGAAGGCGATTTCTTCACAATGAAAGGTGTTGTGGAGGAATTCCTTGAAAGAGCAGGTATGCATGATATCGTTGATTATGATCCAAATGCCGGCAAGAACTTTCTGCATCCGGGTCGCCAGGCCAACATCATTTACCAGGGTAAAGTCATCGGCTACATGGGTGAAGTTCATCCGGAAGTATGCGAAAACTATGACATGAAGACACGTGCTTACATTGCGGTTCTTGATATGCCTGTCATTACAGAAATGGCAACATTTGACCGTCATTTCAAGGGCATTGCCAAACATCCTGCTGTAAACCGCGATATCAGTATGGTGGTTAAGAAAGACATTCTTGTTGGTCAGATTGAAAAAGTCATCCGCGAAAAGGGCGGTCATCATCTTGAAAGCTACCATCTGTTTGATATCTACGAAGGTTCACAGATCAAACCGGGTTACAAGTCCGTTGCTTACTCCATCACTTTCAGAGCAAACGACAGAACACTGGAAGAAAAAGATATTACAGCAGCTATGGACAAGATTATTGCCGGCCTTGAAGACCTTGGCATCGAACTGAGAAAATAGAGGCTAACAGACAATGAAAACAAGTGATTTTTATTACGATCTTCCTGAAGAACTGATCGCACAGGATCCGTTAGAAGACCGGTCAAGCTCCAGACTCATGGTGCTTGACCGCGAAAGCGGTAATATCAGCCATCATATCTTCAAGGATATTATTGATTATTTAAACCCTGAAGACTGTCTTGTTATCAATGATACAAAGGTCATTCCGGCAAGACTCTATGGTGTGAAAGAGGATACCGGTGCCCACATTGAAATTCTCTTATTGAAGCGAAGAGAAAATGATGTCTGGGAGACACTGGTTCGTCCGGGCAAAAAAGCAAAACCGGGTACCCGCCTGACATTTGGTGACGGGCGTCTGAAAGCAGAAGTCATTGATGTGGTGGAAGAGGGCAACCGTCTGATCCATTTTGAATACGAAGGTATTTTTGAAGAAATCCTTGACCAGTTAGGTGAAATGCCGCTGCCGCCATATATCACCCACAAGCTTCAGGACAAAAACCGTTACCAGACAGTCTATGCCAAACATGAAGGCAGTGCCGCTGCACCCACAGCCGGACTGCATTTTACACCGGAACTTCTGGCGGCCATTGAAGCCAAAGGCATCCGCATCGCCCGTGTGACCCTTCATGTGGGCCTGGGCACATTCCGTCCTGTTAAGGTAGAGGATGTGACACAGCACCATATGCATTCTGAGTATTATCAGGTCACTCAGGAAGCCGCTGATATCATCAATGATACAAAAAAACGCGGTGGCAGAGTCATCGCCGTTGGTACCACCAGCACACGTACACTGGAATCCGTGGCGGATGAAGACGGCACCATGCATGCTGCAGGAGGATGGACGGAAATTTTCATCTATCCGGGCTACAAATTCAAATGCATTGATGCGCTCATTACCAATTTCCACCTTCCGGAATCAACACTTCTAATGCTCGTCTCTGCACTGGCAGGCAAAGAACATATTATGCATGCCTACGAGACAGCTGTTCAGGAGCGTTATCGTTTCTTCAGCTTCGGGGATGCGATGTTTATAAAATAATCTGTAACTGTTCAGAGCCACCCCGACATAATGCGTAGCATTTTGGAGGTTGACTCTGAACAGTTACAATAATTTTTCAAGTGCATTACACTGCATGTCCTATGCAGGTAATGTACTTTTTATTTCCGATTCCCGGATAAAACCGAAAATTCATAGACAACCCGTATCATAAAGTGTTATAATGGAGCGGTATGATGCCATAGAGATAACATGGTATCAGGATATTATTTCATATACTACAAAAAGGAAAGGATTATATATGGACGTAGACAGGGAACAGCTTCAGAAACTCAGAGAACAGATTGGCAGAAAGGCACATCTGACATCCATGCTTGACAATTTGTATGTTCAGGAAAAAGAGCAGAAGGAAAAGGTTGAAGAACTGCGACAGGAGAAGGAAGATGAGCAGAAGGATGTGGACCGGCTGGAAGACAGAGGTCTGACAGCTCTTTTTTACAGTCTCATCGGAAAAATCGACGAGAAGATGACAAAGGAACAGAAGGAAGCTTATGCAGCTTCCGTGAAGTACGAAGCCGCGAATCAGGAATTAAAGGCCATTCAGTATCATATCCATACATATGTCAAGGAACTGGATTATCTGAAGGGATGCGAAGCAACCTACAATAAATTGTTGAAGGCAAGAGAGGACGAGATTCGTCTCAGGAATTCAGACAAAGCGGACAGATTGCTCCATCTCGATGAACAGATATCCGCCTGCAGCAGCCGTATCAAAGAACTTCAGGAAGCTATTTCAGCAGGACAGAAAGCCGCTTTTACAACAGATTGTGTACTTAGCAAGCTTGATAATGCAGAAGCATGGGGCACATGGGATATCCTCGGCGGCGGTTTACTCAGCACAGCAGCCAAACACGGCAACCTGGACGATGCCCAGAGCTATATTACCGAACTCCAGATGGATCTCAGACACTTCAACACAGAATTGACTGATATCTCCGTTCAGACAGATGTTCATGTCAACACAGATGATTTCCTGCGTTTTGCAGATTACTTTTTTGATGGCATCTTTGCAGATCTGGCTGTTCAAAAGCGTATCAAGCAATCCAAAGAACAGGTTCAAGGGATTAAAACCGAGATTGAGTCCGTTCTCGAAGAACTGGAACGCATGCTGGATGAGGAACAGCACCTGAAAGAGACACTTCAATCAGAGATTGAAGACGTCCTTGTAGAATAATCAACATACACCATGCCGATGACGGGATTTGACTGTCATCGGCATTTTTTTGCCAAGATTACATAAATTTTACATCAATTACATCCAAAAAAGATAGTTCCTGCATGTATTTTCCATAATGAAAAAACAGCCCGTCTCTATACGGATCTCTCTCTGATCACAGCCAGACCTGAAATCGGTATGGAGGCCTCACGAATCTTTCAGGCTTTATCCCTGGGCACGGTTGTTGACAAGACTAAGCATCTCCTTATGGCTCCTAAATGTCTCCAGAAACCCGTACTAGAAATGACGACAATGAAATTGCCATGGTAAAATCCGGTCAGGAAGGTTATATCGGCATCAAGATTAATTCCCTGACAGATAAAAAAATCATTGCGAAACTGATCGAAGCATCTGAAGCTGGTGTAAAAATTGACATGGTGATCCGCGGCATCTGCTGTCTGCGGTCCGGCATTGAAGATCTTACAGACAATATCCGGATCATCAACATTGTGGGACGTTTTCTTGAGCATTCAAGAATCTATATTTTCAGGACAGAGGCACGCGCCCGGATTTATAATGTCAAAGCAAGAGAGCAGCAGCCGGACGGCACCTATGTCTGTTTGACACCGGAAGAGAACGCTCCCCTCAATTCCCAGGAATATTTCTTTGATGCCGTTTATGCTGCAGCGGAAAATAATAATTTCAGATAATATCCTGCACATAAATGATTTGACAAAACAGGACTCATCTTTTATAATTTGATAAGGTGTGTCCTGTTTCTTTTTCAGAGGCAGAATACAGAAATTGTCATTAAATTTTATAAAATAAAGGATAAGGTGAATAACATGAGTTTAATGGAAGATTGGGAAGTACTTGCAAACCAGTACAATACAGATCAGGCAACAGCACAGAAGTTCTGGACAGATTACTATATGCAGGAGAAGGCTGTCTATGAAAAGATGCTGACAGAACCTGTAGAAGTTGAGAAGGGCACTGTTGCAGAACTGGCTGAGAAATACGGTATGGATGTTGTCCGTTTCGGCGGTTTCCTTGATGGTATCAATGAAAGCTTAAAGACACCAAACCCTGTTGATACCATCGTTGCTGAATCAGAAGTGACTGTTGATATCGACCTTGAGAAGCTGTACTACAACATGGTAGCTGCAAAGGCTGATTGGCTTTACAACCTGCCTCAATGGGATGCACTTCTGACAGAAGAACGCAGAAAAGAGCTCTACAAAGCCCAGAAGAAATCTATGACTGTTGTTAAAGGCAAGAAGATCGGACGTAATGATCCATGCCCATGCGGAAGCGGCAAGAAGTACAAACAGTGCTGTGGACGTTAATCACTGCTTAAGTCTGAACAGAGGTTTTTATGAGTATCTTAAATGTTGAACATTTATCCCACGGATTCGGAGACAGAGCCATCTTTCAGGATGTCTCTTTCCGGATGCTGGCGGGAGAACATATTGGACTTATCGGCGCCAACGGTGAAGGTAAGTCCACTTTTATGAGTATTATTACAGGCACACTGATGCCTGACGAAGGCAAAATCGAATGGGCCAAAAACGTCCGTGTCGGTTATCTTGACCAGCATACCGTGCTTGAGAAAGGCATGACTGTACGTGAAGTACTGACATCCGCTTTTGACTTTCTCTTTGAAATGGAAGAGAAGATGAATCACATCTGCGACAACATGGGCGAGATGTCCCCGGATGAGATGGATACAGCCATGGAGGAACTCGGCACCATTCAGGATCTTCTCATGATGCATGATTTTTACATGATTGACAGCAAGGTGGATGAAGTAGCCCGGGCTCTTGGTCTGACAGACATTGGCCTTGACAGGGATGTCACTAATCTAAGCGGCGGCCAGCGTACCAAAGTCCTGCTGGCCAAGCTTCTCCTTGAAAAACCGGACATCCTGCTTTTGGATGAGCCTACCAACTATCTGGATGTCGACCATATTGAATGGCTGAAACGTTACCTGAATGACTATGAGAATGCTTTCATTCTTATTTCCCACGATATTCCATTTCTGAACTCCGTGGTCAATTTGATTTATCATATGGAGAATCAGCGTCTGGATCGTTATGTGGGAAATTACGACCAGTTCCAGGAAGTCTATGCCATGAAGAAAGCACAGCTGGAAGCAGCTTACAACAAGCAGCAGAAGGAAATCGCCCAGCTGAAAGATTTCGTAGCCAGAAATAAAGCACGCGTTGCTACCCGCAATATGGCGATGTCCAGACAGAAGAAACTTGACAAAATGGATGTGATCGAACTTGCCTCCGAGAAGCCAAAGCCTGAATTCAATTTTAAGCTTTCCCGCACACCAAGCCGTTACATTTTCCAGACAAAGGATCTGGTCATCGGCTATAATGAGCCACTATCTACACCATTGAATCTTGAAATGGAACGCGGGCAGAAGATCGTCCTTACCGGTGCCAACGGTATCGGCAAGACAACGCTGCTTAAAAGTATTCTCGGCCTGATTCCTTCCATCAGCGGCACGGTAGAACAGGGAGATTATCTGAACATTGGTTATTTTGAGCAGGAGATGACCGGTGACGGCACAAAAACCTGCATTGAAACACTCTGGGATGAATTTCCATCCTTCAGTCAGTATGAAGTACGGTCAGCACTGGCCAAATGCGGTCTGACAACCAAGCACATCGAAAGCCAGGTGCGTGTCTTAAGCGGCGGCGAGCAGGCAAAGGTCCGTCTCTGCAAGCTGATCAACAGAGAGACCAATGTTCTTCTCCTTGATGAGCCTACCAACCATCTGGATACAGATGCCAAAGATGAGTTGAAGCGTGCATTGATAGATTATAACGGCAGCATCCTGATGGTCTGCCACGAACCGGACTTTTATGACGGTCTCGCTACAGATGTCTGGGATTGCACCCGTTGGACAACTAAAATATTCTAAAAATACGACATTTTAATTCTTTTGTAGCTTCTTTTTGAACATTTGCCTTTTTGTGAATCTGTACTTTCAGCTCATTTTCTTTTATAGTACTAATTGCTAGCAGACATGCTAAAGTATACAGAAAATAAATAAATGGGCTGGAGGTCCGGTATGAGTCTTATAGAGATACTTATCATTTCCATCGGATTGTCTTTAGATGTCTACGCTGTTGTTGTGTGTCAGGGAGCCGTTCTTTTAAAGATTGAAAAGACAAAGCTTCTGAAAATGAGTCTGTTTTTTTGTGCCTGGCAGGTGGTTGCCGTTTCCATCGGTCATACGGTCACATTAATTCCTTATCTGGCAGACATCGCCAAAAATGTCAGCTATGTAGGTGAATTTATTTCAGTCATCATTTTTACGGTTATTGGCGTATACATGTTATACAAAGCCTGGAAAAATGAAGGTATTCTCGAACGACTGAGCGATGTTAATTACAAACAGCTCTGTGTTGCTGCATTCTTCACCAGCCTTGACGCACTTTTTGCCGGTATGGGATTTGGCCTCTTAAAGGCGAGGTTCTATATTGTAGCTCTGAGTATACTGATCATTACAGCCGTTATGGTTATACTCGGGCTGTACACCGGCATGCGGCTTGGATATGAGCAAAAGACAAAGGCATACGGCATTGGCGGTATTTTGCTGTTGATTTCTGCCATGGATGTCGTATTAAAATATTTAGCATAAATCAGGAGGATTGAAATATGAATACAACATTAGACAAAATTTCACATAAAGCGCAGCGTGCAGCTGCCAGTGTTATCATCGACAAAGTCCTTGCGATGGTAGACAAAGACAGAGAAAAAGGATTTCTTGAATTAGTAGACTGGGCAGAACAGTTCTGGGGCAATGGATTTTCCAAAGAAGATTACGATAAGGTTAGAACAGCTATCAAAGATCCTGATAACAGATGGATTAAATTCATCAATCGTGTATTGGATGAAACAGATCCTCATGTTGCCAAAATGGCTGCATTGAATCTTGGTTTTGAAGCTTTCTTCCGCGGCACAAAGATGATCCGTAAGAACCGTGAAATCTACCACTGCAATATTCCGTGGCTGATTCTCTTTGATCCGACATCCGCCTGCAATATGCATTGTCAGGGATGCTGGTCCGGTACATACGGTCACAAGGCTAATCTGAGCTTCGATGATATGGATAAGATCATCACAGAAGGCAAAGAACTTGGCGTATATCTGTATATGATGACAGGCGGTGAACCGCTTGTACGTAAGGCCGACATTCTTCGTCTTGCAGAGAAGCATAACGATGTTGAGCTTTCAATCTACACAAACTCTACATTGATCGATGAAGATTTCTGTAAAGAAGTGGTTCGTCTCGGCAATATTACTTTCCAGCTTTCCATCGAAGGTACACCTGAGACAAATGATGCCCGCCGTGGTGACGGTCATTATGCAGCTGTCATGAAAGCCATGGATCTGCTGAAGAAATACGGTATCATTTTCGGTACATCCATCTGCTACACACGTGCCAATATTGAGGCAGTTACAAGTGATGAATTCTTAAGAATGATCTCCGAAAAAGGAGCACGTTTTGGATTCTATTTCCACTACATGCCAGTGGGCAACAATGCAGTTCTTGACCTGATGCCTACAATGGAACAGCGTGAATACATGATCAAACGTATCCGTGAGATCCGTTCTCCACAGTGTGATATCGGATTTTTCCCAATGGATTTCCAGAATGACGGCGAATATGTCGGCGGATGTATTGCAGGCGGACGTAACTACTTCCACATTAACTCTGCAGGTGATGCAGAACCTTGTGTATTCATCCACTTCTCCAATACAAACATTCATGAGAACTCCATTCTTGAGATTCTCCAGAGCCCATTGTTTATGGCTTATCATAACGGTCAGCCATTCAACAACAACCATCTGCGTCCATGCCCGATGCTTGAGAATCCGGAATTCCTTCAGAAGATGGTTCATGAAACAGGTGCTCACCAGACAAATATGGAATCTCCTGAAACCGTTGAACATCTCTGCAGTAAATGCAAGAATTACGCTGAAGAATGGAAGGGTCATGCCGATAAGATCTGGGTTGAAGAAACCCACAAAACACCACAGTACACAAATTACAAAAAATAATTACTCTTTAGAGGGGACTGCCGAAGCAGTTCCCTTTTTATCGTCTGCAATTCATCTGTTTCAAATATCACATATTAATTTGCATGTTAATATTCTGAAATCAATGATTGCTATTACTAGAATATGTAAATTATATTTGCATTTTTTTCTTTTTGTGTTATACTTTCTAATATTGTTGCAATTGAGCATGCAGCCTGGAGGGAAATTTTGAATGGAAAGAAAAAAGATGACCAAGGCGCTGATCGGCGAAAGTCTGAAAGTACTTATGCGCAATCATCCCTTTGAGAAAATCACAATCAAGATGATCACAGACGAAGCCGGCGTCATCAGACCGACTTTTTATAATTATTTCTGCGACAAATACGAAGTCGTTGAATGGATTTTTAATGAATATATTATAGAAAAAGTTCGCGCAATGTTTGAGCAGAAGATGTATACAGAAGGTTTAAAACTGTTATTTGTATGTATGAAGAACGATTGTGCTTTTTACAGGAAAGCCTTTGAGATTACAGGTCAGAATGCCTTCACGGACATTATCAGGAATTCTCTGCATAATCTTTTCCTGTCAGAGATGAGCGAAATCTATATAGAGAACCAGACGAACAATCCTTTAGTGACGGCTGAACTTGTTGCTGCTTTTTATGCCAACTCATTATCCAACCTTCTTCAGAGGTGGATTCAAAGCAATAATCAACAATGTACCGCCGAGAATATGGTAGAAGCCTATGCCTATCTCCTGAGTCACAGAATACAGGATTTTATTGATCCAACAGAAAACCCTGCTGAAAATTAGTTTTTCAGCAGGGTTTTCTTATGCTGCAGAATCCAGAACTTTTTCTGTCTATCGTGTATGGATAATATAGGAATATTTGGACAGCAGTACTGTTGCTTTCTCCACGGCATCCTGTTCATAGAATTCTATACGCAAAACACCTTCCTGGAATTCCCGGTTATGGATAATGCCGATGTTCTTAATACTGATACGATTGGAAGCCAGTATAGTTGCAATCGTTGCGATCGCACCAGATTCATCGATCAGATCCACATATATCTCATAGGCCGGCTCAATACTGCCTTTCATCTTCATCGGCATACTGTCGCGGTAATCCTTGGCCTCTTCAAAGAAACAATGCAGTTTGTCTCCCCGATTCTCTCTGATAGCCTCTGATATATCTTCCAATGAAGCCTTATAGGCATCAATCACCTTCAAAAGCTGCCCCTGGTTCTCAAGACAAATGGATTCCCACATATCCGGGGACGATGAGGCGATACGGGTGATATCCTTGAAACCGCCTGCTGCCAGCTGACGCATCAGCCCCTCCCTGCTATCAGATGTCCGGACAAGATTCACCAGTGTGTAGGCAATAACATGGGGAAGATGACTGATCGCAGCCGTTGCATAATCATGCTCCTCACAATTCAGTACGATTGGAACTGCACCTGTATCTGTTACAAGCTGACGCATTTCCGCCACCTTGTCAGGATTGGAAAGGGCAGTAGGCGTTATAATATAGTAAGCATTCTCTAGAAGCCGGTCTGTTGCACTTGTATAGCCTGTCTTCTCTGATCCGGCCATGGGATGCCCGCCGATAAAACGCGTCTCCATTCCCAGTTCTCTGACCGCCTCATGAATTGTGGATTTAACGCTGCCCACATCTGTAATCACACAGGTATCCGGCACAAGATCCTTTAACTTCTTCAGACACTGGATATTCACAGAAACCGGCATGCACAGAAAAATAAAATCACACTCTGCAAATGAAGCATCGATCACATCCGTTGCCTGATTGATCGTCCCATCAGACATCGCCTCCACAAGACTGCTTCTGGAGCGATTGTATGCAATTAATCTATATTCAGGATGTACACGACGAAGGGCCTTGGCAATGGAACCGCCAATAAGCCCGAGACCGATAAACCCGATTGTTTTGTCAGACATAATATTTCCCCTTTTGTATGATAAAATTAAGTTAAGCTTTTATCAGTCTAACACTTACCTATATAAAAGTCAATGATTTATGACTTTAAAGCAGTAAATTTTATCTGTCTAGTTCAAATATTCCAACTATCAGAAAATAATTTTCAGAATTTATTGTTAAATATCGATAAAATACTTGAAAAATCATCATCTTTTTAGTAGAATATAGACATGGGTTTTCTTCAATAGATCATGTATTCACCAGAAGTTTAACCTATGTATCAAATCGTATTGGAGGACTGGACATGAAGGTTTATAAGACACAGGATATTCGTAACGTAGCAGTTCTGGGACACGGCGGCTGCGGAAAGACAACACTTGTTGAAGCAATGGCGAATGTAACAGGTGTTACATCACGTATGGGCAAAGTGGTTGATGGCAATACTATCAGCGATTATGATAAAGAAGAGATCAAGAGAAAGTTTTCAATCAGCACATCCATCGTTCCAATTGAATGGCGATTCTGGAAGATCAATCTTCTTGATACGCCGGGTTATCTCGATTTTGTTGGTGAAGTTGAAGAAGCATTATCCGTTGCAGACGGCGCGATCATCGTTATTTCCGGTAAAGCTGGTGTAGAAGCAGGCACAGAACGTGCATGGGAATTCTGTGAGAAGTATGATATTCCGAGAGTATTCTTTATAACAGATATTGATGATGACAATGCAGATTATGCGAAGATCGTAGAAGACCTTCGTGCATTATACGGCAAGAAGATTGCTCCTTTCCATCTGCCTGTCAAGGAAGACGGAAAGTTCACCGGCTATGTGAATGTTGTTAAGATGCTGGGACGCAAATGCACAGACGACGGCAATAAGTTCGAAGACATTGCGATAGAAGATATGCATCTGTCTGATGCACTTCAGGCAGAATTAGAACCTTGCCGCGAAGCACTCCTTGAGGCGGTTGCTGAGACAAGTGAAGAATTCATGGATCGTTATTTCGAAGGCGGCGAATTCACAATTGATGAGATTATCGATGCCCTCAGACAGAATGTCAATGACGGCAATGTTGTTCCGGTTCAGTGCGGTTCCGGCCTTTACAATATCAGCATTGAGAATCTCGTGAAGACATGTGTTGAATTCCTTCCGTCACCAATCCGTGATACAGTCAAGATTTTTGGTAAAGATCCTAGAACTGACAAGGAATACAATGTGGATTATGACTCCAGACGTCCATTCTCGGCCTATGTATTTAAGACCATCGTAGATCCTTTCATCGGTCGTTACTCATTAATTAAGGTATGCTCCGGTGAATTGAAAGCGGATTCCGTGATTTATAACTATGAACGTGAAACAGAAGAGAAGATGAACCGTCTCTATGTTCTTCGAGGCAAAGAAGCCATTGAAGTACCTGAACTCAAAGCCGGCGATATCGGTGCCATCGCCAAACTGACCAACACCGAAACCGGCGATACCCTTTCACTGAAGAGCGATCCGCTTGTTTTTGATAAGTTTGAACTCAGTGCCCCTTATACATACAAACGTTATGCAGCCAAGAACAAAGCCGATGTTGATAAGATTTCCCAGGCACTGCAGAAGATGATGGAAGAAGACTGTACATTGAAGACTTTTAATGACAAGGAAAACCGTCAGCTCCTGATGTACGGTATGGGTGATCAGCATCTGGATGTTGTTGTCAGCAAATTGGCAGCCAAGTACAAAGTGGAGATTACCCTCTCCAAACCGCGTGTACCATATCGCGAGACGATCCGCAAGAAAGTGGAAGTTCGTGAGAAATACAAGAAACAGTCCGGCGGTCACGGCCAATATGGTGATGTTGCTATGGAATTTGAGCCATCCGGCGATCTTGAGACCCCTTATGTATTCGCAGAACGCGTTGTCGGCGGTGCTGTACCGAAGAATTACTTCCCTGCAGTTGAGAAGGGTATTCAGGAATCCATTGGTAAAGGCCCTATGGCCGGTTATCCGGTTGTCGGGGTGAAAGCCACATTATTTGATGGTTCCTATCATCCGGTTGACTCCTCAGAAATGGCCTTCAAGACAGCTGCAAGACAGGCCTTCAAGTCTGCCTTCATGAAAGCAACACCGGTTCTTCTTGAACCAATCGCTTCATTGAGCGTTGTTGTTCCTGACAGTTACACAGGTGATATTATGGGCGATCTGAACAAACGAAGAGGCCGTGTCCTTGGTATGAACCCTGTCGGCAACGGCAAGACAGAAGTTGTTGCAGATATTCCATTATCCGAATTATACGGCTACTCCACCAATCTTCGTTCTATGACAGGCGGCAGAGGTGTTTATTCTTACATGTTTGACCGCTATGAACAGGCACCATCAGATGTTCAGGAACGTGTCATTGCAGAGAATGCCAACGAAGCAGAAGAGTAATCATTCAATTTGATATCAGACATTTTCGGAAAGGCAGTCCACATATCTGGGCTGCTTTTCTTATATGATCAAATTTTTTATTTCTTTCTATGACAACTAAATGCATTGTATGCCGGAATGGGCAGCTACTTGTAATGTTACCCAACATATGTTACAATTATTTGGATTGTTCGACTCAGACAATCAACAAAAAGGGAGGTTGTTTCTCATATGAAACCATTTGAAATACACAGTGATCACGATCCCGAAACATGGCTCCGCCTGTGGGACAGCAAAATTGTAGAATTTACTTCTAAGAACAAGGGTGCCTACAGTGGTGAGCGATGCTTTTTCGGTACGCATGAGAAGAATCAGCTGATGGTCTTTTTCCACAGCGATTATGATACCGTCTATCTGTCAACACGTTTTATGGGAACTATTGAACCGGATGGTACAGGCAGTAAGATCAGCGGCGTCATCGGTAAGATGAAATCCGCCATTTTCTTTCTCTGGTTTATGGTTGCAGCAATGGGTATCGGCGGCATCGTCATGTTGTCGCAGCATTTATGGCAGCAGGCAATCTTGCTCTTTGCACTGGCCATTATTGCTTTCTTCTGCGCGAAGATCACACCGAAGGACTCTATTGTACGACTGGAGAAGCTTTTGAACCTTATCTCCACACTTCCGGCTGAAACTCTTCAGCCAGAGAACACCGATCTGTCTTCCGAAGAAGCAGAGAACACAGCCGGTGAAACTGAATAGTTACCATTGACTTTCAATTACATTATGATAGAATTAAAAATAGTTTAACTATTATGGGATATTTTCCCTTTAAGGAGGAACATACAAAGCGTTATGAAGTACGATTTCGCGAAAATTGAATCAAAATGGCAGAAGAAATGGGCCGATGCTGACCTCTTTGCTGCCAAAGACAACAGTGACAAGCCGAAGTTCTACGGACTTGTAGAATTTCCTTACCCTAGTGGTGCCGGCATGCATGTCGGCCATATCAAGGCTTATTCAGGTCTTGAAGTTGTATCCCGTAAGCGTCGTATGCAGGGATATAATGTTCTTTTCCCAATCGGTTTCGATGCATTCGGCCTTCCGGCAGAGAACTACGCCATCAAGACTAATACACATCCAAGAATTGTTACCGATCAGAACATTGAACGTTTTTCCAATCAGATGAAGCGTATGGGCTTCTCCTTTGACTGGGATCGTGTTATTGATACAACTCAGGAAGACTACTACAAGTGGACACAGTGGATTTTCCTGAAGCTTTTTGAAAAAGGTCTCGCTTACCGAGACAAGACTCTGGTTAACTACTGTCCATCCTGTAAAGTTGTCCTTTCCAATGAAGACAGCCAGGGCGGCAAATGTGATATCTGCCACAGTGATGTTATCCAGAAATCTAAGGAAGTATGGTATCTTCGTATTACGAAATATGCAGATAAACTGCTTGAAGGCTTGAACGAAGTCGATTACCCTGACAATATCAAGCAGCAGCAGCAGCACTGGATCGGCAAGTCCACAGGTGCATTTGTGAACTTCAAGCTGGATAATGAACAGGAGAGTCTCCGCGTTTATACAACACGCCCGGATACACTTTTCGGAGTGACATTTATGGTTATCGCACCGGAACACCCTCTGATCGACAAGTATGCTGATCAGATCAGGAATATGGATCAGATTGAAGCTTACCGTGAAGAATGCGCGAAGAAGAGCGAATTTGAACGTATCGAGATTAATAAAGACAAAACTGGGGTCAAGATTGACGGCCTTATGGCAGTTAACCCTGTCAGCGGCAAGAAAGTGCCGTTATTCATTGCAGATTATGTTATGATGGGTTATGGTACAGGTGCTATCATGGCTGTTCCTGCCCATGACCAGCGTGACTATGATTTCGCCAAGAAATTTGGTGAAGAGATCATCCCTGTTATCAAAGGCGGCGATATTGACACAGAAGCATATACCGGCGATGGTGAGATGATCAACTCTGATTTCTTAAATGGCTATACCAACAAGAAGGATTCTATTGAGAAGATGATCGAAGTCCTTGAAGAAAAGGGTATCGGCGAGAAGGGTGTTCAGTACAAGATGAAAGACTGGGCCTTCAACCGTCAGAGATACTGGGGTGAACCGATTCCGATTGTTCACTGTCCGAAATGCGGTATGGTAGGTGTACCATACGAAGAGTTACCGCTTCGTCTGCCGAAGGTAGAGCATTTCCAGCCTGGTGAAGACGGTGAATCTCCACTGGCCAAGATTGACAGTTTTGTGAACTGCAAGTGTCCGAAGTGCGGCGGGGATGCCAAACGTGAGACAGATACAATGCCTCAGTGGGCCGGTTCTTCATGGTATTTCCTGCGTTATATCGATCCTCACAACACAGAAGCACTGGCAGATCCGAAGAAGCTGAAATACTGGATGCCTGTTGACTGGTACAACGGCGGTATGGAACATGTTACAAGACATATGATCTATTCCCGTTTCTGGCATCGTTTCCTGTATGATATCGGTGTTGTCAACACACCTGAACCATACGCAAAACGTTCCGCACAGGGCCTGATCCTCGGACCTGACGGTACCAAGATGAGCAAATCCAAAGGCAACGTTGTGGATCCTCTGGATGTTGCAGACAAATACGGTGCAGATACACTCCGTACTTACATCCTCTTCATGGGTGATTACGGCGCCTCTACACCTTGGAATGAAAACTCTGTCCGCGGCTGCAAGCGTTTCCTTGACCGTGTTTATCGTATCTTTGAGAAGGTTACGGACGAGAATCTCCACAGCCTTGACAATCCGCTCCACAAGGCCATCAAGAAGGTCAGCGACGACATTGAAGATATGAAGTACAACACAGCCATCGCTACACTGATGGCACTGCTGAACGATTTCGAATCTGCGACGACGGTTGGCAAAGAGCAGTATGTCACATTCCTGAAGCTGCTTTCACCATTCGCACCGCATATCACAGAGGAACTCTGGGAGATGCTTGGCGGCGAAGGTTTCCTGTCCGTTTCCGAATGGCCGGTTTATGATGAATCCAAGATGGTAGACGAAACAGTCGAAATCGGTGTTCAGGTCAACGGTAAGCCAAAGGATGCAGTTGAACTCTCATTAGATGATGATGAAGAAACAGCCGTAGCCAAAGCCATGGCACTGCCTAAGATTGCCAACATCACCGCAGGCAAGAACATTGTCAAAGTTATCTATAAACCAGGCAAGATTCTGAACCTGATCGTGAAATAAACAACCGCTAGTGTAGTTCTAATATATAGGACTTAAAATAAGCGTCTAAATTGTATTGCTTATTTTAAGTCCTATTTTCTTGTCGATCGAACTATTTCAAAATCTTTCGAGCTGCACCAGCCTTTTAAAGCCACGTCGGCAGATTCATCAGGCTCCTCAGCTTATTGAATTGCTTCATTTCCTCCTCAGACATATCTTTTTTCATTACATCAAAGATCAATTTTATCTCATCATTGGTAAACGCAAGCCCCATGGCTGTCAGATGTTTATTCGCCTCAATAATAGATGGAATCATTTCTGAAAAACTTTTCCCCTCAGACTGATTTATCAGCGCCATAAGCACTGATAATTTTCGGATATCAATTTTTCTGACGGCCGGATGACTGGCCCAATCTACTCGTGTCATACTGCTGCCTCCTTTATGTATTCTGCTGTCCATTCATATGACGGATCAGCTGGATCTGCTCTGGTGTGAGCATTGACTGCATTTTCCTGAGATAATCAGTGTCGCTGGCAGAGCAGGTATTGCCATCCCTATTCGTTGACTCACCGCTGTCTGCGCCTGACGCGGATGCCATCATAGATGCCATGGCTGAAAGATCCCCGGATCCGGAAAAATTTCTGTACATATCATACATTTTTGCCATATTCATCATATTCAGACAACGGTCCAGCTGCTCTTTTTCCTTTGCCCCGCAATACTTTCTCAAATCCCGGATAACTTCTTCCGGCGGAATTGCGCGGTTGTTCACACCGCAGGCACTGACACCTCCCTGATCTAAATACTGCATCATATGCCGCAGTTCTATGGATTTTGCCATAACCGCCATCATTCTCCCAATGGATGGATTGACATAGGCCATTGCCGCTTTCAATATCTGGGCTGTTGAATCATAGGCAGCTGTATCTGCTTCTGTCAAAGGAATTTTTTCTGTATCTATCACAGACCACTCCCAGGCAAATGAATTCTTTATATTCTATGATCACTTCATCTGAAATATGCCTGCTGTACAGATATGTCTGACAGGAAACCCTTCCCAATCATATATTGTATTAGAACAGAAAAAGGAGTATGATATCAGATGGACAAACAAAAATCCGTATCCGGGTATCCTTTTCACAATGAGGAAACGTCTATGCATCCGCATTCCAAAATTATCCGACAGGACAGCGAAACTTTCATTGTTGAAGATGAGAACACGATTTACGAAATAGATAAACACTGCGCCGCCAGGCACGGATATCTGCCGCAGCAAAGGAACTGAGGCATATTTCCACACCTGCATAAAAAGATCATTGGTTATACAAAAGAGGCCCCAAAAGGGCCCCTTGAAACAGGTCATCCGGCTTTAATTTTTAGTTATTGCAGCAGCAGCAGAGAAGAATCAGAATCCAGATCCAGTTATTATTGCCGCATCCGCAGCTGTCATTACCGCAGCCTCCGCAGCCACAGCCATTGCTGCCGTTGCAGCAGCAAAGAAGAATCAGGATCCAGATCCAGTTATTGCCGCCTCCGCAGCCATTTCCGTTATTATTTGTTAACCCGTTGCAGCCGCAGTCATTGCAGCATCCTGTTGCAGCTAAATCACTCATGATTTTAGCCTCCACATCCATGTTTGATATATCTTATGGGGCAAAGATTGTCCCCGTTCCTAAGGAGTACATAAAATGTTTGAAATAACCCGTTTAAAAATGATTGACATCATCCATCAGTGCATGGATGAACAGATCCGTCCCGGTGATACCGTCTGCGACTGCACCATGGGCAACGGACATGATACCGCGTATATGTGCCGTCTTACCGGAGATACAGGCACTGTTTACAGCTTCGACATTCAGCCGGAAGCACTTTCACGAACAGAGGCGCTTCTGGCAGAAGAACACCTGCTGACTCCGGCCCGCCTGATCCTTGATTCCCACAGCCATTTAAAACAGTATATTGATCATCCAATCCGATTTTTTGTCTTTAATCTCGGTTACCTGCCGGATGGTGATCCCACCGTTATAACAAAAGGTACCTCGACACTGGAAGCAATTGAAGCTGCACTTTCCATAACGGAGACAGATGGCGGCGGTGCTGTTTTATCTTATTACGGCCATCCCGGCGGTGCAGAAGAGAAAGCGGCTGTAGAAGAATTTCTCCACAATCTGCCTCCAAAATACTTTTCGGTCATGAAGATTGATTCTTTTAATCGAAAAAACACGCCTCCTGTTTTATATTTGATTAAAAAGCTGAAAGACAATAGGAAAATTTAATAGAATACTTATTTTATTTCGACATGTTTTTTATTCCTTCTGTGATAGAATAGGTTTACCGCAAAATCCATGGATGAGGTGACTTCAATCAAAGGACAACAACAGAAAGAATGAAGATGAGGGAGGAAACGCAATGATTATTGACAGTCAAATGACAGAACTGGGCTATTCATTGAAATCATATCGTGTCAGAAATAATATTACACAGCAGGAGCTGGCAGATCGTCTCGGCGTAAGTACCAATACAATCCATTTATGGGAAACAAAAGTATGCAAACCGTCAATGGGATCACTGCTGATTCTATCTGATATGCTAAATGAACCACTGATAAACATCATAGAAAAGGCGAATCGTAGTTATTATTGAACAGAATTGAAAAATTTTTCACAAAGTAGGTGAATTTTCAGATTTGTTATGATAAAATAGCTCTGAAGATATTTAGTCGCAGTATTGGAAAGACTAATACAGGGAGGGAACTGACAAATGAAGAAACCTGTACTTGTAATTATGGCAGCCGGCATGGGCAGCCGTTATGGCGGGTTGAAACAGATTGACCCCATCGATTCCGATGGACATATCATCATTGATTTTTCCATTTATGATGCTGTCCGCGCAGGCTTCGAAAAGGTGATCTTTATTATTAAACGAGAAAACGAACAGATTTTCCGTGAGACCATCGGCAAAAGAGCAGAGGGACTTATGGAAGTTGCTTATGTTTTTCAGGAACTTGAGAATATTCCTGATGGATTTACGGTGCCTGAAGGCCGCATAAAACCATGGGGAACCGGGCATGCTGTTCTCAGCTGTATCGATATCCTGGATGGCCCGTTTGCCGTTATTAACGCAGACGACTATTATGGTCCGGAAGCCTTCAAGATGATCTATGATTATCTGACAACCCATGAAGATGACAGCCGCTACAGATACACAATGGTCGGCTATCGACTTGGCAATACATTAACGGAGAACGGACATGTTTCCCGTGGTGTCTGCACCGTTGATTCAAAAGGTTATCTGACTGGCATCTGTGAGCGCACCTATATCGTTATGACACCGGATGGTGCTGCCTATTCCGAGGATGACGGACAGACACTGATTCCGATTTCACCGGATGAACGCGTATCGATGAATATGTGGGGCTTTTCTGCCAGCTTCATGGCAGAGCTTAAAAAACAGTTTTCAGATTTCCTCACCAATGAAATGCCGAAGAATCCGCTTAAGGCAGAATACTTCCTGCCATCCGTTGTAAGCAGCCTCCTTGCTGACAATAAAGCAACGGTGCAGGTTCTGCACTCCAATGACAAATGGTACGGCGTCACCTATAAAGAAGACAAAGCAACTGTTGTTGCCGCTATTGCCGCTTTAAAACAGCGCGGCATCTATCAGATGTAAATCTACATGTTTTTACTAAATCGAATGACAACAAAAGGAGAAAAAATGGTAATGAGAAAAACAAAAATCGTATGTACACTCGGTCCTGCAACAAATAATGAAGAAAAAATCAGACAGCTCATGTTGAACGGCATGGATGTTGCACGTATGAATTTTTCCCATGGTGATCATGCATCCCATCTTGCAACACTGAATATTATCAAGAAAGTCAGAGAAGAACTGAATCTTCCTGTTGCAGCCCTGCTTGACACAAAGGGTCCTGAAATCCGTGTCTGCAAGTTTAAAAATGACAGAATTGAACTGCATACAGGCGATACATTCACACTGACAACAAGAGATATTGAAGGTACACAGGATATCGTCAGCATCACCTACAAGAATCTGATCAACGACGTACAGGTTGGCGGCAGAATTCTGATCGATGATGGTCTCATTGAATTATCTGTTATCAAGAAAA
Organism: Coprococcus intestinalis; assembly: GCF_023656595.1. Taxonomy (NCBI): domain Bacteria; kingdom Bacillati; phylum Bacillota; class Clostridia; order Lachnospirales; family Lachnospiraceae; genus Coprococcus; species Coprococcus intestinalis. Next base: position 22,004 of record NZ_JAMOKJ010000004.1, on the reverse strand, counting down.
CAGATACAGATATCATCTGCCGCGCATTAAACAACGGTGCTGTATCCAACAACAAAGGCGTCAATGTACCTGACTGCCATCTGACAATGCCTTATATCAGCCAGAAAGACTATGATGATATCGTTTTTGCAGTAGAAAACGATTATGATTTCATTGCAGCATCCTTCGTAAGAAACGCGCAGGACGTTCTTGATATCCGCAAGATTCTCGAGGATCATAACGGAACAGATATCAAGATCATCTCCAAGATTGAGAATATGCAGGGTGTTCAGAACATTGATGAGATTATCCGTGTATCAGATGGTATCATGGTAGCTCGTGGTGATATGGGTGTTGAAATTCCATTTGAGGATGTACCTGTACTGCAGAAGATGATCATCAAGAAAGTTTACGAAGCCGGCAAAGTTGTTATCACAGCTACACAGATGCTTGATTCCATGATGAAGAACCCTCGCCCGACGCGTGCAGAAGCCACAGACGTTGCCAATGCCATCTATGACGGTACAAGTGCCATCATGCTTTCCGGCGAAACAGCTGCAGGTCTTTATCCGATCGAAGCCGTTCAGACAATGGTGAAGATTGCTGAAAGTACAGAAGCTTCCATCAACTACCGCAAGCGTTTTAAAGAGAGAACAACACTTGTAAACCCTGATATCACAAATGCCATTTCCCATGCCTGCTGTACAACAGCAATGGATTTGAATGCATCTGCCATCATCAGTGTTACGAAATCCGGCTTCACCGCACGCATGGTTTCCAAGTATCGTCCGGAATGTGCTGTTGTTGCTTGTGTCATGAATAAAAAGGCTTATCGTCAGCTGAACCTTTCCTGGGGTGTAACACCGATCATGATGTGCCAGCTTGAGGAGAACACAGATCAGCTCTTTGACCTGGCCGTTGATACTGCTGAGAAAACAGGCATTGTTCAGCAGGGTGAAGTTGTTGTTATCACAGCCGGTGTACCTCTTGGTGTTTCCGGTACAACAAACCTTATCAAAGTCCATGTTGTCGGCCATGTCCTGATGAAGGGCAAGAGCATCAACGACAAGGTTGTTTCTGGCAATCTCTGTGTATGCAAGACAGCCAGCGAACTGCTCCATAACTACAAACCGGGTGATATCATTGTTATTGAAGAAACCAATAATGAGATGATGCCGCAACTTCGTACAGCATCTGCCCTCATTGTTGAAAAAGGCGGTCTTTCATCCCATGCAGCAGTCGTAGGCATGAGCCTTGATATTCCAGTTCTTCTTGAAGCTAAGAATGCAACAGAAATCCTGAAACAGGGCGCTTTCGTAACTGTGGACAGTAAGAAAGGCATTGTTTACGCAAACAAATAACAGACGGTTTTGATCCTCTGTAGCTGCTGCAGATCCGTCACATAACCATACAGACAAAAAATAATCCTGCAATCGGCCTTGGTGCTGCCTGCAGGATTATTTTTTGTCTACTTTTTCAGCTTTATGAATATGATAAATAAACGGTTCTTTCTATCTAAAAGGGGTTCATATTGAATATCGTTCGACAGCGTACAGGCACCGATTCCGCATATAAACAAAATCTCTATGGTTCCGGTATTGGCATTGCTGTTTTAGACAGCGGTATCTATCCCCATCCGGATTTTATGAATCATGGCAGCCGCATTACGGCATTCCGTGATTTTGTCAACCATCGCCAGACACCTTATGATGACAATGGACACGGTACGCATATTGCCGGAATTATCGCTGGCAGCGGCTATTTATCTGAAGGGAAATATATGGGCATGGCTCCCAGGGCCCATCTGATCATCCTGAAAATTCTGGATAGTAAAGGAAACGGCACCGCTGAAACCGTCTGTCGTGCCATTGAATGGACCGTCAGAAACCGTTCCCGTTTTCACATTCACATCCTGAATATCTCCATTGGTGCCAAAGCCGGAGAGGAGACAACAGAGAGCCGAATGCTCATAGATGCCGCCGAATATGCCTGGGACAGAGGACTGACTGTCGTTGCGGCAGCCGGCAATAACGGTCCGGCCTCCGGAAGTGTCACATCCCCCGGAACAAGCAAAAAGATTATTACCGTCGGTGCCACGCATGAAATTACGGTCCCGGAACACCCCTCAAGCAGCTGTCTCTTTTCCGGAAGGGGACCAACGCGTACCTGCATCTGTAAACCTGAAATTCTCGCTCCTGGTTTCAGAATCTGCTCCTGCGGTCATCTGCCTGCTCATCCTTATGCCATCCGCAGCGGCACTTCCATGGCCTCCCCGGTTGTCAGCGGAGGAATCGCCCTGATACTTAATAAATATCCGGATTTAACAAACAAAGAGGTCAAGCGCTGTCTTTTAAAAAGCGCCCGACCTCTGAATTACCCAAAATCCTATCAGGGCTGGGGATTCTTTCACATCCCGGAATGTCTGGACGGCAGGTGCGGCAGTCATTAATCCAGGCTGTCATCGTCGCCCTCCAGCTCTTCCCATAATTCCATTAATGTCAGCTGTTCTTCATCCAAAGCTTCTTTTTCTTTGTTGATCTCCATAAGACGGCTGACATTGGTATAAACATCTTCCTGAACAAGGAGTTCATCCAGTTCCTTTAATCTGGCATCAATGGCATCGATCCGCTCCATTGTTTTCTTCAGCTGGTTCTTACGTTTTCTTTCCTTTGCCTGCAGTTCTTTCTGCTGTTTATAGTCCATTTTGGCTGTACTGACAGTCTCCGTCGTCACTGTCTCTGAGGCAACGGATTCACCGGAAGACTCTGTTGCAGAGGGATTCAGCTGTTTCTCAACATAATAATCATAATTGCCGTTATAATTCGCCAGACCGTTTTCCGACAATTCCAGAATTCTTGTTGCAACCTGGTTGATAAAATATCGGTCATGCGAAACAAAAAGAACTGTACCGCTGTAGGAGCGCAGTGCATTCTCAAGAATCTCTCTGGACATAATATCCAAATGGTTAGTTGGTTCATCGAGAATCAGAAGATTGGCATCAGAGAGCATCAGCTTGGCCAGAGAAACACGCCCGCGTTCACCGCCGCTCAAGTCACGGATATATTTAAATACATCGTCGCCTGTAAAAAGAAACGCCGCCAATACATTACGAATACGGGTATGGGTCATAGACGGCCATGTATCGGAAATCTCATCAAAAATCGTCTTATTCATATCCAGAACCTGATGTTCCTGATCATAATAACCAATATGGACATTACTGCCCAAATGGACAAGACCTTTATCAGCAGGAATAACCTGATTGATAATCTTCAGGATCGTTGTCTTGCCGGTGCCATTATCCCCGATCAGTGCCACCTTTTCTGAACGTTTAATATCAATATCGATATTAGAGAAAAGACGCTGCTCCCCAAAGGCTTTGCTCAGGCCTTCAATGTGAAGCACATCATTACCGCTCTGCACATCCGGTATCAGGGACAAATGCATATAGGCATTGACTTCCTGAGGCTTTTCAAGACGTTCGGTCTTCTCAAGCATCTTCTCGCGACTCTCGGCACGTTTAATGGATTTCTCGCGATTAAAGGATTTCAGCTTGGCGATTACTTCCTCCTGATGTTTAATTTCCTGCTGCTGATTCATCCAGGCCTTCAATTCAGCATCCCGGATCTGTGCTTTCTTCTCCGCAAAAGCAGAGTAGTTGCCGCTGTACATTCTCGCCTTATGGTTCTCAATCTCAACAACCTTGGTAACAATACGATCCAGAAAATACCGGTCATGGGCAACAATGATCACAGCACCCTTATAATTCTGCAAAAATGTCTCCAACCAGGCAATCGCCTTCATATCCAAATGATTCGTCGGTTCATCCAGCAGAATAATATCCGGTTTCGTCAAAAGCAGACATCCCAGGGAAATTCGCGTTTTCTGTCCTCCCGAGAGAGAAGATACCTTCTTATTAAAATCCTCCTCAGTAAAACCCAGTCCCTTTAATACGCCGGTCACTTCACTCTGAAGGGCATATCCATTTTCCTGCTCAAAGGCATGGTTCAGGCGATCATAGGCTGCATACATCTCTGGCAGTTTATCCTCATCTGCATGCTTCATATCCAATTCAAGCTGACGGAGCTTGTCATAAATCCGCACAACATTCTCACGGACCTTCATCATTTCCTCATAAATTGTTGCCTCTGAATGGATATCCTGATGCTGGGCCAGGTAACCAATGGTCTTACCTCTGCTGATAATCACTTCACCGGAATCCGGTGTCAGTTCGCCCATAATAATCTTCAGCAACGTGGATTTTCCGGCACCATTAATGCCGACAATGGCTGTTTTCTCATGTTCTTCTATATGGAATGAAATCTTGTCAAGAATAACCTCTGTTCCAAAGGCCAGACTAATCTGCTGGCAAGATAGTATCATATGAAACTCCTCCTGTTTTTAAACTTTACTTTTCATTATAACGTTTCATGGAAATTGTTTCAAGCTTTGAATTAAACAATACGGAATACGTTTATTACATTTATTCATACGTTTATAATAAAACATTGATTGACAATAAAATATCATTCCGTTATAATAAACATGTATAGCATCGACTATTGTGAATTTATTATCAGATTTTTTGTACATATCTCTATCTGTATAAATGGTTAGAATGAAGATACGTATACGAAATATAGAAAACAGGAGTGATTGAAATGTCAGAAAGAGGTATATCATCAGCAGTAATCCGTAGATTACCACGATATTACAGATATTTGGGCGAATTACTAGAGAATAATGTTGTTAGAATTTCGTCAAAGGAATTAAGTATCCGAATGAAAGTGACGGCTTCACAGATCCGCCAGGATCTTAACAATTTCGGTGGATTCGGGCAGCAGGGCTACGGTTATAACGTCGAATATCTCTTCGAAGAAATCGGGAAGATTCTCGGATTGAACACAATCCAGAATATGATCATTATCGGTGCCGGCAATCTTGGTCAGGCATTAGCTAACTATGACTTTGACCGTATCGGTTTTAAGGTTATCGGTATTTTTGATGCCAACCCACGTCTTGAAGGTCTCGCTGTACATGGCATAGAGATCAAAATGGTGGACGAGCTGGAAGAATTTATCAAGACCCATGAGATTCACGTTGCAACGCTGACCGTTCCGAAGAAGAATGCGCGTACGCTCGCCAGCCAGCTGGAAGAATGGGGTATCCGCGCAATCTGGAACTTTGCGCCAACAGATCTGCATGTGTCAGATGACGTCTGTGTGAAGAATGTCCATCTTGACGAGAGTCTGATGACATTATCTTATAACTTCCGCAACCGCGGCAAAGAGAAATACAGCTATCATTCCTATATGGATGATTAATGAACTGGATACTGATTTTTTAGCTGAAGCGTCAATGGTTGGCTCTTCAGCTAATTTTCTGTTTAAAAGGAGATAAGCACTATGGAATATCTTGTCACAGGCAGACAGGCCAAAGCCATTGATACGTATACAATTGAACACACCGGCATTCCATCTCTTGTCCTTATGGAACGGGCTTCCCTGACCATTGCTGAAGAGACTGCACAAGTGGCTGCACAACTGAAGCTTCCTGCCGTCCGGATCGCAGCTGTATGTGGCAGCGGCAACAATGGCGGTGACGGCATCGCTGCCGCCCGAATTCTTCACAGCAGAGGATATGATGTCACGATTTTCTTCGCAGGCCGAAGAGAAAAGATGTCACCGGATTGTCAGAAACAGTTGTCTATTGCCGAGAATTTGTCAGTCCCGATCAGCAATGACACGGACCTTGACGCATATAATATAATCATCGATGCCATCTTTGGTATCGGCCTTGACCGTCCTGTGACAGGCACTTATAAGGACTGGATCACCGCCGTCAACAGTGCATCCGAAAACGGCAGCAAAGTCATTGCTGTAGATACCCCCTCCGGTATCCATACCGACAGTGGTCAGATCATGGGAACCGCTGTCCATGCAGACAGAACCGTCACCTTCGGCTATATCAAAAAGGGACTTGTTCTTTATCCCGGTGCATCCTGTGCCGGCAAAGTCATCTGCCGGGATATCGGTTTTGATCCGGCAGCTGCAAAAACCATAGGTCTGCAATACATCACCTATACCAAAGAAGATTACAAACGACTTCCAAAACGATATGCAGACTCTCACAAAGGAACTTACGGTCATGTGCTGGTTATCGCAGGCAGCAAGAATATGGCGGGCGCTGCTTATTTTTCCGCACTTGCTGCATACAGAATGGGGGCAGGGCTTGTCACACTTTATACTCCGGAGAGTAATCGCTGTATTCTTCAGCAGCTTTTGCCTGAAGCTGTTTTGAAAACTTATCCTGATACAGCCCCTGACCTTTCAGCGCTTTCCGATCAGCTGAACAATTATCAGGCCATTATACTTGGACCGGGGCTTGGTCAAAATGCTGCTTCCGAAAATATTGTCAGAACAGTAACAGCCTCGGATATCAAGATTCCTCTGATCATTGATGCTGACGGACTGAATATCCTGTCAAAAAACATGGAGTGGCTGTCAAAATCCACGGTTCCAACGGTCATTACGCCTCATATGAAGGAACTTTCACGATTAACTGGCCATAATATCCAATATCTTAAAGAAAATCTGGTACAAGTTTGTGAAACATTTACGCGTGAATATGGTGTAATATGTATTGCGAAAGATACAAGAACAATGATTATTGATAATTCCGAAACAATATATATCAATTTATCAGGCAATAATGGCATGGCAACAGGCGGAAGCGGTGATATTCTTACAGGAATCATTGCCGGGCTTTGTGCCCAGCACATGCCATTATCCGAAGCCGCCCGTCTGGGTGTCTATCTTCATGGATGCGCGGGAGATACGGCAGCTTTCAACAAAGGATTTCATTCAATGACAGCTTCTGATGTTTTAAATGCTATCCCCGAATTATTGAAAGAGATCACTTTAGACTAAAAAGCAATGCTTAATTTGGAGGAAAATATGAAAAACACTTATCGTGCCTGCGCCGAGATTAATTTAGACGCACTGAAACATAATATCCAGGAAATTCAGGCTGTTCTCGGTGATACCAAGCTTATGTGTGTCATCAAAACAAACGCCTACGGCCATGGCTCTATTGTCCTTGCCCGTGAATTAGCTGCAATGGGCGCTTACGGTTTTGCTGTTGCAACTGTTGATGAGGGTATTGAACTGCGAAATAACGGTATTATCCAGCCAATCCTTGTTCTCGGTTTTGTTGCCAAAGAACAGTATGCAGATATGATCACCCATCATATCATGCCTGCTATTTTTACATACAGCATGGCCAAAGATTTTGATGCTGTTGCAAACGCCATGCACACAGTTGCCGATGTGCATATTAAACTGGATACAGGAATGAGCAGAATCGGCTTCAAATCCGATGCTGAGAGTATCGAGGCCACTGTTCAGGGTATTGTTATGATCAATTCTCTGCTTAAGAATATCCGTATCGACGGTATTTTCACACATTTTGCCTGTGCAGACTGCGAAGATGATCATATGACATTTAAACAACTGAAACGTTTTGACAACGTCATCGACCGTCTTGAGAAAAACGGCGTTCATATTCCGATCAAACATTGTGCAAATAGTGCAGCCATTATCAAATACCCTGGCATGCGCATGAATATGGCCCGTGCCGGCATTATTATCTACGGTCTGTATCCTTCTGATGAAGTTGACAGAGAAGTTATCAAACTGGAACCTGTGATGCGGCTGAAGAGCCATGTCATCTATGTAAAGACCGTGGAACCGGGCACCACCGTCGGATATGGAGCTACTTATGTCTGTCAGCGTCCAACCAAAATTGCTACTGTTTCCATTGGATACGGCGATGGCTATCCAAGAGCATTATCCAATAAAGGCCGCGTTTTGATTGGCAGTCAGTCCTGGCCGATCATCGGCCGTATCTGTATGGATCAGCTGATGGTTGACGTTACAGATGCTGATTATGAGATCAAACAAGGCGATGAAGTCGTTCTTGTGGGCTCTCAAGGCAGCGAATCCATTCCTGTAGAAGAAGTTGCCGCCATCAACAATTCCTTTAATTACGAATTTGTATGCGATATCAATCGCCGTGTACCGCGTGTTTACTATCGTGACGGTGAAGTTGTCGATATCGTGAATTATCTTCGGTGATAATCAGAGATTTTCGCAGTCCTGATGAATACACTTCCGATAAACGGGAATAATAGCCTTATAGTTTATCAGGAGTGTGATATGCGTGATTATTAAAAGAGGCGATATCTATTATGCTGATCTCCGGCCGGTGATCGGTTCAGAACAGGGCGGGGTACGGCCAGTACTCATTATTCAGAATGACACCGGCAACCGCCACAGCCCGACTGTCATCTGTGCTGCCATAACATCACGGATGAATAAGGCCAAGCTGCCTACCCATGTGGAACTGGATGCTGAAAAGTACAGGCTTATCAAGAATTCCGTTGTTCTCCTTGAACAGGTACGTACCATTGACAAGAAACGCCTGAAAGAAAAAGTCTGTCATCTGGACAATGAAATTCTCAAAAAAGTAGACCGTGCATTAAGCATCAGTCTTGAACTGGATACATAATTCCGGGGCTGTCTCTTAAAGGGACAGCTTTTTTATTTGACGAACAACTTCAAATCTGATATATTTTTATAAAACACTACAAAAAGGAGAGATTATTTTCATGGACGATGGACACCCCATTATACGGATCGTCATATTTATTATTTTATTGTTAATTGATGCAGCTTTTACCGGAACAGAAGTAGCTGTTTCCGCTGTCAATGAGTCCGTTTTAACCAAGAAGAAAGAGGAAGGCGACAGCCGTGCTGCCAGGATTCTGCGTTTTGTCGGACAGCCTGCTGCCTTTATGAGTACCATTGATCTGATCGGTGCAGCCGTGACGATTATCGCCGGCGCATTTGTTGCACGGCCTTTCTTTACGGACCTGACATTTCTCCTGATGACCCAGGCACGGTTGATGTATTGGCCTGCTGCAGTTATCAGTCACCTGCTCGTCTGTCTGATTATTATTTATTTTGTCACTGTTTTCGGCATTCTTTTTCCAAAACGTCTGGCTTTTAAGTATGCTGAGAAATGGGCTTATTCCGCCATTCGTATCGTGACACTGATCAGTACGCTCTGCAGACCTTTTGTTGCACTCATCAATGGCTCTGTCGGCCTTCTTGTCCGCCTTGCCGGCATTAATCCGAAGGATATTGAGGAGAATGTGACAGAAGAGGAGATCATCATGATGGTCAGCGAAGGTCATGAGCAGGGCGTAATTGAAGCCAGTGAAGCTGAGATGATCAGCAACATTTTCAAGTTCGATGACAAGGAAGTCTCTGATATTATGACGCACAGACGTCATATCTGTGCCGTGGACTGCAGTCTTTCCCTCAGCGAAGCCGCAGAAATCATGGCCCGGGAACGCTACTCCCGTTATCCGGTTTTTGAGAATGATACAGACAATATTATCGGTATTCTCCACTTAAAGGATGTCATGCGTCTGATTGTCAGCGGTGAAACGGATACCTCCATCAAAGAAGTTATGCGTAAGCCGGTATTTGTACCGGATACCCAGAATATCAATTCGCTTTTCCGTGAAATGCAGGCTAAAAAGATGCATATGGCTATTGTTGTGGATGAATACGGTCAGTCCTGCGGACTTGTAGCCATGGAAGATATTCTTGAAGAAATCGTCGGTAATATCCTTGATGAATATGATCCCGATGAAGACAACATCCAGATTATCGGCGGTGCCTATCTGATGAAAGGCCTGACCCCACTAGAAGACATCACCCGTACTCTTGGCATTACATTTGATGATAATTTTGAAACACTGAACGGCCTTCTGATTTCCAAGTTGGAACATATTCCGCAGAATAATGAATTTGCCAGCATTGATATCGATGGCTATACATTTAAAGTCATGAATGTCAAAGATAACGCCATCAGCCTTGTAAAGGTTACCAAAATTACGGGTTGATTCTTGCTGAAACAAATGATAGAATAAATAGGTTGATATTATTAGTACGAGATAGGAGTGTAATTATGTCAGGACATTCGAAATTTGCGAATATTAAGCATAAAAAAGAAAAGAATGATGCTGCTAAAGGTAAGATTTTCACAATTATTGGCCGTGAATTGGCTGTAGCTGTTAAAGAGGGCGGTTCAGACCCGAACAATAACAGCAGACTGCGTGATGTTATTGCCAAGGCGAAAGCCAACAACATGCCGAACGATACAATCGAACGTGGTATCAAGAAGGCTGCAGGCGACCTTGGTTCTGTTAACTATGAGAATAATACATATGAAGGCTATGGCCCAAGCGGCGTTGCCATTATCGTAGAGACACTGACTGACAACCGCAACCGTACAGCTGCCAATGTAAGAAGTGCTTTCACAAAGGGCGGCGGTTCCATTGGTACAAGTGGCTGTGTATCTTTCATGTTTGACAAGAAAGGCCAGATCATCATTGACAAGGAAGAATGCGATATGGATGCTGATGATCTGATGATGATCGCCCTTGATGCAGGTGCTGAAGATTTCAGTGATGAAGAAGATTCTTATGAGATCATTACAGATCCTGATGATTTCAGCGCTGTACGTGATGCCCTTGAGAAAGAAGGCATTCCAATGGCTGAGGCCGAGGTAACAATGGTTCCTCAGACATGGGCTACTTTGACAAACGAAGATGATATTAAGAAAATGAACCGTATTCTTGATCTTCTTGATGAAGACGACGACGTTCAGAACGTATATCATAACTGGGACGAATAAGAAAGGCGTAAGACAATGTATCAGTTTGGTTTTATCGGCATGGGTAATATGGGATCAGCAATGCTCAAGGGATGTCTGTCTGTTTTTCCCGCCAGCACCCTTGCTTTCTCAAGAAAAGATGCTGTCAAAGGCAAAGCTTTGTCACTGGAAACCGGCGCTGTTTGGATTGACAGCAACCGCGCATGCGCCGAACAGTCCAGATACATTATTCTTGCTGTCAAACCACAGTTTTATGACGGTGTTTTAAAAGAGATACAGCCAGTACTTGATGACTCACGAATTATCATTTCTCTGGCGCCAAGCTATACAATTGCAGATTTGAAGCAGTCACTCGGTGCATCTGCGCGTATTATCCGTGCCATGCCAAATACGCCGGCAATGGTAGGTGAGGGCATGACAGGTCTTTCCTGGTCTGAGGATGTTTTTTCAGATACGGAACGCCAGGAATTAATGCAGTTCTTTACTTCTTTCGGAAAGACTGAAACCGTTCCTGAGAATCTTATGGATGCTGTTACCGCAGCCAGCGGAAGTTCACCGGCTTTTATCTATATGATGATTGAAGCATTAGCTGATGGTGTTGTAAAATACGGCATGCCTTGGGACAAAGCCTACACATTTGTTGCCCAGGCTGTTTTAGGCTCCGCCAAGATGGTTCTTGAAACAGGGGAGCATCCAGGTGTCCTCAAAGACAAAGTCTGCTCCCCGGGCGGAACGACCATTGCTGCTGTTGCTGCACTTGAAGCTTCCGGCTTCAGAAGCAGCTTGATCGAGGCAGTTTCTGCTGTCTGTGACCGCTGCAGAAATATGTAGTCCCATTTACATGAATTTTGAGCCAATGCACATATCCCCTCTGAATTTTGCATATACTATGCTGAATCAGGGGGGATTTTTATTCGTTCGTATTTATTTTATCATCCATGGCTTTTGGATCTGACCATGGGCATACTGCTATCAATTGTTTTATTGCTGATGACACAGGGCAGTTCTCCTTCAACATTTTTCTGCCAGTCAGATTATGACCGCTTTATCCTGGATTTCACAACAGACAGCGGATTTTTTATTTATCTTTTTCTATGCCGGTGTATTCCTTTTTATTTGCTTATTGCACTGACATTCAAAACCAGAAGAAAAATCTTCTGTCATCTGTATTTCTGGTATATCGGTTTTATTTATGGTACTGTGGGACTTTTATCAGCTTTTGAATACGGTATCACCGGCCTGATCTTGTGTATTTTCCGACTCCTGCCTCAGGTCTGTTTTTATGTCCCGGCTCTTTATGCGACCTGGCGCATGACTGCCGGTTTTACGGATCATCTGCTGCCCATTAACAAACGACTTCTCGTTATCGGTTTATTGCTCTGGACAATCGGCACTGCAGTAGAATGGGCTTTTAATCCCGTTTTACTGCAATATGGTATTCAATTACTTTTATAACAAAAAATAATTTGATTTTTTGTTCACATTTGACTATAATAATACTCATGATGTTGGGGTCAAAAAGTATTTTGACCCCTTTGATACCAGATTGCTACGTGCTTTGCACTCTCGCAATCCTCAAAAACATTCGTAATCCGCTCATTTTTCTTTGAAAAATGGCTACTTACTCATGTTTTTGGCGGGTCAAGAGGTCAAAAATCCTTTTGCAAGCAAGCTTGCATCGTCCTTCTGACCTTTTGACCCTGGTATCATACTCATATTATTAAGAAACTAAAGAGGCGGCAAAGCAATGGAACAACAATTAGACAATTTTATACATTATCTTGAAGCGGTCAGGAAATCCTCCCGCAATACCATTTTATCCTACAAGCGGGATCTTGAGAAGTTCGCGGCTTTTCTTGACGCTCAGGTTGTTGTCGATCTGACCGATGTGAATGAGACGACCATGAATGCTTATATTCTCATGATGGAACAGAAACAGTTTGCCACATCCACCATTTCAAGAAATATTGCCGCTCTGAAATCTTTTTTTGATTATCTTGAACGATATGAGAACCATCAGGGCAACCCTGCAGCAAGGCTTAAGGCCCCGAAAATCGAGAAAAAGGCCCCGGAGGTATTAACTGTTGCCGAAGTAACAAGGCTTCTGGAACAGCCTGCTGGGCGCAATAACAAGGAGCTTCGTGACAAGGCTATGTTGGAGTTGATGTATGCAACAGGCATCCGGGTCAGTGAGCTCGTTTCCCTGACAATTGATGACATCAATGTACAGGCCGGTTATATTCGCTGTTCCGAGCGTGGAAGAGAGCGCATCATTCCCATTGGCAGTGTTGCTCGCATTTCCCTGCGTCAGTATTTGAAGCAGGCACGTCCCGCCATGATTTCCGATGACAGCAGCGCGATTCTCTTTCCAAACTACAGCGGGCAGCCAATGAGCCGGCAGGGATTTTGGAAGATTTTGAAACAATACGCTGCAAAGGCCGGCATTGAATCAGATATCACACCGCATACGCTGCGTCATTCTTTTGCTGCGCACCTTCTTGAAAATGGTGCTGATCTGCGTTCCGTTCAGGAAATGCTCGGTCATTCCGATATTTCTACGACACAGATTTACCTTAAGATGAACACCGGAAGAATCCGGGATATATACAGCCATACGCACCCAAGAGCCTAGACTCCCGGGTGCGTATTTTTATCTTCCCATAGTATTACCTGTACCATAAATCAAACTATCCATAGTAACCGTTGTCTTGGATGTTCCGGCTTTCAATGTATAACTTTCACCCTGAGCAATTCCAGGACAGCTAACCACAACGGAAGTGTATTCCTTAGAAGTCTGCCAGTTTATCAGCTCTGTTCCTGATGCATCTGTCAGAACGATATCTGTTCCTGCCTCCTGACGATCCATGTTCACCAGAACAGACCCCTGCGTCGAATTATTACCAAAATTCACCGCCATGCCTGAAGAACCTGCTGCAACTAAAATACCGCCTGTAATGACTGCATCGGTTTCATAATCAAGGGCACCGTTGCCATCACCTGTAGGTCCGGAAACATAAGTTTCACCGCCGGAAACCGTCAGGATTCCGTTAGCATCAATACCATCACCTTCTGCATCTATTTCCGTATGGCCGCCGCTGATTTCAATCGTATCACCATTGAAACCGTCATCACTGGATGTAAGTGTAATCTGGCCGCCGACAATCAGAATCTTTTCATTACCTTCAATACCTTCATAACTTTCTGATATAGCAATCGTGCCGTCATTTACTATCACCTGACCGTCCGCGTGGACACCATCATCTCCGGATGCAATCGCCAATGTACCACCATTGATTGTGATATTGCTGTTTGAATGTATGCCATCATCAGCCGCGTTAATCGTATATGTACCTCCGGAGATAATTAAATTGCCTTTGGCTTTGATACCTTTTGTACCGGTTGTTTCTTCTGTTTCAATTTCTTCATCTGTTTCAGTTTCTTCATCCGATCTGTCCGGTTGCTCCATCATCTGTCCCGATGGCTGCTGATCATCTGACGGCGGCGTCATCTGATCGTTGTCCGACATTTCTCCACGGTTTTCCTTCGGACGTTCTCCAGAAGTCATCATGTCGTCGCCAGGGTTATCCATGCCGCCCAGGCCGCCTGAACCTCCTGGTCCGCCTTCCTGATGGTCCTTGCCATTTTCACTGCCTCCGCCTGTTGTCATGGTATACATGCCATCCAGCAGCGTCATATTTCCTGATGCACTGATGCCATCCCCGGATGCTGTCAAATTAAAATTACCACCTGCAATATAGACAAATCCTTTTTCCGCATTGTCTTCATTCTCCGAATAGAGTGCATCTTTACCTGATGCAATCGTAAAATCGCCATCCAGAATACGAATGCTGTCTTTGCCCGAAAGCCCCTGACTAGCCGCTGTGATAGCATAAGTACCGCCTGTAATTACTAAATCATCTTTTGAAACAATACCATGCCCCGCCTTAGCCGTAACCGTCAGGCTGCCGCTGCCATTTAGTGTTAAATCTGATTTTGAAAATATCACGCTGTCAATATTATTATCATCAACAGCTTCATATGTACCGCCATTACTGAGCATATTCTCACTGTCTGGCGCAAGAGTGATAAAAACCTTATCTGCCGATTGAACATAAATAGCCGCTGAACTGTCATTATTAATGACAACACCGTTGAATATCAGACGAACTTTTACATTTTCATCTGTTGCAACAACCACTGAGCCATTGGACAGAGAGCCGGAGAGAAGATAAGTGCCTTCTTCTGTGATGGTTATTGTCTGGCCATCTATGGCAACTGATGTATTGTCACAGCTGCTGCCATCATCTGACAAAGTGATAGCCACACATTTCTCCTCATCATAACCTACCTCTTTATCCCTGTCCGTAAACATACTGTCTATATCTGTATCACTCTGACTAACCGCTGATTCTTCAGAACCCGACTGTTCTGTCACCGCCGAAGAATCAGCTGTATCTGAATTGACGTTTCCTGCTGTTTTCCCACAACCGGAGAGCAGCAGCAATGCAATGCAGCAAGCCGCCGCTGTTTTCCTCATTCCACGTTTCATATATTTCTCCTTGTTTAAATTCTTTCACCATTTCTTATATTTAAAACATTCATCTCTAATACTTCATTCGTTTATCACGCTTTCTATAGTTCGGCAGCAACTGTATCCTGTCTGGAAACATTAATTTCCAGATTGCCGTTACGGCAGCGGATTCTATCTATCATTTCTTTTTCTTTATCTGTATTTCGCATGGTCAGCTTATATGTCAGCTTATATAAACTTCCCATGTTTGTTGTTTTCACATTGACAAGTTCCCATTTTTCAGCATAATCTGCAAAAATTTCATCAAATACACCCGTATAGTCTAAATCCTCTGGTATCGTGACATGAAGAGTTTTATATTTTGCCGCATTTTTTCTTTCACCAAAATCTATTCTATTATAGATCAGGCTCATGCCGCCAAGGAGCACTGCAAATAATACCGCATAAGCCAGATATCCCATACCGGCAATCATGCCGGAACCCATGGCAAGAAAGAGGGCACCGATTTCTCTGGCACTGCCGGGTACGGAACGAAAACGGACCAGGCTGAAAGCACCAGCGACTGCAACCCCTGTTCCTACATTGCCATTCACCATCATAATGACTGCACACACAATAGCCGGCAGCAGTGCAAGGGTTGCCACAAAACTTTTTGTATATCGATTCTTATACATATACATTCCTGCCAGAATCAACCCTACAACAAGCGCACACATCATACAGAGCATAAAATCCGAAAAGGAGATCACACTCACCAGTTCACTGTCAAAAATTCCACTAAATAATGTTCCCACTTATTAAATCCTCCTGAAAATGCTATTTTGTTTTTTTATTTTTTATGTACTGCTGAAATTATTACAGGCAGAAATTCTTTACACTGCTGCCATCAGCATTTGCTGATAAGCTGTTCCATATTTAGAGTAGGATATTTTGTAAAGATGCTGCTTTGTCAGACACTGTGTCATCCACAAAGGCATACCGCCCGGTGTTTTAATCTCCATAATCGACATCCCTTTTGCCAGAATAGGCTGACCACCTGGTTCTTCATCCAGGGAAAGCCTATCTGTCCGGCTCAAAATCTGTTCATCAAAAGTAACACGAAAATCACTGCCATTCGTAGCGTAATAGGCTTCACGCTCATAAGAAATGTAGACCACCGGCCTCAGTGACTGATAATAGTCACAAAAATACATGATTTCCTTTTCAATCTGGGAATCTGTTTGAATGTCGGATGGATTGTTAATCAGACCAAAAGCTTCATTCTGCGGCAGCAGAATTCTTCGTTTATAAACAACAGACTGATACTTTTTCTTCAGTTCCAGAAATACATTGTCATTTTGCCCGGCTTTCCGGTAACTGCGCATTCTGAGTTTTTCTTTATAAACAGGTTTTTCTATGGAGCGACGGACCAGTCTGTAGTTATCTGTATCAAAATAGATATTCCTGATCACCGAATGTCCAAAATCATCCAGCTGCATATAAGGTTTCATTGCCTCCTGAATAGACAGTCTTTGTTCTGACGTCAACAGGTATTTGATTTCATATCTTTTAAATATCATCTGATTTTTCAATAATATCAACGCCTCCGTTTTTTAAGATGACATTATTGTACAGTGCGAACCTTAAATGAAACTAAAAAAAGAAAATAATTTGACATTCCCGCTCAAATGACCTATCATTGAGAAAAAGAAATGAAGGAGATAAACATCATGCGGTTACTTTTTGCAGAAGATGAAAAATCCCTCTCCAGGGCCATTACCGCCATTTTGAAAAATAATCATTATGAAGTGGATGCTGTCTATGACGGTGAGGAAGCCCTTGCTTACCTTGAATGCGGTACTTATGACGGCGCCATTCTTGACATTATGATGCCAAAAAAAGACGGCCTGACTGTCCTAAAAGAAATACGTCGTCAGGGCATCAACACACCTGTTTTGATGCTGACCGCCAAGGCTGAAATCGATGACCGCGTTCTCGGTCTGGACAGCGGAGCCAATGATTATCTGACAAAGCCTTTCGCTGCACCGGAATTACTGGCGCGCATCAGAGCCATGACCCGTACACAAATGACGCAGAATACATCCTCCCTGTCTTTCGGCAATCTGTCACTTAATCAGACTTCCTTTGAATTATCTTCACCTTCAGGCTCATATCAGCTGACCAATAAGGAATTTCAGCTGCTTGAACTTTTAATGGCCAACCCCGGACAGGTTATTTCATCTGACCGTCTTTTTGAAAAGATATGGGGATACGAGAGTGATGCAGACCCGAGTGTCATATGGGTCTATATTTCTTACCTGCGCAAGAAGCTGACTGCACTGAATGCTTCCGTCCGTATACGTGCCATCCGCAACGCCGGATACAGGCTGGAGGAGATCCAATGATTCGAAAACTGCGTTTTAAACTGATTTCAGCCGCCATGATATCTCTGTTTATCGTCATCACCATAATCATTGGCATCGTGAACATTTTGAATTATCACGGCATTGTACAAGATGCGGACGGAATTCTGACGATTCTTCAGGACAACAACGGCCGGTTTCCTCAACAGAACACACAGACGGATATTACCAAACAATCCCCTGAAGCTACAGCGCCCGTTTTTTCGCCGAATGGCCCTGGCAGTGAATCCGATTCAATAGAGAATGCATCCGACGTGACACAGGCAGAGCCTCCAAAGGGAAATAACAATCCCCGTCTGCAGTCCCCGGAACTTCCCTATGAATCCCGTTTTTTCTCGGTTCTTCTGGATGAAAACGGAACAGTTCTCTCAACAGACACAGGCAAAATTGCCGCTGTAAACAGTTCAGAAGCAGGAGAGTATGCGAAAGAGATCTTACAGTCCGGCAAGAGAACAGGCTTTTTCAGTGCTTATCGTTATCTTCGGACAGAAACAGACAGTGACAGCCACACCCGCATCATTTTCCTGGATTGCAGCAGAAGCCTTAACAGTTTTCGCAATGTCCTGCTTATCAGCTGCGGCGTATCCGGCCTTGGACTGATGATGGTACTTGGACTGATGATTTTACTGTCCAAGCATATCATCAAGCCTTTTTCCGAAAACTATGAAAAACAAAAACGTTTTATTACGGATGCCGGTCACGAAATCAAAACACCGATTACCATTATCAATGCAGATACGGAAGTCCTGGAAATGGATACAGGTCCCAATGAATGGATTGATGATATTCGTATCCAGACGGAACGTCTCAGCAAATTGACAAAGGATCTCATCTATCTGGCCAAAATGGAAGAGGGAGAGAATCAGACGCAGATGATCGATTTTCCACTGTCAGAAGTGATCAGTGAAACTGCCGCCTCTTTTCAGGCGCTTGCTCGAACAGAATCCAAACAGCTTACACTGAAGATACAACCCATGTTGTCTTTTTACGGGGACGAAAACAATATCCGCAGGCTGACTTCCATTCTCCTTGATAATGCATTGAAATATTCCGATGAAAACGGCTACATTCAGTTAAATCTCGAAAAAAAAGGCAAATATATCCGGCTGCTTGTCGTGAATACAACCAGAGACGCGCTTAATAGGGAACAACTGACACATCTGTTTGACAGATTTTACCGCATGGATACTTCCAGAAACTCTGAAACCGGCGGTTACGGCATTGGTTTATCCATCGCTCAGGCGGTTGTACAAATGCATAAAGGAAAAATATCCGCCGCCGCAGTGAATGACCACAAGATTCAATTGTCCGTATTGCTGCCGATCCGCTCCGGCAGAACATCCTAATAATGACTATCTGTTTCGATGAAGACTTCTGCTACCAAACGATCGGACATTTTTAATTCTATTAGTTAGTAGATTAGTAAAAAGAAGTGATTATATGTACTGGGACATTTTAAATGAACTGCTGCATAAAGACTGTCTGCAGCAGCTAAAAAAATTCAAACAACATCGGTTCACAACAACCTATGAGCATTGCAGACATGTCGCTGTTATGAGCTATCAATTAGCAGAGAAATGGCATATCACAGTCAATGAAAAAGCGCTGGCTGTAGCTTGTATGTTTCATGACTATTATCTGTATGACATAAAGGACGAGCATCTCGGGCCATGGCATCATGGAACACGGCATGCCAGCATTGCCATCAGAAATGCTGAGAAAGTTTATCCTCTGAACAATCTGGAAAAGGAGATTATCAGAAGCCATATGTGGCCTCTGAATATCACCCAAATTCCTGCATCCAGAGAGGCCTGGCTTGTCTGCCTGGCCGATAAAGTCTGCGCAGTGGAAGAGATGTTCCCGTTTCTGACAACTAAAAAATCGCATCTGTCAGATAGGAGCAATTCTTAACATCCTGTATCAAACTCAGCTTTCCCTGAGTTTGACAACATTAGCAGCCATCCGGCGTCTATGTTCATCGATGGCTGCATAATGTTTCTTGGTGGTGTTGACATCCTTATGTCCAAGGGTATCCGCCACAAGATAAATATCCCCCGTTTCCTGATAAAGCGCTGTACCGAAGGTGCTTCGAAGCTTATGAGGGGTTATTTTTTTAACTGTGGTGACAAGTCTTGAATATTTCTTCACCAGCCGCTCAACAGACCGAGTTGTAATACGTGTCTTATTTAAAGAAATAAAGAGCGCTTCTTCGTGTCCGGCAGCAGGCTCGGCTGTCTTTCTCGGTCCGTTCATATAAGCCTCCAGCGCCTGACTGACCTCATCACCAAAGTATATCAACGCCTCATTACCACCTTTTCGAATGATTCGAATGGCACCATTATTAAAATCCACATCCTCAAGATTCAAACCGACACACTCTGACACACGAATGCCTGTTCCCAAAAGCAATGTCAGAATTGCCACATCCCGAACTTTTGTTTTCTCATGGGACGCCAGCTGGCGTCCGGATAATTTCTCACCGGATTCCGCCTCATCCAGGAGCTGCGCAATTTCATTCGGATCCAGACGGATAATATTCTTATTCTTGATTTTTGGCACATCTACCTGACGAGGCGGATTGGTCCTAATCAGGTTCTTCTTGAAATAATAGTCATAGAAAGACTTCAGTGATGAAAGTTTTCTCGCCTTGCCTTCCTCACGGTTTGTATACAATTTGCCATCCTTTGTATAAGATTCAAGATAAGAAAGATATTCCTCAACATCCATAGCCGTGATCATATCAAGGACCTCAATAGGCAGCGTATATATGTCTTTATCCTTAAAATAGGGATTATTGGTCTTAAGAAAATAAAAAAATACACCCAGATCATAAGCGTAGTTCTTACGGGTATTTGTGCTTTTACGGATTTCCAGAGATCTGAAGTATTCACCGCAGAATCTTGGCAAAATCTGTAAATGTTCACGAATCTTTTCAATGTTCTTTAAATCCTGTTGATCCTTATATGATAATTCAGCCATCCGTTAAACCTCCAAAAATTTACTCACTATAATTCATTAAAATTATTCTGCCTGCGCTATACAGTCAAAGAAGCAGTACACAAATATGAAACTGTTCAAAACATGCAAATAATTGCAATAGATATAAAACAGTTTACCATAAAAATATTATGTCAATCAAAACGTCTTTTTTGGATTGAATAAAGTCATTATACCTTAAACTCCTTTAAAAGGCAATATCATGTCGTAAAATATTGATTTTGCGACATGATATCTGTCACTTCTATTTGTCTTTGACAAGGTTGTTTTAGCTGTGTATAATCAAAGAATCGGTAAAATGCAATGTACAGAATAATGCTGTCATTATAAATACATTAAATATGAATTGTCACATACTGCTATGATTCACCATATGGCATCATGTACTCTCAATTGAAAGGAACAATCTAAAACTATGAAACTGCAGCAATTATACAGCTATACACGCCGGGCCATTGATACCTGGAAAATGATCGATGAAGGTGACAAAATCGCCATCGGCGTATCCGGTGGCAAAGACAGTTTAACTATGTTATATGCCTTAAAAGGCCTTCAGCGCTTTTATCCAAAGCATTTTGAACTTGAAGCTATAACTGTTGACCTTGGTCTCGGTAACTTCAATATGGATGCCGTTAAAAGTTTATGTAATGAATTAAATATTCCTTATACCATTGTATCCACAGAAATCGGCCCGATTATCTTCGACCAACGTCACGA
Source organism: Coprococcus intestinalis (assembly GCF_023656595.1). NCBI lineage: Bacteria > Bacillati > Bacillota > Clostridia > Lachnospirales > Lachnospiraceae > Coprococcus > Coprococcus intestinalis. The sequence continues at coordinate 632 of NZ_JAMOKJ010000004.1, read as the reverse complement.
AAAGAACCCCTGTTCGCTATGTGCCAAAATGCGCAAGGGTGCGCTGAACAATAAGGCACTGGAACTCGGCTGCAATAAAATCGCCTACGGACATCATCGCGATGACCTGGTAGAAACCATGCTGATGTCTCTCATCTACGAGGGCCACTTCTATGCATTCCCTCCGGTTACAAAACTCGAACGAACCGGCCTGACGGTTATCCGTCCACTGCTGTACATGACCGAACCGGATATCATCGGCTTTGCCCGAAAACAAAATCTTCCTGTCGCCAAAAGTCCATGTCCCGCCAATGGCCATACCCGCCGCGAATATACCAAAAATCTGATGCATCAGATCAACCGAGAAAATCCGGGAGCGATCGATAAAATGTTCACCGCGATTCTGAACGGCAATATCTCCGACTGGCCGCAGTCAATGCCAAATCCGCGTTATCACAGTCCGGAACATTGATCATTCAATACATAACCTTCCGAATGCATACACAGCCGTCCGGTTTCCTACAGAAAGTAATCGAGTAGGAGAAAATTCCTCTTGATGAGGAATTTTCGACCTCTCACACCACCGTGCGTACCGTTCGGTACACGGCGGTTCAATCAACTTAACATGTAACACACCTTTCAGTGTAATAATC